>DATDIL010000142.1:0-5543 GCA_036521075.1 Steroidobacteraceae bacterium | reverse complement strand
AAGACCACCAGATCATGAGACGACCCAGCCGTTGCCGGCCTTCCACTGCTGCGCGATTTTTTCCCCGCTGGCAAGTGATCGGAACGCCGGCATTGCGAAGGTCTTAATATCCTCGATGATCTTACCGAACCCATCGATGAGTTCCTCCTCGCCCATCTTTCTTACGAAAGCGTTCCACTGAACGCGATGCGCTCCAGCGAAGATTGCCGTCAGGGCCTCAAACTCTTGCGCCGGGACTGATGTTTCTCGATTCTTGAACGTCGCGCTGATGGCCTTGAGAAGTGTGCCGGCGTTGAAGTCAAGGTGTTTCGAGCAGATCCACACGTCATAGAAGTCCTTCATGCGGCTGTTAGCGCTTCCGAGCGCTACCATGGCTTGGAGCTTCTCAGCGACTGCGGATTCGACCGGATAGGCGAGTAGTTTGATCGTGTCTCCACCCAAGAAGACCGGGTATTCGATCATTCTTGGGCCGGGTACGATGATGTCACCTACACCGAAGTCGACCTGAAGTCTGAGGCGCACATTATCCATGCGCGCGTCCATGAGGATTCGCGTGCCTTTGTACTCCGAATCCTTCGTGATTTCCTCGGCGGCCACAGTATTGTCGAGGAAGGTGAGGCCGTCCGGGTCCACTTCGAGAGTGGCACAGTCCCGGATGAGTGCCACCAGGCTTGCTTGGTCGGCTTTTCCCTTGCGCAGCATGTCGATATCCATGGTGGGGCGCGCATTGGGAATACCGATGGTCTTCAGTAACAGAGCACCTTTGAGAACGACACTTTGCGCGTGCCGCGACTTCGAGACGCGATACAGGAAACGCTCCATTGCATACTGTTGGAGCACCTGCTGAAACGGTACGCCATTCGACTTCGATGTGCTGCGCAGCCTCGCGAGCACGGAGGCCACGACATTCTTCACTTCCTTGGTGTTCATTCGATGGCCTGTAGGTAAGGTGACATGGGTCTTTCGACACGAAGCAGGCGTGCGTAGTGCAGCAGCTCACGGTTTTGCACGCGCCTTCGCTGTCGCGCCAGGCGCAGCGCTTCGAGGGCGACATCCAGTCCCAGCTTGTTCCTGAACTTGAAGCAGTCCACCACGGTGCGCGCGGTACTGTAGATTTTGAGGGACATGCCACCGATGCGATGCGTTTCCAGCCCCTCAGAGAAGGTCTTTGAGTCGAAGCGATATACGGTGACGGGTATCGACAGCTTGATGCCGTGGTAACTGCCTCGCGGTACGGCAAGGTGGACGGAAGATGGGATCTGCGTCGTGATGCCGTGGTACGAGAGCGCACTGATCAGGCAGACCGCCGCGTTGGGCGCTCGTGCCGCTACCACCGCGAGGTCGGGATACTCGGCCTCCCCGGCTTCGGCCAGACGATAGAGGCCGCGGCCGAGTTCGACGATTTGGCCACCATCTCGCAGGGCATAGAGCGTGTCGGTATGCACCCCGAGCGCGACCAGGTCTCGAGTGCGGAGCGTGCCGCCCTTGTCGCGGAAGGTTTTCAGTGCGGTCTCAAGATCGCGGCTTTTCATTCGGGTAATAATAGCACCACTTGATTATAAGTGGCTCGCTTATTACCCATCATCGCCATCGCCATCATCATCATCGTCGAGAGTGGTCCACCCCTGATCCCTATCTTGGGGACACAGCCCTGACCGCGACTTGCCTACGCCTTGGGCGCGTGGGGTTTGCGTGCCTGCAGAAAGGTCTCGTGCGCGAGGGAACAGGGGCCATGCAGCGGGCGGTGGAGCTCTCTGGCGGGAGCACCTAAGCGCCGGCTGGACTCGCCCAGGCACACGCCGTCGGCGGCGACCGTCAGGCGATGGAAACAGTGGTGCAGCAACTCGCCGCCAGCGGCGATAGGTATACATCGCCCTACAACGTGGCGAGAGCATTCGGCGCAGTGAGCGATGCGCGGCGCGCTCTCGAGTGGCTCGAGAAGGCTTACCGGGAGCACAATCCCGGTCTGATCGAGCTGACTCGCGAACCCTCGTTCAGATCCCTGTGGCCAGAGGAAAAATTCCGGCAACTGGCGCGTCGCGTCGGCTGGTCGATACATACCTGAGCATTTCACGCGCGCACTACTTCTCCGAGCTGACGATGGCGCGCGCGAAAGCCAATTCAGCGCGGCCAGGGTGGTCTGCGTGTGCGCATACCTTGAGCAGGATAGCCGCGTAGCGTCGCGCTAATTCGGCATTCCCAACCAATTCCGCCGCTTTGGCCGCGCCGTACAGTGAACGGAAGCGGTTGGGTTCCTTCTTCAACGTCGCCTCGAATTGCTGCAAAGCATCGCCGGCACGTTTCAATTGAAGAAGCATCTCGCCTGACAGTTCAGTCGCTGGTTCAATCGAGCCAGGTGTGACGACGCTTTTTTCCGTCTCGTTCTCTAATTCAACCGCTTTGTGCATCTGCGCCAATGCGTCGTTCGAATCCTTGTTCGCCAGAGCTGCCCAAGCGAGGACATCTACACGCTGAATCTCTACCTGCAGAGCCCAGTAGCCCTCGTTCGCGTCGGTCAACCGTCGATGGATCGCGGCAAGCTCTCCGGCTGCATGCCGGGCCGCGGCAGCTCTACCAAGGCGCGCCGCACCCATCCCGCGCGCAAACCAAGTGATTGCATCAGTGTAGGGGTATTTCGTGGGCTGCACTTGCAACCTGCTCGCAGCGCCCCAATCGCCACGCTCGAGCGCGTAGCGCGCCGGCATGGCGGCTATCGCAAAGTATGCCGCTGACATGGGGGCCGCGCCGATGGGGACGGCATCGGGACGCAAACGCGATTCTATCTCGGGGAGATCGTCCAAGACGCGTTTCGCAGCCGCGTCACGCCCGCTCTGCAGATAGGCGTACAGAAGATAGTCGCTGGCATGAAGCTCTTCGGTAATATCTTGCTCTCGCCGGGAAGCCGCTGCGGACGCGATGTTGGAACGGATAGATTCGTCCCAGAGCCCAAGCCGGGTAAAGATGTGAGAAGGCATATGAAGAGCATGGGGAGAATCCGGCGCGATTTTGGCGTAAGCGCGAGCGGCTGCCAGGGCGCGTGGTGCCAGCGGCGGATAGTCGTAACTATGGATGATGTAGTGAGCCACGCCTGGATGGCGCGGCTCTTTGCGAAACAAATTCTCTAGAATGGCGCCCGCCTTAAGCTGCTTTGCGTACGTCTTGTCAGCCAGATCGGCCGACATGGCGAGCGAAAGCGCGTAGAAGATGGAGGCTTCGCTATCCGCCGGGTAACGCGCGGCAACCTTCGACATCGAATCACAGTAAGCATCGAGCCGGCTCTGTTGGGATCTGGTCTCGAATCCGTGGTAAAGCCTGGAGACGGCCACGATGTAGTCGCGCTCGCGCCGAGTCCTCGCTCCGGCGGCTTTCGCTGCCTCGATCGCCTGACGGCCCTGTTCAAGAGACACGCGTGGTTTCAACCCGGGAGCGAATGGGTTGCCCCAGCTGCTAAGCGCGATACCCCAATCGGCGATGGCGCATCTTGGGTCGGCTGCAAGAGCAGCATGGAATCCCGCACTGGCGGGGCCGAACTCAAACGAGTGAAGCAGCGCCACCGCGTGCTCGAACGGGCCCCGAGCATCGGGGGAGCACGAAGTCTCAAAATGAACTTCCCCTAACCCCGCGCCAGCATGGATGAGAAGCGGGTTCTGCTGCGCGCGCGAAGTTACCGACAACAGGCACAGCAGTGAATACATCGATGCGCTCAGCGTCGACTGTATGCGTGACATACCAAGCTCCGGCAAGCCTACTGGTCGTGGTTGATTGCCCCTGTGATGCCGTCGGCGCGTATCAGACCACGCATCAATCGATTACCCCATGTTGCCACGCAGTGCCCGAGGTGTGGCGAGAATTTCGCACGCAGGTCGCACCTGGCTGCCCAGAAGAGCGTAACGCGCTGATTTGCGGGATATCTCGATGGGTTCGATTCCGATTGCGGCCCCGCGACGGCGCTGGCACGACCGTTGGACAGTGGCGTATAAAGTCGTTCTATGAAGAAATTCAAGCACGAGGCGGAATTGTTCAAAGCGGCTTTGACCGCTGGCGTCAAATATGCGGAGGGCCGCAAGGCGGTCGAGTTCGAGTCGACGGACTCGGCAAGCGAAAAGGCGCTGTACGTATATCGGTTACTCGTGTACGAGAAAGTTATTTCACCTATGCCTGAAGATCAGGTCGGAGAGAAGACGATTCGCCATCGGCTGGCGGCTTGGTATGCGCATCAATTGCCGGAAGGGCATGCACTGCTCGACTAGATACCGGGCGGGGTCACGAAGCGCCTGCCGGATCGGGAGGTCGGTCCGGCGCGTATGGCGAGTCTCTTAGTGGACTCCGCCGTGTATTTCGGTTCCCTCGCTCCCCATTACGCGAAGCAACGCGGTGATGTCGACTCGCGCTTCACGCAGAGCGTCGGCGGCTTTGGGATTCGTCACCTGTTCAATCCCGCTTTGGATCTCGGTGACCCACCGGTATCCCTGCCCAGAATCAGGCGCAGTTCTCACGAACATGTTCATCAGGTCATCGACCCGCCGCGCTGCAGGTTCCAGCATGTCGCGATCCAGTCGGTCATCCTTGAAGTGCATGAGTGCGTCGCGCGCCTGCGAAAGGGTCGCGCGAAGGGTTCTGAGGTGAGCCAGAATCTTCGATTGATCCGAACGCGATAAGCTGACATTGACCATCATAGCTGCTTCCTTCCTGGCCCATCGTGAGCCACGCTCATTGTACTCCCTGCCGACCGCGCGCGGGCTCCCGGGATGCTATCTTGCCTTAGGCGCGCGCATGCCATACAGGACCTGCGAGACGATAGCCAGGCGGAACTCCTAGGTCAGCTGTGCGTGCTGCATCAATAATCGGAAATGGATGGGGCGATCATGCGGTCGATCATGAGCTCCAGATCCACATCCGCCACGATCTCTCCGGCAGCCTGACCTTTCCGGACTTCGGCAACCGCGGCCGCGCGCCGCGCCCCCACGTGCTAACGCCTCCGGTCCGGGATAGTCGCAGTACGCGAGAAGAACGTGAACGACGGGCTGCCCAGGAACGAAAAGGACGGCCGCATCGTGAAGCATGTCGCCTGAGAGCGGCGACGGCGCGCGTCGGATTTAAGTCCTCACCCGCAGCGGCAAATGCTTGAGGCCGCGTAGCGTGCTGTTGCATCGGCGTACGGGCGGACCCGCCAGCTCCAGCTTCCGGACCCGCCGAGCCAGGGCTTGCAGCACGACCTCACCCTCGAGCCGTGCCAGCAACTGACCGACACAGACGTGAATGCCGGCGCCGAAGCCCACATGGCCCAGTGCGTTGCGCTCGATTTCGTAGGTATCCGGGTTCGGCCAGCGGCGCGGGTCTCTATTGGTGGACCCGAGAAACAGCAGGACTTTTCTCTCGGCCTGCAGCTGCACGCCGCCGAACTCCGTGGGGCATGTGGTTGTACGAAAGAAAGTCTGGACGGGAGATTCGAAGCGAATGGCCTCCTCGAATGCTCCGCGTGCCAGTGCCGGATTTGCGCGCAGCTTGTCCCATTGCTCGGGGAATCGGGCAAGGCAGTAGAC
>DATDIL010000141.1:0-11413 GCA_036521075.1 Steroidobacteraceae bacterium | reverse complement strand
GCAGTCGTGGCGTGTGATCTGCGTGCGCGCGGGCATGGCGTGGAGCTGCGCCAGTGAGAGTGAGAGCGGAACGTCAACCAGTCCACCCACCGTCAGGCGCCAATCCACGAAGTCCTCGGCGCGCAACCGGTTGTACAGGGGATTGTTGGGGTTACTGGTGCCGTTGGATCTGAATACGGGCGAGAGATCCGCCTCGGTGTACTCGTGCGCCAGGGCCTGTCCGACCACCAGACGTTGCGTGCGGTAGGTGAGCAGCTCGGCGTTGCCGAGGAGCTTCAGGAACGAGGGCGATTCGCTCAGCCGATCGCAGCCGCCGAGCATCAGTCCGCCGAACGCGGCCGAGCCGCGCAGCAGGAGCTGCCGACGGTTCCAGATTCGCCGTTTCATTTGGGCTTTCCCCCGGGAACGACATAGCGCCCGGTAATCATCGAGCGAATTTCGTTCCATGGCCCGGCCAGCGCCACCATGAGCAGATGTACGACAATGAACAGTGCGACCAGCATGGCGGCGATGAAATGAATGGTGCGGGCATCAGGTCGGCCACCGAACAGGTTGACCAGCCAGGGACAGGCCGCGTCGAAGCCGGGCGACATGGTCAGCCCCGTCGCCAGAATCAGCGGCGCCAGGACGAAGATCACGCCGAAGTAGGCGAGCTTCTGCAGCACGTTGTAGTGCTTCGCGGCCTCGCCGCGTGGAAATCGCAGCCGCAAGTGATTCCATATGTCACGCAGCAGGTGCGAGGGGGCGATCTCGGCGGGCCTGGGCAGCAGGTCGCGGCGCACGTGGCCGCTCGTGAAGCTGAAGATCAGATACGCGATGCTGTTGAAGATCAGCAGCCACGCAAAGAAAAAATGCCAGCGCCGGCCGACCGCCAGTGCCTGCCAGTGCGGCAGGGTAGCCCAGTGGGGAAACCCGGGGGCGCCGATGGACAGCAGGGGCGTATCCGGACTGGCGCCGTGCTTGCCCCAATACAGATATGGATCAGCGTTGAAAATCTGCAGGCCGCTCATCAAAACCAGGAACACGCACAGCGCATTGACCCAATGCAGCAGGCGGGTCGGGAGGCTGTGACGATGGATGACTTCGGGGACTGCCATTGGGCAGCGATCATAATACGCCCGCGCATCCCCAGAAGCGACGCCGTGACAATGCGCATAAGATGCGCGCATGTGGCAGGCCGGCAAATGTGCGCTGGTGATGGCGCTGGAATTGGGTCGTGCGGCGCCAGCACCGCGGGCTGTCCTGGTAGCGCTGTTTGCGCTGTCGCTTGGCGTGACCCACCATACACGGGCCGGCGTCGTCCCGGCGGCACCGGCCACCGATACAGCCGCTGCGACACCGAATGAGACCGTGAGCCCGGACGGCGTCCCTGAGGCAGTGCGCGACGAATTCATGGCCGCGATGCAGCGTGTCCGGCTGCGCGTAGCTGAGCCGCCGGATTCGCTGGCGCTGCAGCACTACGTCATTCACGACTACCTCGTGGCGGCGCGCCTGCGACGCGATCTGGTGCTCACGCCGGGCGCCGATCTCGATGCACTGATCGATGCATTCCTGCAATCGCACGTGCAACAGCCCGTGACACGCGCGCTGCGTCACGACTGGCTCGTGAACCTGGCCGAGCGCCGCCGCTGGGATTGGTTTCTGCCGCGGGCCGCGGATCTCAATGATCCGATGTTGATCTGCGAGCGGCTCGAAGGCCGGCTCGAAACCGGGAATACGCAAGGATTGGCTGTGGATGCTCTGGCGCGCTGGAACGTGCCGCAGCGCGCGCCGAGCGAATGCGACGGTGTCTTTGCCTGGCTGCGGCAGCAGGGCCTGCTGAGCGCAGGCCTCGCGGAAGTGCGTACGCGCGCAGCGCTGGTGGATGGCAGCGCCCAACTGGCGCGCGAGTTTGCCGCCGATGTACCCACGGCGTCCGCCGCACCGCTGCTGCAGTGGGCGCAACTTCTGGAGTCACCGAAACCCACGCTCGAGATACTGGCCCACAACGTAGCGTTGCCGGTGGAAGCAGATGCGCTCGAAGCCGGATTCAACCGGCTTGCGCGCCAGGATGCGGCAGCCGCGCTGACGCTGCTGCCGCAGTTGCTGGCGCGCCCGGATATGACCCCCGCGCTGCGCGGCCGTCTGCAGCGCGATGCAGCCCTGGGGGCTGCCTACGAGCGCGATCCGACCGCACTGGCGACGCTGCGCGACGTGCCCGCCGATGCGGTCGACGACGAGGTGCGTGAATGGCGGGTCCGCGCCGCGCTCTGGAGCGGTGACTATCCTGCCGCGCTCGGCTGGATAGAGCAGATGCCGGCCGCCCTGGCGACACTGCCGCGCTGGCAGTACTGGCGCGCGCGGGCGGTGGAGGCCACGCGCGGCGCCGCCGCGGCCGCCCCGCTGTACGCCGACGTCGCGGCGTTGCGGGACTACTATGGCTATCTCGCCGCCGACCGCCTGCACCGGCCCTACGCGCTCAATGCACAGCCCTCGCTGGATGACGAGGCGGCACAAGGCGCCCTTGCCGCCCGCCCCGGCCTGGAGCGTGCGCATGCGCTGCTGGACTGCGACATGGCTGATGAAGCGGGCGTGGAATGGGCCGTCGAGCTCAGCGACGCTGACCCCAAGGTCAAGATACAGGCTGCGCATATCGCGGCGCGCTGGGGCTGGTATGCACAGTCAATTGCCACCCTGGCGCAGGCCGGGGATTGGGACGACGTGCGGCTGCGCTACCCGCGGCCGTACCCGACCGCCATCACGCGCGCCATCGACCTGACCCACCTGCCCGGCGACCTCATCCTGGCGGTCATTCGCCAGGAAAGCCTGTTCCGCAAGGACGCCGTGTCACGTGCCGACGCGCGCGGCTTGATGCAGATGCGGCCGGCGACCGCCCCGGCGCTCGCGCGCCGTTGGCACCTGCCGCCGCCGGGTCCCGATACGTTGTTCGATCCGGTCGCGGCGGTGACTCTCGGTGCGGCGTATCTGCGGGAAATGCTCGACCGCTATGCCGGCCAACTCGCACCCGGCCTCGCCGCCTACAACGCTGGGCCAGTGCCGGTGGCGCGATGGCTGCCGTCCCGGCCCATGGACGCGGATGTGTGGATCGAGAACATCGCCTTCGGCGAGACGCGGGACTACCTGGAGCGGATCTTCGAGCACATGGTGGCCTATGCATGGGTGCGCGACGCCGAGCCGCCGAGGCTGACGGCGCTGTTGCCGGCGGTGGGGCCGGCGGCGTCGGCTGCGGGCGCGGCGCAGGCACCGGGACCGCACGCTGCGATGGTGAGGGGAGCGCCGAGCTCTTCTTCGCACGCGGACAGTCTGGAAAACTGAGCACCGACGGCGCCATGCGCCGCCACACCGCCCGCGAGACTGCAACTTTTATCGCCGCGCGGTGTTCTGGGGTGAAACGGCACACGCTCGTGCAAATACCAACTACGGAGCTCGGCCACTCAGCGGAGTTCACGACCTTCATGCGCGCCTACCAGGACATGGTCTTTACCACCGCCGCTCGACTGGTGGGCCACGACGCGCAGGCGGAGGATATTGCGCAGGAGGCGTTCGTCAGGGCATATGAGCACTTCGACGAGTTGCGTTCGAGTGCAAGCAGCGGCGGCTGGCTCAAGACCGTGACCACCAATCTTGCGCTCAATCATCTGCGCCGCTACCGCGCGCGCTGGCGGTCATTCTCCGAGGACGATGGCGCGCAGTACGATCCGCCGGCTCCCGATACCCTGTTGGCAGAATGCAGCACCGAGGAGCACCGCGCGCTGATCGAACGGGCCTTGACGTCGCTGCCGGCGGACCAGCGCTCGGCACTGGTGCTCTATCACTTCGAGGATCTGTCATACCAGGAAATCGCGGCGCGGCTCGGCGCGTCGCTGGCGAAGATCAAGACCGATATCCGGCGGGCCCGACTGGCATTGCTGCCGGTGTTGCAATCCAGCGGAATAACCAGTGGTGCCCTGCAGGACTGACGATGCCTATGAATGACGAAGCGGATGTGGAGCTGGCGCGGGTAGTCGCGCGCGCCCTGCAACAATTGCCGTTGCGGCGGGCACCGCCGACGCTGGCGCCGCGCGTGCTACAAGCGTTGGCGCATCGTGCGGCACTGCCCTGGTGGCACCATGGATTCCCGCGCTGGCCACCTGGTGCGCGCGCGTGCTTCGTGCTGCTGTGCGTGCTGTTGAATGCGCTGGCGCTCATGGGCTGCGCACGCCTGGTCGCGGACTTGGAGTCGGCGCCGGCGCCGCGCGGGGCGTGGGCGCTGATGGGCACCTGGTCCGACGTGGTGATTTCACTCATGCGAACCATTCCGCCGCTGTGGCTCTACGAAGGACTGGCTGTGGCGGCAGCGCTGTACGCCATGCTGTTTGCGCTGGGAGCGGCCGCGTACAGGACGCTATATCGATGAACACGCGGGTCAGAAGATCGATCACGCCACTGACGCTGGTCGTGTTCAGCGCACTGGCCGGTCCGGTATGGGCGCAGTCTGCGCCGGCGGCGCGGCAGGCAGAGTTCGAGTACCACTTGCATCATGGCCGGGTGTCGCACGGCGAACACGACACTTCGGTGGTGAGCGTCGGCCACGATAGTCACCTGGCGGCCGGGGAACGCGCCCATGCAGTCGTTGCCGTGCTGGGTTCTGCCATCAGCGAGGGTGATGCGGGCGACGTCGTTGCGATCTTCGGCGACGCGCGGGTCACCGGCTCGCTCGACCACAGCGCCGTATCGGTGTTCGGCACCACGTACGTCGATGGCAGGATCGGCGGCGATGCGGTGGCCGTGTTTGGCAGCGTCGTGCTCGGCCCCAACGCCGACATTGGCGGCAATGCGGTTGCGATTGGCGGAAGCCTGCAGCGTGATCCGGCAGCAATCGTCCACGGCGGTACGCAAACCGTCTTTACCGGCCTCTCCGGCTTTGGCTGGTTGCGGCCATGGATCAAGCATTGCCTGCTCTTCGGGCGACCGCTTGCGCTTACCGCAGGCGTTGGATGGGCCTGGGGCGTGGCATTGGGCTTCCTTTGCCTGTACGTGCTGCTGGCGCTGGTGTTTCGCGGCGGCGTCGAACGCTGCGTGCTCACTTTCGAGTCCAGACCGGGGCTGAGCATAGTCGCAGCACTACTGACCGTGCTGCTGTCGCCACTGCTGCTGACGGTGCTGTGTGTGACGGTGATCGGGATCGCCGCGATACCCTTCGTGGTCGCGGGGCTGTTCTGTGCCGGCCTGTTCGGCAAGGCGGTCATGCTGGCCTGGATTGGACGGCTCTGCCTGGGGCGGCGCGGGGGCCCGAGCCACCCGGCACTGACGGTGCTGATCGGCGGGGCGATCGTGGTGGCACTGTATCTCGTGCCCGTGCTGGGCTTCGTAATCTATAAGCTGCTTGGCCTGCTGGGGCTGGGGACCGTGGTTCTGACGCTGCTGCAGAGCATGCGCGCACCCCGCGCGGCCCAAGATGAGGCGCGGGCCTCCCCGCCTGCTGCGCCGCCGCCCACCGAGCCAGCCGCAGCGGTGGCAGGCACGCACGCTGAGCCAGTGGGCCCCTCCCCCGCCGCGGCATTGCCGCGGGCGGGATTCTGGGTGCGCATCGCGGCACTCCTGCTCGATGCCTTGCTCATCGGCATCATCGTCAACCTGCTGCACCATCTGTTCAATCTCGAGCTGCTCGTGCTGGCCGCGTACGGAGCGGTCATGTGGAAACTGCGCGGCTCGACCATAGGCGGCATCGTGTTCGATCTGCAGGTAGTGCGGCTGGATGGCCGCGACATCGATTGGGCGACCGCCATCGTGCGCGCACTCGGCTGTCTGTTGTCGCTGGCGGTGGCCGGCCTCGGCTTCATCTGGATCGCGTTCGACGACGGCAAGCAGGCCTGGCACGACAAGATCGCCGGCACCGCGGTGATCCGCGTGGCGAAAGGCATCTCGCTGGTGTGAGCGAAGCCGAGACTAGTCGGCATCGCGCGGTCGGCAATCGGGTCGGTGCATGAGCGCCGCCAGGGCCACACACGCATTTGGCGCCGCGCCTTGCGTCGGTGAAGTGCTCATCAACGTGACCGGCACCGCGGCCGACGCGGACGATCGAGTTGCTGCCGGCGCTTGGGAGGCACCGGTCGGCGCACTCTCCGTGAGCAGCAGCGCTGCCTCCTGGGCCGAAAGATGCCTGCTCTCGGCTCGCAGCAGCGCCACCAGCCCGGAGACCTCGGCGGTGGCCAGAGAGCTGCCAGAGTAGAAGTCGTAATGGCCCTCGGGAGCCAGCGAGATCACATCGCGGCCCGGCGCGCGCAGGATACTCGCGTCAGTGTTGTCGTTCTCGATCGAATCGACCGCGATCACCGCCGGGATATTGGCCGGAAAGTCGTTACGAAGTCCGTCGGGTGGAACCGCGCCGACGACGATCGTCCCCGACTGCAGCGCCCGCCGCACCAGTCGCGTCAGCAATGGATCGCTCGGGCCCGCGAGACTCAAGTTGATGATATCGGCGCGCGCATCTATGGCTGCGGCGAGCGCCTGTGCCAATGTGAAGGTATTGCATACGGCCTGGATACCGCTTTCGGCTGCGTGCCAGCAAGCCTTGTAGAGCAGGAGCTGCACGTCGGGGGCGACCCCGACGATACCGATGCCGTTGTTGGGAACGGCGGCGATGATGCCGGCAACCGCGGTGCCGTGCGCATCTTCGTCGAAGGCGCGACGATCCTGGTCGACGAAATTTCCGGACACTGCATGGGGTGGCAGGTCGGGATGATCGAGGTCGACACCCGTATCGATCACCGCCACGCGCACGCCGGCACCGCGAGTGAGCGCGTGGGCCTCGTCGATCGCCATCTGCTGCACGTTCCGCTGCAGCGAGGCGTATGGATCGTTGTACGACGCGGGTGCAGTGGCGGTCTCGAAATTCTGCAGCGGCTGCACGGACTCGACTCTGGAGTCGCGCGCGAGGGCCGCCATGACCTGCTGTGGATCGGCACCGGCGGCCAGCGCATACACCAGACAATGCACGCCCAGCAACTTGATCGGCCAGCTCGAGGTTTCCTGCAGGTGGTACTTGGCCTCCAGCGCGCGGGCAGCGCGGCGCGCGCTGCTCCCGGCCTGATACGCGCCCACCCCGTCGTAGCCGCGTGTGGTTGAGGCCGCGTGCAACGAGGGTGGCTCGATGGGATTGCGGACGGTAACGACAATATAATGTTGCGGTGCGACAAGCGCTGCCGTCGGCAGTGTCGCGCGGGTGCTCAGTGCGGATTGAGCGCTGCAGCCGCCCAGCAGCCCGAGCGCCGCGATGACCCCTAAGCGGGGTTGAAACCACCGAGTATTCACGGAGTTACCTGTCGTTGGGCGTGTCATATAAACGGGCTGACAACGGTTAGTGCCACCATGCGGCCCAAGGGTTGCGGCTCAGAGCCGCAGCAGGGCCGACAGGGTCCAGGTCCCGTTCGCGCTCTGCTCTGCATACAAGCGTCCCGCGGTGCCATTGGTGAAGAAGCGGTTGAGCTCGATCGTGACTCTGCCGCGAACATAGGCCAGACCGGCGTTACCGGCCCAGTAGCTGACGCCGAACATGCTCTGCAGGTCGTAGTAGCCGGCCCCTGCGGTAACGGCCAGATCGTAGGGCAAGGGCCAGTGAGCCGTGAGTTCCAGAGCGCCTACCGGCCGGCTGTGCGCAAAGCCCAGCGTAGAGTATGAGCTGTAATCGGGCTCGTAAGACAATGTCGCCGCCAGACGATCGAGGTAGGCCGCACTGACGGCAAGCTCATCGTAGTTGTAGTTGGCCGGTCGCGGATCATCCAGATAGCTGTAGCGCGTGTAGGCGATGCGGGTGCTGAAGTCGGCCCCGAGCGGCCGGGTGATGCCGGCATACAGATCCAGTTCAGCCGAGGAGCCCGCGTGCGGATACGGATTGACATTCGATGCCCAGGCGCCCGCAAACCAGCCCTGGGGGTTCAGGTAGGTGGCGCCCAGTTGTACCGCTGCGCTGTCATAGGTCTGCGACACGCCGCGGAAGATATAGTCCGAAGTAACCCCTAATGATGCGCTCCACGGGCTGTCGGCACGGCACACTGGAAGAGCCAGTAACTGCGTTCCCGCAAGACTCAGCAGCAAGCCCAGCCTATACCCGCAGTGCCGTCGCATGACGAAGCGTCCGTCCATCGATGCGCCAGTATACGGGCTGCAAGCAAGGTCACCGGAGGCCGGCCGAAGCGGCGGGCGGCAACTTGCCGCTGATTGCTATCAGAGTCCGAGGTCGCTCAGTCCCGGGTGCTCGTCCGGGCGACGCCCGAGTGGCCAGTGGAATTTCCGCTCGGCTGCGCTGATGGGCAGGTCGTTGATGCTGGCGTACCGGCGAGCCATGGAGCCTTCTGCCGTGAACTCCCAGTTCTCATTGCCGTAGCTGCGGAACCATTGACCCGAATCGTCGTGCCATTCGTAGGCAAAACGCACCGCGATGCGGCTCCCGGCACAGGCCCAAAGCTCCTTGATCAGCCGATAGTCAAGTTCCCGCGCCCACTTGCGCTGCAGAAACTGACGCACCTGCGCGCGGCCCACGGGAAATTCGGCTCGATTGCGCCATTGCGTGTCCTCGGTATACACGAGCACCACGCGGTCCGGATCGCGCGTATTCCAGGCGTCCTCGGCGCCGCGCACCTTGCGCGCAGCGCTCTCTGGGGTGAAGGGAGGCAGCGGCGGTTTACTTTCCACGGACACGACTCCCGTCGTGGCTCCATAAGGTGCGCTGCGGCGCGGCGCGCGCGCTCATTGGTAGAGCGAGCGCAACACGCGATGCGAGCGCGGCAGGTAGTAGCGGTCAGGATCGAGCGATACGGCGACGAGAGTGGCACGGCCGACGATGTTTCGCCGCGGCACGAGGCCGATGTAGCGCGAATCGGTGCTGTTGTCGCGATTGTCGCCGAGCACGAAGTACATGCCCGCCGGCACGGTCAGGGGCCCTACCCGTTCCGCCTGAATGCGGCCGGACAGCAGCAGTATATCGTGCGTGCGCGAGCTCCCGGATTCACGCAGCACCGCCGGCTCGAGTGCGCGCGTCGAGCGCAGCAGCGCGCTGGAGGCAGGGGCGGCTTCCACGGTGTAACGGGCCGACGCGCCGTTGACGATCAGCCGTTCGCCCTCCAGCTCCACCGTATCTCCGGGAACGGCGATCACTCGCTTGACCAGGGATGTGCCGTTGGCCGGCGAGTCGAAAACGATGATGTCGCCGCGCGCCGGGTCGTTACCTTCGGTGAGGTGCGAGAGCGTGAGCGGCACGCGCAGACCGTAGATGTGTTTGTCCACCAGCAGACGGTCACCTTCGAGAATCGTCGGATTCATGGAGCCGCTGGGCACGTAGACCCAATTGGCCCAGGCGGAGCGAAAGCCGCACATGAGGATCAGGAACAGGAACACGCCGCGGTATTCGTGCACATGACGCGCTACCGAGCGCCAGAGCGTCTGGATTCTCGTGGCTGCCATGGATCACCTTGTCCGGAAGTGGTCGATCGGCAATCTGCATTTGCGTGCCGCGGCTGTCCACGGCGGACGGCGGTGCGGCGCCGGCGGTTCGATGGCGGAGGATTGGTCGCCCTGCTTCCTCCGCTTCGGTTTGCATATCGATCAGCTCGCGAGAGGGTATTACAGGGAGCTACAGGAGCTAGAGGGAGATCGCGTAACACACTGGATACTCTACGAAATTCCCCGAGATCGTGCAGCGATGCCACGCCTGCGCGCCAGAGATGCAATGCCGCCTCGCAAGCGATGCCACGCCTGGCCGGCAGAGTTGCCACGATGCCGCTGTAGCGGTGCAGAGAAAAGCTCATGAAATGAATCATCTGACGCCGCGGCGGCAGAGATGCAACGCCCCGCCATTGGCCATCGGCAACGCCCTATTTCGGCAGTGATTTGGATGATGGAGGCCCGGAAAAGTCGCGAATTCGCGGCAGAGTTGTGACGCCCCAGCGGAATTGGTGGCCTGCTCTCGAATGAATCCGCTCACCGGATCAGCGCGGGACGCTCGCGCGGCACGTGTGGTCGGGAGGGACTGAGAATCAGTCCGATCTCGGCCGGCTTGACGTGGGCCTCCGGATAGACCGCGAGCACGCGCTTCAGGGAGTCGAGAAAGAAGTGTCGGAACTTGCGCGCCTCGGCATAACCGTGGCCGAACTGGCCTGAGAGCTGAGTCCACGTCACCGTGTTCGTGCGGCTCAAGTGAAACAGCCGGTGCACGAGCCAGGCGTAGACATCAAGGTCCATGGGGCTCTTGCGCAGGCGGCGGATAGCCGCGGTGGACAGCGGCGCGGAACGCTCGAGGATGGATTGGAACAGTACCGCGGAGAGCACCAGCGAACTGCCCTGCCCCACGGCCTCGGCCTCATCCCACCATAAGCGCGCTTCCTCGGCGAACAGTGCCTGGCGGATGTGAAGCCCGGTACGGCCGCCGGCATCGCGTACGTTCTCGTCGATGGAAACGGCGCAGTGAATGAGACGCAGGATCTGATTCGCGTACACGCGCAATGAGCCCCGCTCGCCGCGCGTGATCGGCACGTCCAGGCAGCGGAGGAACTCGTGAACGCTGCGGCCGAGATAGATTTCGGGCGAACGCGTGCGGATGGCCTCGGAGGCGCAGTAGATTGTCAGTAGTCGCGCCGGTACGCCGTAGGGTAGCCCCATGTCGCGCCGGGTGGCCGAGAGCGTGAGATCGAGCCAGCCATTGTGACGAGTGAAGGTCGCAGCTTCACCGGGATCGGCATGGGGAAATGAGCACTGGATCAGCGGCACATACTGGAAGGAGATGCCCTGAGCAGACGCGTGCAGCTCGATGCTGTCGGGAAGGGCCGGCACCGCGCGTCCCGGCAGACGCGTGAGGACGGATGCGATCGGCGCCGGCACGGTGGTGGAAATCGCGGGTGCGCCCGCGGGCGAGCCGGCTGCGGGCGCGCCGCATCGTTGCCGCTCCCGGGTGCGCGAGGCCGGAGGCTCGGGAAAGGCACTCGCGGGCAGATCGCCGAATCGGCGCCGAACCAGCTCGGGCGGGTAGCCGCTGCGGATCAACTGGGCCGCGATGCGCTCGGGCGAGAAACCGAAGTCGCGATACAGGCGGCAGGCCTTATCGATATGCTCGGCATATTGCACCTCCGGTGCCGCTTCAGCCATGCTGCGCCAGCCCTCCACTCTCGCATCGCTTGGCTTCGTGCACGGATTTCTGTTACTTTTGATCCGAAATCCGTGGACTACGGCCTCGTAGGGAGAAGAGTGTGCCAGCGGTGCGCGCGATTGACAAGTTGGGCGACATTCTCGCCAGCAGCGAGACCTTCCTGGATCGCATGCACGCGTTGGGTGCCGAGCCCCATCAGCGCAAGACCCTGCAGCGCCTGTTCAGCCCCAGCGAGGCGGCACAGATGGTGGGGCGTGATCGCACCACCCTCGCCCGCGCCGAGACGGACATTGG
>DATDIL010000140.1:0-11537 GCA_036521075.1 Steroidobacteraceae bacterium | reverse complement strand
CCTGCGCCGCCTTTTCCTGCGCAGCCTCGCGCGCGGCCGCATCGGCCGCCCGTTGTCGCGCGGCGAGCTGGTCCGCGGCGCGCTTCGCAGCCGCCTGCTCCTGCGCCTGCTGCGCCGCCTCGGCCTGCGCTGCCGCCTGCTGTGCCGCCTGATCCGGCGGTGGCGGCTGCTGCACCGCTGGCGGCGCGGGCGCGGGGAGCGGCTCCGGTGCCGGGGGGGCCGGCTGCGGCGGGCGGGGCGCCGGGCGTCGTGCCGCCTCCAGCGTCGCCTGCGACACCACCGTGGCATCGATTGCCAATGCGTTCAGCGGCGGCGGTGGCCGGCGGAACTGGAAATACCCGTACACCAGCACGCCCACCAAGGCGCCGTGCAGCAGCACGGACAAGCCAATCGGCGCCCAGCGATCGCCGGCAGGATGCTCCGAGTTTGCGGCAGGCGCTGTCAGTTCCGGCCCCTTGTGCTGGTGGGCAGCGGATCACTCACGAATCCGACCTTGCGCGCGCCGGCATGCTGCAGTATCACCATGGCGGCCATGACTCTTCCATACTCAATACGATAGTCAGCCTTCAACAGGACCGGCAAGTCAGCGTGGCTTTGCAGCGCAGCGGCAGCGCGCGCTGCGACCGCAGCCTCATCGAGGACCTGGTGTGGGTCACCGCCCATGTTCAGATAAAACCGTCCTTCCCGGTCAATGGACAGTACGAGGGGGTTGTTGTTCCGAAGCAGATCCGCCGTGAGGGGCTCCGAATTGGCCTTGGGCAGATCAACTTTCACGCCCTGCATCAACAGCGGTGCCGTCACCATGAAGATGATGAGCAGCACCAGCATGACGTCGATGTAAGGGACGACATTGATTTCGCCCATGAGCCGCCGCCCACGGGACAACTGGTGGGCCATACCTTAGGCCTCCCCTGCGTGCTTGCGGGCCGCGTGCCGCTGCAGGATCGAGGAGAACTCCTCCGTGAACGCGGCATACCGCACTTCCAGCCGGCCCACCTGGTCCGCGAAGCGATTGAACGCGATAACCGCCGGGATGGCCGCGAACAGACCAATGGCGGTCGTGATCAACGCTTCGGAGATGCCCGGCGCGACCATGGCGAGAGTTGCCTGCTGGGCATTTCCAAGCGAAGAGAAGGCGCTCATGATGCCCCAAACCGTGCCAAACAGGCCGACATAGGGACTGGTTGAGCCCACGGTGGCCAAAGTTGACAGACTGTGTTCCAGCCGATCGATTTCCTTCAACTGCGCGACACGCATGGAGCGACGCGCGCCTTCGAGCAGTTGGTCAACCGGCACCTGCCCTTGCTGGCGCAGCCGGGCGAACTCCCGGAATCCCAATTCGAAAATGCTCGCCATGCCGGTGGTACGGCCCTTGGATTCGACGGTGCGGTACAACTGCGCCAGATCACCACCGGACCAGAAACTGGTCTCAAACTGGTCCGCTTCGCGACTCGCACGGCTGATCACCGCGCGCTTGCTGAAAATGATGGCCCACGACATCAACGAGGCGAAGGCCAGCAGCGCCAGCACCAGTTGCACCGGAATGCTGGCCTGGAGGACCAGGCGGATAATCGACAGATCAGCGGGCATCCTAGAGTTGCTCCTGCGCCGCGAAGGCGCTTAACAAGAATTCCGGCATCCGCAGCGGCCGGAACGTGCGCGCGTCCAGGCAGGCGATGCGCACTTCAGCCTCGGTCAATACCCCGGGCGCCGGGTCAAAGGCCCCGGGCGCTTCAGCATGATCGGTTGCGTTTCCAGCGCACACTCGCGTGATGTTCTGAGCAAATGATACAGACGCTGCACCGACCGTGCGGGGTTCACAAGTGACAGACAGTTCATCATCCAGGCGTGCCGGCCGACGGTAATCGATGCGTACCCGGGTGACCGCAAACAGCACCCCGTGATTGTTTGCCAGATCACGCTGACAGTAGCCGAGGGTCCGCAGCCATTCCGTGCGGGCACGTTCCATGAAACGCAGATAGTTGGCGTAATAGACGACGCCACCGGCATCCGTGTCTTCCCAGTACACGCGCACCGGGAACGTGAACACTCTGGAGCCTATTTTTACAGGTGTTCTGGACATCGGAATTTTTGGTAACCGATTTGGTAACACAGCGAAGGGGGCACTTTGGGTTCGAATGGGAGGGTGATCGTTACCTTAATTCTACATGGGGGCGACGTGCCGTCCGGTGTCACCGGATGCACACGGCTCAGGCCGGCCGCTGCACGGTTCATGGTAGATGCCTCGCGACGTCGCCCAGTCCGATATCGAGCGGTCGGCGGAAGGCGCTCGCGAGCACATCGCACAGCACGGCAGGTACTTGGTGATGCTCGAAGGTTGTTCGCCAACTGCGGGCCACGCGGGCCACGCGGTCTATTATCTGGGCAGCCTGCGGCGGGTGCAGGCCGAAGCGTCCCGCACCGGCCAGGGCGTTATTCAACGTCGCCAAACGCCCCTGTGGCCCCACCGACAAGTGCAGTAGGCGCTCCTGAGCCACTTGAGGCCGGGGGACAACGTCGTAGAGCGGGCTCAAGCGCCAGCCGCGGCCTGCCTGATCGTAAAGAAAGGCATGGTTGCGCAAATGATCATCATCGTTTGACACGAGGATGTTGAAAACCATGCGCGCGAAGAGCTCGTTGCGATCGGTACCGATGCCGCCTCCGACACCGTGTTCACTCAGGGCATCAGTGATGGCCGCGTAGCTGGCATCCGGTGCATCCTGCTCGTGCAAGCCCAGGAGTGTCAGCGCGCTAACCATATGTCGCCGCGAAATGCCCCGCGCCACTTGCTCACGATCGAAGCGTTCGATCAGCAGGATGTGCTGGCCACCGGCCAGGGTTTCGAGCCGGGTGCGGGGGACATTAAGACCTGCCTCACGCGCCAGTTCCAGTGTCGCCCACTCCGCCACGGGGATGTCGAAGGGGTCGTTGCGCGCCGGGAACTTCGCAATCCACTCCCGCCCTTCCACCGTCAGCACGGCTTTGGGTCGCGCTCCGCCTAGCGAGGGGCCGCCCGCAAAGAACAGCTCCAGGTGTGCAGGGACTGGCTCACCGGCCTCGATGCGCTCTGCGGCTTCAAGCAAATGCGCGAGATCCACGATTGAGGGAAGCAGCCCACCGGCGGGCGCGCTCGTAAGCGTCAACCGCACATCCAGGGCGCCCGCACGATGAGGGCCCGCGTGATCCAGGTAAACGGACTCGGGTAGACCATTGGGTGGTGCGCGCAGGCGGTTCTCAATAACCCGCCGGCCCCATGCATCCGGCGCAGCATCCCGAATGGCACCAAACAGGGTAAGGTTGGCCGGCGGTACCAGCTCGGCACCTTCGCTGGCCTCGCCCAAGGGAAGCGCAATGGGGTCCACCGGCAGCGAATTTGGCCGCCGCAGATAGCGTAAGCCATAGGCAAAGCGCGAGGCCGTGAGCTCCGTCCCCGGCTCGATCAGTTCCAGTCGGCCCGCCGGTACTGAGTCGGTCTGGCCGGGCAGGTAGATGAAGACGATGCGCTCCGGCATACCCTAGAAATCCAGATCCGATGAGGCGCGCTTGCGGCGTGCGCGCTTGGTGCGGGTCTCATTGAGCAAGGCCGCGGAGGTGGGATCCTCCAGGCCCTCCAAGAGGGGCAACAGCCCCAAGCGCTCAAACACGGACAGGCATACTCCCAAGGATGCTGAGGGCGCTCCGGCCTCCAAGCGCTTCAAGGTGGCTGTGCTGACCCGAGCCCGCTCGGCCAGCTCGTCCAAGGTCCATTGGCGGGCCAGCCGGCTCTGGCGCACTAGAGCACCGAGATGGCTGGCCACGGACTGAGCGCTAGGGCTGATAAAGTTAAGTGCTTGCCGTTTCATAGCTCATATTAAAGCTATTAAGTCTTTAACAGCTCATTTATGAGCTTCTACGCCACTTTAGCCGTCTCGTCAACGGCCACGCCGTCCACTACACCCGAAGTGCGCCAGGAAAACGCCTTCACGGTTCCGCCTCGAAAATCGGCAACGTGCCAGTGAGCTGCCCCGGCACGGAAAGCCCCAAATGCAGGTATGCGGCGCGCGTGGCCATGCGTCCGCGCGCCGTGCGCATCAAGAATCCTTGCTGGATCAAAAACGGCTCGATTACATCCTCAAGGGTGCCGCGCTCCTCGCCGATGGCGGCGGCGATGCTGTCGATCCCCACCGGTCCGCCCTCGAACTTTTCAATGATGGTCCGCAGTACCTTGCGGTCGAGGGGATCGAAGCCGTGGTGGTCGATATCGAGCATGCCAAGGGCCGCGACGGCAATGCGTTCGTCGATATGCCCATCCGCGCGCACTTGGGCGAAGTCGCGTACCCGGCGCAGCAGCCGGTTGGCGATGCGCGGCGTCCCGCGCGAGCGCTGCGCAATGGCGGCCGCGCCCGCAGCGACGATGGGCACATCCAGAATACCGGCCGAGCGCGTCACGATGTGCTGCAGCTCCGCGACGCTGTAGAATTCCAGGCGCTGCACAATGCCGAACCGATCGCGCAAGGGCGATGTCAGCAAGCCGGCGCGGGTGGTCGCACCCACCAGTGTGAACGGCGCCAGTTTCAATTTGATGGAACGGGCGGCTGGACCCTCCCCGATCATGATGTCGAGCTGACAGTCCTCGAGTGCGGGATAGAGCACTTCCTCCACGATGGGACTTAGGCGATGGATCTCATCGATGAACAGCACATCGCGCGGCTGCAGGTTGGTCAGTTGCGCGGCCAGATCCGCCGGGCGCTCGAGCACCGGCCCCGAGGTCTGGCGCAGATTCACGCCCAGCTCGACCGCAATGATATTGGCCAGCGTGGTCTTGCCCAGTCCCGGTGGCCCGAAAATGAGCACGTGGTCCATGGCCTCGGCGCGCTGGCGCGCCGCGGTGATGAAGATCTCCATCTGCCGCTTCACATGCTCCTGTCCCACATAGTCCGACAGACGCTGCGGGCGAATGGCACGGTCCTGCTGCTCCTCGCCGGGCCGTGCAGCGGTGCTGATCATGCGGGATGGTTCCACAGCGCCTCCTTCAATTACTCACGGATCGCGCCCTGCAGCGCGAGCCGGATGAGTTCCTCGGTGGAATGTGTGCCGGCGTCGATGCCTTTGAGCAAGCGCGTAGCCTCGGCGGGCTTGTACTGCAGGGCGATCAGTGCGTCGAAGGCCTCGCCGTGCGGGTCGCTGCCCGCGCACTTGCCCGCGAATTGCGCTACCGCCGACTGGCTGTTCACGCGGTCGCGCATTTCGATGATCAGCCGTTCGGCAGTCTTGCGCCCGATACCCGGGATGCGGGTCAATGTCGTCACATCCTCGCCGAGCACGCAGCGGGTGAAGCCCGCAACGCTCATGCCCGACAGCACCCCGAGTGCGATCTTCGGGCCGACACCGGATACCTTGAGCAGGTTGCGGAACAGGCGCCGCTCCGCTTCGGTGGCGAACCCGTAGAGGATATGGGCATCCTCGCGAACAACCAGGTGCGTGATCAGGTGCACGCTCTCACCGATGGCGGGCAGATTCAAGAACGTGGACATGGGTGCCTCGAGTTCGTACCCCACCCCCCCCACATCCACCGTCACCGCTGGCGCCGTCTTGGCCGCGATGCGCCCATGCAGAAAGCCGATCAAGCCGTCACCAACAGCCGCAGTCGGCGCGAATTCGCATGACACAGCGCCACGGCCAGGGCATCACCGGCATCGGGCCCCGGTAAGATCGCCAGTTGCAGCAGTACCTTCATCATGTGGGCCACCTGCGCCTTCTCCGCGGCCCCGGAACCGACGACGGCGAGCTTGATGGCACGCGGTGCATACTCGAAGACCGAGGTGCCCACGGGCACCGCGCACAGCGCCGCACCGCGCGCCTGGCCGAGCTTCATGGCGCTGTCCACGTTACGGTTCACGAACACCCGTTCGATGGCGATCTCATGGGGCTGATAGGTTGCAATCAACCGCTCGACGCCTTCAAAGATCGCCCGCAACCGTGCGGCCAGGAGTTCCCCATCCGCATCGATGCAGCCATGGGCGACATGGGTTTGCGCATTGCCTTCACAGTCAACCACGCCAAATCCGGTGCGCCGCGATCCTGGATCAAGGCCCAGTACCCGCACCCGGGCAGCAGTGCACAGCGGCGCCTGGATCGGGGCGGTCCCGGGATCAAACTGGCGCCAGGAGCTCAAGCCGGGAACCGCGCGTTGGTGTAAATGCCCTGCACCGCCTCCAGGGTGCCCAGGCCCGCCACGAACGTGCGCATGGCGTGGACCTCATCGCCGCTCAATTCGATGGTCGTAGCGGGGCGCTGGGTGATCTGCGCCGTCAAGGCGACGAAGCCGGCGGCCGACAATGCCGCTCGTATGCGCACGAAATCGTCCGGATCGGTGAGAATCTCGATGCCTCCACTGCTCGCCTGCACATCTTCGGCCCCAGCCGCCAGCGCCAGATCTGCCAGCCCGGGTCCCACCGCGTAAGTGATGACACCGGTTCTGGCAAACAGGTACGAAACCGAACCCTGGGCTCCCAGATAGCCCCCATGTGCGGCGAAAACCCGACGCAAATGCGCAGCGAGGTCGTGGCGCTCCGGCGCGGAGCACTCGATCAGAACGGCAGTGCCGCCCGGTCCATAGCCTTCGTATTGCACTGTGTTGGATGCTGCGGGCGCGGCCCGCGACTGAGGCAGGTATGATAGCTGCATTCTGTGCGCGGCGACACGCCACGCACATAACGCCTGTTGGGAGATCGGGTGTGGAAGCGGCCCAACTTTGTCCGCCGGAGCTGCGCAATGCCATTGCGGACATGCGCGCGGCCGTCACTCCGGCGAGCGACGCGCCCGAAGCCGCCATGGCCCTGGCGACCGAGTCCGCTGAGGTCATTGGTGCCCTGACCGGCGATGCGCAGCTGGCGGCGGCCGTGCTGGCGCAGCCCATGCTGGGGCGCGCGGGCGTTACACCCGAGAGCCTCGAGCGGCTGCTGGGTCCGGGCGCGGCGCGCGTCGCCATTGATTTGCAGCGACTGGGTGAAATTAGCCTCTCGCGCGACTGGGCGCCGCAGCGCGGGCTTGATGCCCAGCAGGCCGAAACGGTTCGCAAGATGCTGCTGGCCGTCGTCGGTGACCAGCGCCTGGTGCTGGCGCGCCTGGCCGAAGCCCTGGTACGGCTGCGGCATGCCCGCGACCTGGATGTGCCCGAGCGCGAACGGCTGGCCACTGAAGTGCGGGCGATATTCGCGCCGCTTGCGAACCGGCTGGGCATCTGGCAACTGAAGTGGGAGCTGGAGGACCTTGCCTTCCGGCACCTCGAGCCGGAGGAATACAAACACCTCGCCGCCGCGCTCAATGAGAAGCGCGCGGACCGGGAGCGTTATATCGAGGAATTCTGTGGCCGCCTGCGCGCCGGCCTGAGCGCGGCCGGCGTCAGTGCCGAAGTGTATGGCCGCCCGAAGCATATTTTCAGCATCTACAAAAAGATGCTGCGCAAGCATCTGCCGTTTGACCAGATCTTCGACGTGCGCGCGGTGCGTATCGTGGTGGAGTCGGTCGCCGACTGCTATGCCGCGCTCAGTGTCGTGCACGGCGAGTGGCAGTACATCCCGGCCGAATTCGACGACTACATCGCGACCCCGAAGGATAACCACTATCGCTCCATCCACACGGCCGTAGTCGGCCCCGAAGGGCGCAGCGTCGAGATCCAGATGCGCACGCGCGAAATGCACGAACATGCCGAACTGGGCATTGCGGCGCATTGGCAGTACAAGGAGGGCGGTGCGCACGACGCCGAGTACCAGCGCAAGATCGAGGCGGTGCGGCGCCTGCTGCACCCGGGCGAACAGCCCGAAGACGAACCGGATGTGCTGGAGAGCCTGCGTGGCCAGATCTTCGCCGACCACATCTATGCGCTGACGCCCAAGGGCGAAGTCGTCGAACTGCCGCGCGGCGGCACGCCCTTGGACTTCGCCTACCAGGTCCACAGCAACCTCGGGCATCGGTGTCGGGGTGCGAAGGTCAATGGCCGCATCGTGCCGCTCACCTATCATCTGGGCAATGGCGAGGTGGTGGATATCATCGCCGGCAAGCATCCGGCGCCCAGCCGCGACTGGCTCGCCCCGGAGCTCGGTTACCTGGCCTCCTCGCGCAGCCGCACCAAGGTACGAGCCTGGTTCCGCCGCCAGGACGCGGGCGACAACCGCAGCGCCGGTCGCTCCATTGCCGAGCGCGAAATGGCGCGTGCGGGCGCTGATGAGAGTTTGTTGCCTGAGCTCATCGCCCAGCTTCGCGGCCACGACGCGGACGAGTTCTACCAATTGCTGGGGGAAGGTGAGATCACCGCGACGCAATTGGCCCAGGCGCTGCTGCGGCTGGTTCGCCCGCCGCCGCCCGAAGTGCCGGTGCGCAAGGCACGCAGCAATGGGGCTGCACGTCGCCACCCGGTGGACATCGAGGGGGTCGGCGATTTGCCGATCACGTTGGCCAGCTGCTGCGCGCCGCTGCGTCCCCAGCCGATCGTCGGCTATATCAGCGTCGGACGAGGCGTCACCATCCACCGTGCCGAGTGCCGCAACTTCGGGCGTATGCGCGCCGAGAAACCCGAGCGCATGCTGCAGGTGGAATGGTCGAGCGGGGAACAGACCTTGATGGAAGTCGAACTGGTGGTGTTCGCCTATGACCGGCGCGGTCTGGTGCGCGACATCACCGATGTCGTCGCACAGGAGCACCTGAGCATCGTGGGCATGAACACCCGGACGGATGAGGACCGCATTGCGCGGGTTGCCTTCCGCCTGGGGGTCGGCAACCTCGAACAGCTCGGAAAACTCATCAAGCGCCTGCACGGCGTGCCCAATGTCTCCGAGGTGCGTCGCACGGGTTGATGATGCACTGCCGCATCGTGGCCTGCAGCGCCGTGCCTCAATGCTGCTGCCAAGGCAATCGCTGCAAATCGACATTGCCGCCGGTAAGAATGATGCCGACCCGCTGCCCGGCCACGGGCAGTGACCCGTTCAGCACTGCTGCGAGGGGTACTGCGGAGGATGCCTCGACAGTGATCTTGAGCTCCTCCCAGATGCGGCGCATTGCCGCGACAATCTGCGCCTCGGTTACGGTGCCGATGGCGCCTACCTGAGTGCGGATGACCTCGAACGTGCTCGGCGCGATGGTTGCGAGCAGCCCATCGGCTATGGAACTGGGCCGTGTCACCGGCGTGATTACGCCCGCGTTGCGGGAACGCCAGGCATCATCCGCGCTCGCCGGCTCGGCGCCGAAAATCCTGATCTGCGGATTCACGCCGTGGGCGGCAACGGCCACACCGCTGATCAATCCGCCGCCGCCAATGGGACAGACGATGGCGGTAAGTTCCGGCACCTGCTCGAGCAGTTCCAGCGCCACCGTGCCCTGCCCGGCCATGACATCGGCATTGTCGAACGGATGGATCAAGGTTGCGCCGGTGGACGCGATGATCTCCTCGGCTGCCCTCTGCCGTGCCGCCAGAGTGGGTTCACACAGCTGCAGTGTTGCGCCGAAGCGCAGCATGTTCTGCTGCTTGCTGGCCGGGGTCGTGCGAGGCGCAACCACATGGGCCGCAATGCCGCGCGTGCGCGCCGCCAGCGCCAAGGCGGCGCCGTGATTGCCTGATGAATGCGTGACGACGCCGCGCACTGCCAGTGCGGGCGGCAGGTTCAGAACCGCATTGAACGCGCCGCGGGCCTTGAACGCTCCGCTGACCTGTAAATTCTCGCATTTGAAGAATACTTGCGCGCCCAACTCGTCATCCAGGAAATCACTGCGCAGCACGGCCGTGCAACGCACGCTGGCCGCGATTCGGGTGCGCGCGGCCTTGATGGCTTCAAATCCAGGCGCCGCAATCATGAAGCCTTACGCCCTAGCGGTTGAGGTTGTCGATTGACCGCTTGTCCGCGGCCAGGGCGGCCTCATGCACCGCCTCCGACAGCGTCGGATGGGCATGGATCGTGCGCTGCAGATCCTCGGCGCTGGCCGAGTACTCCATCGCCAGCACCGCTTCAGCGATCAATTCACCGGCCATGGGGCCGATGATGTGCACGCCCAGAATCTCATCGCTGGTCTTATCGGCAATGAGTTTCGCAAAGCCCTGGGTACTTTCCATGGCCCGTGCACGGCCACTGGCCATGAAGGGAAACACGCCCACCTTGTACTCGCGGCCGCTCGCCTTGACTTGCTCTTCACTTTCACCGACCCAGGCGATCTCCGGTGCGGTGTAGATCACCGAGGGCACGACGCGATAATTGACTTCACCGTAGTGGCCGGCAATCAGGTCGGCGACCATGACGCCCTCCTCCTTGCCCTTGTGCGCCAGCATCGGTCCGCGCACGCAGTCCCCGATCGCCCACACGCCCTCCACACCCGTGCGACACTTGTCGTCGACGCTGATGAAGCCGCGCGCATCCAGCTGCACGCCGGTGCCCTCACCCAGCAGTCCTGCCGTGAATGGTCGGCGCCCCACGGCAACAATCAGCGTATCAACTTCCAACGACTGCCCGCCCTTGGCATCGGTGTAACTGACGTTGACGGCCGCTCCACTGACCGCAGCGCCCGTTACTTTCGCGCCGGTGCGAATGTCCATGCCGAGGCGCTTGAATTGCTTGGCTGCCTCCTTGGCCAGCTGCTGGTCGGCAATAGCCAGAAAGCTATCCAGCGCCTCCAGCACCACGACTTCGCTGCCGAGGCGTCGCCAGACACTGCCCAATTCCAGGCCGATCACGCCCGCCCCGATGACTCCGAGCCGCCTCGGCACCACCGAGAGTTCCAGCGCACCCCACGAATCAATAATGCGCTTGGCGTCAAAAGGCGCTGACTTAAGTTCGATGGGTGTTGACCCGGAGGCCAGCACCACCTGCTTGGCGCTAAGCGTACGCGCCTCACCGGAGTGCGATTTGAACTCGACCAGCCTGCCCGGCAGCAAGCGGCCATGGCCCTGCAGCGGTGTCACGCCGGCGCCCTTGAGCAGCGTCAAGATGCCGTCCGTCATCTTCTTCACGATTCCGGACTTGCGCTTCTGCATGATGGCGACGTCCATGGTCACCCCGGGCACCTGGATCCCGTGCAGCGCGAATTCCTCGCGCGCGCGGTGATACAGCTCGGTGGATTCGAGCAGGGCCTTGGAGGGAATGCAGCCCGCATTCAAACAGGTGCCGCCAAAGGCCACACTGTCATCGTGGTTCTTCCATTCATCGATACACGCGACAGTCAGGCCGTTCTGGCCCGCACGGATGGCCGCCGGATAGCCGGCCGGGCCCCCACCGATCACGATGACGTCAAACGCATCAGCCATGAAATCTCCTGCCTTACAGACCGAGCAGCATGCGGCCCGGATCCTCAAGATTGTCCTTGATGGCCACCAGGAACTGCACGGCATCCCGACCGTCGATGATGCGGTGATCGTAGGTCACGGCCAGATACATCATCGGGCGGATCTCGATCTTGCCATTCACCACCATCGGGCGATCCTGGATCTTGTGCATCCCCAGGATGGCGCTTTGCGGCGCATTTACAATAGGGGTCGACAGCAGCGATCCGAACACGCCGCCGTTGGTGATGGT
>DATDIL010000139.1:0-2907 GCA_036521075.1 Steroidobacteraceae bacterium | reverse complement strand
TCGCTGCGGGGGCTGCCCAGCGGCGGGCTGGTTGCCTGCGGGCCGCGCTTTGCTGAACTGCCGCTGACGCGCGATCCGGCGCGGCTGCTTGGCGCTGGCATTGCCGGCAGCACCGTACACGGACCGGGCGCGGCGCAGCTGCTGATGCTGGGCGCCGAGCTGGAAATGTGGCTGCACGCCCACCCATTGAACGCGGCGCGCGCGCGCCGCCGCGAAGCGCCGCTGACGACACTGTGGCTGTGGGGCGGCGGTGAACCCTTGTTGGCACGGCGCGCGGTGCCAGCGCTGCCGCCGGCTCATCCGGAGGCGACGTTCATGACGGTATTCGGTGCGGATCCGGTGGTCGAAGGCCTGTGCGTGCTCAGCGGCGCACGCCTGCGCCCCCCGGCCGCGAACGCCCACGAGATTCTCAACAGTGGCGCCGCGCGAACGGCCGTGGTCATCGAATTGTTCCGTCCGGCTAATTCTCAGCCGGCCACCCTGATGGGCCTGTTGGAGCACCTGGATGAGCGCGTGCTGGCGCCGGTGGTCACGGCGCTCAAGGATGGTGTGATCCGTCAGCTGACCCTGATCGCCAACGGCCGCTGCAGCGTTCTGACCGCCCGGGATGGCCTGCGTTTCTGGCGCCGCTCGCGCGGCCCGTGGGCCGTGCTGCAATGAGGCCGGAAATCCGGCGTCGCACCGTCAGTGGCGATCACGGCGCTTGGGGTGCGGCGCTGCATCCGGTACTGCGGCGCGCCTATGCCGCCCGCGGAATCCGTGAGGCGGCCCAGCTCTCCACGGAATTGTCGCGCCTGCTGCCGGTGGGCAGTCTTGGCGGAGTGGCCGCCGCTGTGGAGCTGTTGCTGCGGCATCGGGAACACGGTCGCATCCTCGTGATCGGGGACTTTGATGCCGACGGTGCCACCAGTACGGCGCTGATGCTGCGCGCGCTGCGCGCCTGGGGTTTCGGACACGTGGATTTCCTGGTGCCGAATCGCTTCGAGTTCGGCTATGGCCTGACGCCGGAAATCGTCGCGGTGGCGGCGGCACGCAAACCGACCCTGCTGGTCACCGTCGACAATGGAATATCGAGTATCGCCGGGGTCGCCAGCGCGCGTGCCCTGGGGCTGGAGGTCCTGGTGACGGACCACCACCTGCCGGGACAGCAGCTGCCACAGGCCAATGTCATTGTGAATCCGAATGCGGGCGGGGATGAGTTCGCCAGCCGCTGCCTGGCCGGAGTCGGGGTTGCGTTTTATGTGCTGGCGGCAGTGAAACGCACGCTTGATGAGCGCAATTTGAGCCCGCCGGACGCGCCGGGCGTGGCGGACTTTCTCGATCTGGTCGCGCTGGGAACCGTGGCGGACCTGGTGCCGCTGGATACCAACAACCGAGTGCTGGTGGCGCAGGGTCTGCGACGCATTCGCGCCGGCCGTTGTGTTCCCGGCATCACGGCCCTTCTGCAAGTGGCACAGCGGCGGCGCGCGGACCTGACGGCCACCGATCTGGGGTTCGCGGTCGCCCCCAGGCTCAATGCCGCCGGACGTCTGGAGGATATGACCATCGGCATCCAGTGCCTGCTCACCGATGAGGTGCACACTGCGACGGCGCTGGCCGTGCGCCTGGATGGCATCAATCGCGAACGGCGCCAGATCGAAGCGCGCATGCAGGCGGACGCCCTGGCCGCGCTGCGCGGATTTAAGGACCCCATGAGCCGGGCCGCCCAGCGCAATGGGCTTTGCCTGTTTGATGAGAGCTGGCATCAAGGCGTCGTCGGCCTGGTTGCCAGTCGCATCAAGGACCGAACCGGTCGTCCCGTCATCGCTTTCGCGCGTGCCGGGGATGGCGTACTGCGCGGTTCGGCCCGTTCGGTGCCGGGGCTGCACATCCGTGACGTGCTGGACGCGATCGCAACCCGCAAGCCCGATCTCATTGCCCGCTTCGGCGGTCATGCGATGGCGGCGGGCATGACTCTCGATGCCGCCAACCTCGATGAATTCGCGGCTGCGTTTGATCAGGAGGTTACCCGCTGGGCGCAGGTGGCCGGATTTTCCACCAGTATCGAAACCGACGGCGAACTGAGCGTGGGGGAGCTGGCGCTGGAGACGGCCACGGCGCTGCGCGCCGGCGGCCCGTGGGGACAGCTGTTTCCCGAACCGAGCTTCGATGGAGTCTTTAACGTGCGCAACACGCGCATTGTGGGCGCGCGCCACGTGAAAATGTGGGTGGAGGTCCCGCACACCGGGCGTGCCTTCGATGCCATCGCCTTCAACTTCCTCGACGCGGTCGATGCGGGCGGTGCGACGCAGCTGCCCAGCGGTGAGGTGCACCTGGTGTACCGCCTGGACATCAACGAATACCAAAACCAGCGCCGCCTGCAGCTGCTGGTGGATAAGGTCCTGACTGCCTAGAGCTGCTAGAATGCGCCTCCTTTTTTCGCGGAATCTCAAAGTCGCAATGGAACTTAATCAGCTCAGGCGCCAGCTCAAAGACCTAGGGGAGCGGATCGGCTCTCTTCGGGGGTTTCTTTGAGTACGACCTCAAAAAAGAGCGGTTGGAAGAGGTAACTCTGGAACTCGAGGATCCGGCGATCTGGCAGGATCCCCCCAAGGCGCAGGAACTGGGCAAGGAGCGTGCGCGACTGACCGGCGAGCTGGACGTCATCGACCGCACCACCCGGGGCCTCGCGGAGGCCGGCGAACTGCTGGACCTCGCGGAAGCGGAAGGGGATGAGTCCGCGGCCCGCGATATCGAGGGTGAGACACAGCGTCTGGAAGGACAGGTGCGCCAGCTGGAGTTCAAGCGCATGTTCAACGGCAAGATGGACTCACACTCGGCGTTCTTGGATATCCAGGCCGGCGCGGGCGGCACGGAGGCCCAGGACTGGGCGCAGATGCTGCTGCGCATGTATCTGCGCTGGGCCGC
>DATDIL010000138.1:0-18126 GCA_036521075.1 Steroidobacteraceae bacterium | reverse complement strand
TCGGCACACATTGGCTTGTGAATGACGCAGGATGTTCGTGACCGCCTCGCGCACGATCAGCGCAAGCACGCGTTCGTAGGCAGGCGGCATGTCAAGCTGCTCCCAACGACGCTCGACCGACACATCTGCGGCTTTCAGGAGCGCCGCCACCCTATCCAGCTCCGCGCAGATATCGCCGCAGTAGTAGCCATTGATCGCGCCTCGCATTTCCTCAAGGCCCTGTCTTGCGATGTGTTCGATGTCGCTGATCTCCCGCAGCGCCCGTCCGGGGTCCGTGGGGAAAATCCGCCGCGCAAGTTCCGCCTTGAGCGCCAGGCTCGACAGCGAATGACCTAGCACGTCATGCATGTCCTTCGCGATGCGTTCGCGCTCACTGGCCTTGTCGCGCCGCCGGATTTCGCGCGCCTGCCGGAAGATAAAGGTCACGCCGATGCCGGACAGGACGATCTCGGCGGCAACGAAGAGCGGAAAGAGCCTGCCGTTAGATTGGTCCAGGTAAAGCAGGCACCATTGCGCGCCAAACAGCAACGTGATGGCGCACACGATCGCCAAGGACAGTCGAATCCCGCCGGCCACCGCCGCGGGCACAAAGGCTGCGGCAACGGGAAAGTAGATGCCGCCACTGGGACGGTAGGCAAGAAAGCCGACCGCAATGCACAGCAGTGCGACGCAAACACCCGCGGAATACTTCCGGTCCCCGTCGCGCGCTATGCCAGCGAGGAACAACGCCAGGACCGCTGCAAGCGTCAGCGTCGTCGCAGTCCATTCGAACCAGCCGGCACGCCGCTCATACGGCGCCCAGAACACGTATGCCAAGGGCACGGTCCAGGCGAGAAAGCCCCAGGGCATGCGTTTGCGGGCGATCATCGGGTCCGAACTCATCCGCAGGCTCCGCTACCAGTGCCGCGATTCTCGCATCAACGGCCGTCCGGAGAAACATGACATTTGTCATGTGCGGCTACTGACAATCGGCAGCTGCCACGGGCTGCTCGCCACCGGATACTTACCCGCGGCTGGAATGTTTGAGGAGAATGCGTTGCGTCTCTCGGTCGTCACCGTTGGTAGCGAAGGCGATACTCGCCCGCTTGCCGCCTTGTGTCGCGGCCTCCTGGATCGCGGTCACGAGGTACGGCTGTTTGCCGATGGATCGACTCTGGGGGCCCCGCGCGCGCTGGGTGTCGCAAGCGAACCGCTGCAGGGGGACATCAAGTCCATACTGCCAATCGGCGACCCGCGGGAGAAATTCCGTCTTTCGCAGGCGCTTCGCGTTGGCAGGAACCTTAAGAATTTCATAGCCGAAAATTCGGCTTCGTGGCTGCGAACGGTCGGCGAGCATGCCGCGCGCTCGGATGCGATTCTATTCAGCAGTCTTGCGTTGAGCGTCGCTCTCACCCTGCGCGCAGAGCTGCGCAAGCCCGCCATAGGTTTGATGTTTCAACCCTTCGCACCCACGCGCGCATTCTGTTCGCCGGGCATGCCACCGCTCAGGCTGCCGGGTTGGGCGAACCTGTGGACACACAAGTTCATGCATCGGCAGCTGTGGAGTCTGTTCGCCGCAAGCGCGTCCACGGCGCGGCGCGAAGTATTTGGCACGACGGCTCCCGTGCGACCGCTCTGCGATTTCCCCGTGCTCTGTGGGATCTCAAAAGAACTGGTCGCGCGACCGCCCGACTGGCCGCAGCAGCATGTCATTTGCGGACACTGGTGCAATCAGCCTGTCGGCTGGCAACCCCCACACGATCTTGTCGATTTCCTCGGCGCCGAACGGCCGCTCTACGCTGGATTCGGCAGCCCTTCGGCCTTCATCCGCGCCGAAGCATTGAAGGCGCTCATCGACGCGGTCGCGGGGCGCCGCGTCGTGTTTTCACCGGGATGGAGCAATATCGACCGTTCCGTGTTGCCGGATAATTTCTTCATTGCCCGGGATGTTCCGCACGAATGGTTGTTCCCACGCATAAGCCTGGCGATTCATCACGGCGGCGCGGGAACGACGCACACAGCGGCCCGCGCAGGCGTACCCCAAGTCATCCTGCCGTTTGGGTCGGATCAGTTCTTCTGGGCTGGACGTGTCGCGGCACGCGGTGCGGCGCCGAGGGTTTCAGGCAGAGGGGCAAGGAACTGGACTGCGCTTGGCGAGATGATCGCGTTTGCACTGCGGGGGTCGACGCAGCAGAAGGCGCAAGAGCTGGGTCAGGCCATGGCACGCGAGGATGGAGTGCGTGTGGCCGTGGGGGAGATTGAGACATTGGTGCCCAGTCGGTGCCAGTCTTAAGGCGCCGTAGCCTCTCCAAACTCACAGCTCCATCAGCGGCGTGTCACAAAGACCTGGTCGTACGGGAAGTCGCAGCCGAGAGAACGACATTCATGAACTGCGCCACGCGCCGCACCGTAGCCCCAGGATCTTCGGTCATTTCCTCGTAAGTCGCGATGAGGACATTCGGCCTCGAGCGCAGCTTCCAGTAGCCGGCGACGTGCTCAGGCCACGGCCCGAACGGAAATCGTGAGCTCATGAACAGGTCGGCCCAATGATTGATTGACGGCATCATTGGCCCGAAGATGAGCGCCTTCGAGAACAGATAGCCCGACACCAGTACGCTCTTCGGATCGCGCACGACCACGATGTATCTTGCGGCGTCTGTCATCGGGACGCCAGCGGCCAGCTTGTGAGTCTTGATAACACGCAGACCGGTCGGCGATGCGCGCCAGGGCGTCTCGTCCTCAACAGGGATCGCATATCCGGCCGCTGTGGATTCCGGCCAGGGGACGAGGTCATGGATGTGATTGAATTGCGTGCGGGCCCGGTTCGCAATCTGGACGGCCATTTGCAGCAAAAGATTAGTGCCGCTCTTGAAATAGCTGCACGCGATGACGTCATGTGTGGTCGGAACGTAGCCTTCGAAGCCGCGGCTGATGGGCGGCGGCCGGCCCATCCTGGTGAGCATGCTTGGCCATTGGCCAAACGCTTCGAGCGTCTTGGTGAGCGGCACGCCAACACAGTAGGCGAGTGCAAGTGACGGCACGGTTGCCCAAATTGGAAACGAGGTTCGCCGATCCGGAACAAACCGTGTGGGGATTGCAGGCGCAGCAAGCATTAGAATTTCACTCAGTGAGCCGGCTCATGGTGGTGAAATCGTGAGATTGCCGTTCACCACCGGGTTGCGGTCGTTCTCCGTGCAGTTGGTCGCAATCAGACGGTCAAGATCCGTTACCCGTTTGTAGCGCACCGTGAGCCGCCACGGTTGCGCGAACTGCGCCTGATCCTCAATGGTCAGTTCGTCCTGCATCGTGTCGTGGTCAAGCATGCGGACCCGCTCCGTGAAGCGAGCCTGCTCGGTGAGCTGGGTGATTCCCGGAATCGGGTACGGCGCCACCGGCCCGGCCTTGCGGGCAATCGTGTCGATGACCAACGTGCCATGTTCCCAGTGCCCGATCGAGTCACCCATCTCCGTCGGCCACAGGTCGTCGGCTCTCGGGTGCGTGCGGTCATCGGTGTAAATGTGGCGCACCGAGCCATCTTCAAACAGGAACAAGGTTTCCTCGGGCATGACAAAAATCTGAAAGATGCTCAGGCCATCCATCGCAGCCGGAAAAACTGTCGAACATGCCTTCAAGGAGGGCGGCAAGCCTCCGCGGCCGGTTGACGGCACGCCGGCGTTCGGATCGATCTGCTCCCGGCGCTGCACATCCGCACGGTAAGGCGGCCTGCCCAGTAGCATCATGCGACTGATCAAGATCGCATTCATCGACTTCAAATCGATTTTCCCCGAGGAAAGGTCGGCGCGCAGTTCGGTCTCCCACAGGCCCGTCCAGTTTGGCAGCGCTCCAAAGGCCGCAACGCGTGATGCGGCATCGCCTTGGGCGCCCGCCGCCGCGCAAGCCGTCCCGAGGAACACAGCCAAGCTGGACAGTACGAAGGCCCGGACGCTCATTTCTGCGGCCTCATGTCGGTCAAGGATCTGCCGTCGGGCGTCACGGCGGAGACCAGCCTGCCGCCCAGGGTGCCGTCTCTGAGCGGGTTGATTACGACCGTCACCTTGTCCCCCGGTTTGAAGGACCTGGGCCGCCAGCCGGCCCGGTACATGTCCAGCGGGGAGTGCATTTCGATGCTCCACTGCGCCGGTCCGCTCGGAGCCGGAACGAGCACCTGGATAAAGCAGTGAGGATTCGTCCACTGCACTTCCTTGACGGTTCCCTTAAGCTGCACTGACCGGGTCAACTCGAACATCGCGAATGAATGGTGCGCCGCAGCGGGGAGGGCCATCAGCAACCCGGACATGCCGAGCATCGCGAAAAGCCATTTGTTCATGGATAGACTGGTGTCCTTGTGAATGAATCGGGAGGTCTGGGCTCATGGCCAGATTTCGTGCCGACAGGGTCACGGATCCGGCGACGCGGTCCATGAAACAAACGTGAAATACCCTGCAGGAACTCCGAAGGTAGAACCGTTGCCTCTACGACACGGCGAATCGACGACACCGGGTGTCGCCCCGGCAGACTGCTATTGCATCGATGACTTGCTCGTCGATATCCGCGTACGTCAGGTCACCCGCGAGGGCATCGGTCTGGCCATTGCCGGTCTGTCCTTCGACCTGCTGGTAGAGTTGATCCGTGCTGCGCCGAACCTGGTGTCTTCCAATGCATTGATGGAGACCGTCTGGAAGGGAATCATCGTCAGTCCTGAGACCGTCACGCAGCGGGTCAAGATCCTGCGCCAGGCATTGGGAGATACAGCCGACCATCCGCGTTACATCGCCGCCCGGCGCGGGTATGGCTATCGGTTGGTGACCATGCCGGTGGGGGTCGAAGCGTCGGCGCAGATCACGATCGGGACACCGCCAGCGGTACGCATTTCACATCGTGCCTTATACATTGCGCTTGCAGCGCTGGCGCTTACGGTGGCGGCTTCGTCGTTTGCGCTCGAAAGAGTGAACGCGGATCGGGGTATTGGACATCGACCGGGAAATTCGCTGGCATCCCCGGACGGATCCATCGCGGTGATGCCTTTTGTCAACCTGACCGGCGAACCTGACAAGGAGTACTTTAGTGACGATATCACCGAGGAACTGATCGGCACGCTAACGCAGGTACCGGGACTGAAGGTTCCCGCCCGTACGTCCGCCTTTATCTATAAGGGGCATCAGTCGGACATAAGGCGAATCGCGCAGGATCTGGGTGTCGCCACAATTCTGGAAGGCAGTGTACGCAGTGCCGGCGAACGCGTCCGGGTCAGTGCCCGGCTGGTGGATGCGCATACTGGCTTTGAAATCTGGTCGCAAAACTATGATCGGCAGTTCGGGGACATCTTCAAGCTGCAGGATGACCTTGCCGTGCAGATCGTGAAGGCACTTCGCGGCTACCTCAAATCGGACCTCCCTGCGCCCGTCACGCGGCCACCGCCAAGCCAGAACCTGCAGGCCTACCAGCTGTATCTACAGGCGCGCTCGGCGGGGAAGGGGACGGCGGCAAGTGAACAGCGGGCCCTTGTCCTCGTCGGACAAGCGATTTCCCGCGATCCGGATTTTGCCCGCGCCCTCGCATACCGCGCGTTCCTCAGGTCCGCCTCTGTCGGCATGGCCTCCGAGGCGCTCCCGACTCTCGACGGCGCGGAGCGCGACGCAACCCGGGCGCTGACGCTCAGCCCCGGCCTCGGCGAGGCGTACGCGGCACTCGGACAGATCGATGCGGTTCGTGGCCGCTGGGTCAAGGCGGAGCAGGGCTTTCACTACGCACTGGCTGCGGATCCGACCGATCCGTGGATCCGAAACCTCTACACCCTATTCGTACTGCGACCCGCGGGTCGGCTGCGCGAGGCGCGCTCACAACTCGAGGGATCCTATCGTCTCTCGCCCGCCTACGATTTCACGGCGCACGAACTGGCATTGACGAGTTCGTTGACGGGAAACGACACCGACTTGATGAAATTCGCACAGTTGGGTCAGGCGTTGGACGACCGGCCGGCGATCTGGGACATCCAGCTGGCGTACGCATATGCGGACGCGCGCGCCGGACGGTATGCGGATGCTGCCAAGCAAGCCGACGCTGCGCTCCCAGCCGTGCTGCGGGAGGCCGGTGGCGCGGCAGCGATGGGCGCACTGTTTGACGCCGCATATGACCCGGGCAGGCGGCCTGCGGCGCTGCAGGCGCTGCAACACCTTCAACCAAGCCTGTTTTCCCCCGGTGTCGATGGTCGTACCAAGGCGTTCTTCCTGGACACGTTCACAATGATCGGTGCGATGGATTCTGCGTATGCACTCGCAAACGGATTTCTGGACGAGCGTCCGGCGACACACGGCAGCGTCGACTGGAGCGACCTGTGGCTACCGGAAATGCGCCCGTTTCGCCGCGACCCGCGATTTGCGGGACTGATCGGGCGCTTGGGTTTGATGGAGTACTGGAAGCAATACGGTCCGCCAGATGCCTACGATCTCAACGGCGCCCAGCTGTCGTGTCCTTGACCATAGGTCGCGCGGTCCGTTTGTCGTAGGTTCAAACAAGGCAAGGAGAACCCGATGACCCCCACCATCACTGCCTTTGAACGGTCACCCGATCGCGGCAGGGGACTGGCGCGTGACATGCGCGTCCGCTGGGCGCTTGAAGAAGTGGGCGAGCCTTACGAGGTTCGTCTGCTTTCGTTCAGTGAGATGAAGGAGTCCGCGCATCTTAAGCTTCATCCTTTCGGCCAGATTCCGACCTACGAAGAAGGCGATCTGGCCCTCTTCGAGTCGGGGGCGATCGTATTTCATATCGCGCAGTGCCACGCCGGGCTGCTGCCGGACGATGCGAGTGCCCGGGCGCGTGCCATCACATGGATGTTTGCCGCGATTAGCACGGTGGAGCCGCCGATCCTCGAGCTTGCGAACGCCATGCTCATGGAGCGCAACAACACCTGGTATGCGGAGCGCCTGCCGATCCTCGAAGATCGCGTCCGCGTACGGCTGCGCGAACTTTCCAGTCGGCTTGGCGATGCCGACTGGCTCGACGCTGCGTTCAGCGCCGGTGACCTGCTGATGGTGACGGTGCTGCGCAGGTTGAACGCATCGGGTCTCCTGGATGAATATCCGAACCTGCGCGCCTATGTCGGGCGTGGCGAAGCGCGGCCTGCCTACCAGCGTGCTTTCGCTGATCAATTGGCGGTATTCACTGGCAAGCCACCGACCGGCTGACGAAGACGCCGCCATCTGCCGGCAGTGAATCGTAGCTGACGAAGGCGACGTGGTTTCTATCCCCCCAGCCGTACATGGAAAAGCTGTCGCGAGTGCCATGCAAATGCGTCAACGTGCGGATCAGACCGTCGCTCAGGGTCACGACTTTGACAGCCGCCGCGCTGATGGCGTCACCGGATCCAGGCGGCTGTGCGAGAAATGCCAGGCTTCTGCCGTCGGGGGATGGATGCGGCGAGGAGTTGCGGCAGTCATCATCGGTGATCTGTTCGGCTGCGTCGCCGTCGGTGCGCATGCGCCAGATCTGCGTTTGGCCGCTGCGAGAGGAGTCGAAGTATATGAACTTGCCGTCGGCTGAATAATCCGGCCCGTCATTGATCATATCGTGAGTGAGTTGGCGCGCCTTGCCACCGGCGGCCGACACTGTGAAGATGTCGGCCTTCGAGGCGCTGCCGCGCGTGAAAGCAATGCTCCTGCTGTCGGGCGACCAGGCATGAAAGAAGCTCTGCGCGGCGTGTGTGACTTGGCGCGGCGTGCCAGTGCCATTGACCGGCTGCACGTACACCTGGTGCGATCCGCCATGAGCCTGCTCACAGCTCACGGCCAGCCACCCGCCGCCGGATCCAGGTAGGCAATCGCGAGCATGTGGCCGCTTTCGTAGACGTAGATGTTCGGGCTATTTGGCAGCCAATTGGCTGACTGCATCAAGCCGTGCCAGTGCGGATCACGGCGGCGCGGCGAACCTGGTCCTCGGTCTGTATGGTGCGCAGCGTGCTGTAGCCCACTCGTGGCGCGCCATTCGGATCGCTGTCATGAAAGTCATCACGTCCATCGGTGAGGAACGCTTTTACCGCGATGATCTGATCACCGGTTCGCGCACAACCAAGCCGCGACATCGTGCCAGACGTGGGTCCCCGCAATAGGACCCAACTCGGGGGGGCAGCGTCAGCATCGTCAGTATTCCACCCCATACATATACGGCATACACGCGTCGGTAACGCACCCAGTCATAGACCGGGCCACTTAGTACGAAAAGCAGAATGATGCCTCCAATAACCTGAGGAAAGCCGATCGTCAGCGCCAGTCCCACGATGAGCATCGTCGCAGCGAGGACCGCGCCCGCGGCACCCAACTGCCGGTGCGGGTCGACCCGACCGTGGCGCACCAATGACGTCTGGACTACAAAGAGGACAAGCCATGAGGTAAACACGGCAGCATGCAAGTGCACGGAAAATGGTAGGAGCGGTGCACCCGCAGATCTCCTTGTTGAGCTGCGTGCGAGACACCGTCGCAGCGCTTGGGGTGTCCATGAATCTTTTACGATCACTGTAACCTGACCGCAGATCCAAGTCTTGCGGCGCTGCATAGCAAAGCGCGAATCGTCAAGAAGCGATCAGCCCATATGGGCGATGTTTGAGGCTTGGGTCGCCCGGCGCCGCGCGGGCGAGCTGCGGTCGCGTGGAGGTGGCCCAAGGGTGGAACTTGGTCGCGAAACCGCGACGCCTTGTGTTGCCCGTCGTTTGAACTTAAATAATGGTAAACCTTGTGTTCACCGGATACCTGTCATGCCAAAGCTCCGTATGGCGCTGCTCAATGCAGCATGTTGCATTGGCGCGCTGGCCCTCGCGGCCTGCGGCGGCACCGATACCTCATCCACGTCGACGGCAAGCGCGATGACCGGCACTTCCAGTACCTCGAGCGGCGCGAGCAGTTCCGGCACCTCGGGCGGTTCGAGCGGGAGTAGTCCAACAGGCAGTGCAAGCTCCGGATCCGGGCCTGCGGCGGCGCTAGCGGAAAAACTGGGTTTGCCCTCGCGATTGCTGGTCGGCCTCGGCACCCAGCCGGTCTCCACCATTAAGTCGCAGGGACTAAGGCCTGACATCCTGGATGAATACCTGGTCGGCGCCGGCAGCGGCGATTGGACGACCTGGAATAGTCCGGCGGGGGCATACGTGGGTGTCGTTGCCAGTGAGGCCGAGCAGGTGCGTGCCATTCCCATGTACACGCTCTACCAGATGGCAACCAACGGCGATGGCGATTTGGCCGATCTCAACGACAGCGCCTTTATGACGGCCTACTGGTCGAACGTGCGGTTGCTGTATCAGCAGATCGCCGTCTATGGCAAACCCGCCCTCGTTAACCTGGAGCCGGATTTTTGGGGTTACGCCGAACAGCAGTCGAACCAGGATCCAACCGCGCTCTCGGCGCTCGTCACCGTCAATACGGACTGCGCCTCCCTCAGCAACGACATTGTTGGAGTCGCAGCCTGTTTATTGAAGATGGCCCGGCAATACGCGCCGCGCGCCTATATCGGTTTTCCGCCATCCGACTGGGGTGGTAACAGTACTGCGCAGGTCGTGGCGTTCATGCAGGCCATCGGCGCGCAGCACGCGGATTTCATTGTCATGGAGACTTTGGATCGCGATTCGGGTTGCTTTGAGGTAGACCCGCAGCCTTCGGATTGCGCACGCGGCGGTGGGTCGTGGTACTGGGACGAGACTAACCAGACCACTCCGAACTTCAGCCAGCACCTGGCCAGCGTCCAGCAATATCACGACGGGCTCGGCGAACTACCCGTGATCTGGTGGCAGACTCCCCTGGGAGTGCCCTCGAGCACGCCGGGCGGCACAGCTGGCAACTATCGCGATGACCGCGAGGACTATTTTCTGAAGCATCCGGCTCAGCTGACGGCGGTGGGCGGCCTGGGGGTCGTGTTCAGCGCGGGTGATGGCAATCAAACGTCTTTGGCGACCGACGGTGGCCAGTTCCAAACGCTGAGCGGCGCGTACTTGAGTGCTCCGACGCTCTTGCCCTGAGAGGTCGAAGTGTGCAGGGTCAGGCGCAGGCGGATCTCGCGGCGGCGCAGCGCCTGATCGAGCTGTCGACCTCGGTTCCCGGATACTGGCCGGGCGAGATCCTGGTGGACCCGAAGTACAGCATTGCGCTGACCGGCAATGCCGGATATGCGGCGCACTCCGCGCGGCTTCAAGAACAAATGACCGCACTGCACCTGCGATGAGGTTTTCGGTCATCTGTCGAGTATCGCGCCGCCGGAGGCGCAGCAGGACCGATGAGTCGGACATAGCCGATCATCTGTAGCCGGTATGATTTCTCTGCGAATATAGTTGACTAGGAAATCTACTACTGGTAGTTTCCTAGTCAACAAGGAGCCGTCATGCCATCAACCCGGCCGACTTCAGACCTTACCGCCCACCTTGGTTACTGGCTGCGCTATGTCTCGAATCACGTCTCGCAGGCTTTCGCCCGCAAGGTGGAGGCACATGGCGTGACCGTCGCGGAGTGGGTGCTGCTGCGCCAACTGCTGGAAGTGGAGGCCCGCGCGCCCAGCCGCTTGGCTGCATCCATGGGCATGACGCGCGGCGCGGTGAGCAAGCTGGCCGATCGATTGATCGCCAAGTCGCTGATGGCACGAACTGCCGACCCGCGGGACGGACGGTCGCAGACGCTTTCCCTCACACGGGCCGGCCGCTCTCTGGTCCCCAAGCTTGCGGCGCTGGCCGATGCCAATGACGCCGAATTCTTCGATCACCTGGCGCCGAAGGACCGCGCAGCCTTGCTGCGCGCCCTGCGGCAGATCGTCGAGAAGCGTGGGCTTAAGTCCTTGCCCGTCGAGTGATGTCGGACTTGTCTGAACCGCAACCAAAGGAGATTCACGTGACTACGAACTGGAAAGATGTGGCTGGAGCCATCCTGGAGGGCTCCGAATCCGGCGCGACCACCTTCGCGCAGAATTTGCGGGACCTGATGGAAGCGGGATTTGACGGCTATGCCGTCGATTTCCGCCGTTCGACGCGCACCTATTACATGCCGAATGGCGAGACGTTGGAATTGAAGACGCAGCCGACGCCAACGCCGCTGACCGAGGCCTTCGATGCCGCGGTGGTGAGGGAGGCGATCCGTGAGGCCCAGCAGCTGGTGCCGGGCTACACCTACAAGGACTTCTGCGCAAAGGTGGCGCGGGCCGGATGCGCCGGATATGTGGTCTCCCTGCTCGGTCAGCGGGTGCTCTATTACGGGCGCACCTGCGAGACCCACACGGAATACTTTCCGCCTGCAGTCGCTGTGAGCGGGTGAAGGGCGCGCATTGCTGCGGTGACTGGCCGCGCGGCCGACCAGAGGCTTTCAGTGACAAGTCAGCTTGCCGTCCTTCAGATCGCAGTCATCAGGCGGACCGTATTGCTGCCAGTACTCCATCAGGCCCAGACGGGTCACAAGCGGTTGAAAGCCTGCGTCCTGGCGGAACGCGCGCATTTCCGGAAACCACAATACAAACCAGACTCCGATCGTCTCCGAGCGCTGCGCGTAATCGAATCCCCGGTTCGCCAGCGCGTACGCCGAATCGAGCGCGCCGAGCTGCGCGAGCCAAGCGATGGAGTCCGACCAGAAGTGCGTGCTGATGTCGCGCATGTCGAGCTTGTCCAGCAGATCTTCCAGCGCCCGTCGCGCAGCGGGTTTCTTCATGGGATCGGTGAGCGCGGAATAGACCAGCCTAACCACGTCGGCACCCCCTGCCTCGATGACAGCGGGCGGCAACTCTTTCACCGCGTAATCCGCTGCTTCCGCGTAGCGGCCGCGATGTGCTGACACTGCGGCGTAGATGTCCACGAGCTCCGACGGCGTCACGCCGACATCGAGGGCGGCATTTGCGAATCTGACGGCATCCTCCTCGCGGCTCAGCAGCATATTCGCGAGTGCCAATATCTCAGTCGTGTATCCGTTCCCGGGTGCAAGACGGTGCCCCTCGATCGCCTCCGCATGTGCCTGGCGTAGGCGCCCCGTCGAGATCAGCATGAGCGCCGCATGCTTGCTCCGGATGACGCCGTCTCTCGGATCCGCCGTAATCGCCGCGCGCAGGCTTGCCTCCGCTGCGAGCCAGTTTCCCCGAAGGGCACTCACCGAGCCAAGCGTCTGGTGCGCCTCGGCCAAGTCCGGGTCGAGTGAAAGGGCGGCCCGGGCATCATGCTCCGCGTCCGCGAGGTGATGCGGCAACGGATATCCGAGCGACGCCAGCGCCTGATGCATGACCGACCTGCCCGAGAAGGCGCGAGCGAACTTCGGATCGCGTGCCAGCGCCGCGCCGTAGATCGCGATGGACTGCAAAAAGCTCTGAGGCGTCCCGGTTACAGCAGACCGTGCCTGGAGGTAGAGTTGATAGGCTTCGACGTCCTGGGTGGGGGGTGCACGAATCGGCGCGGGCAGATCCACGTTCAACCGAACACGAAGAGCTTGTACGATCGCTGCGGTCAGCTCGTCCTGCAGTTTGAAGATGTCCACGGACTGCCGGTCATAGTCCTGTGACCAGATCTGGTAACCGCTGGCGGCATCCACAAGCCGGGCGCTGACGCGCAGGTGCTCGCCGGCGCTGCGCACGCTGCCTTCCAAGATCGTGGCCACGCCCAGATCGCGGGCGATCCGCCGGATGTCGACGTTGCGCCCTTTGTAGGCAAAGGCGGAGGTACGCGCGGGAACCTTGAGCTTCGACACCTGAGCCAGGGCATTGATCAGTTCTTCGGCCATCCCATCGCCCAGATAGTCCTTGGTCGGATCTCCTGTGAGATTTGCGAAAGGCATCACGGCCAGCGAGGTGAGCGGGATGGCGGAAGATTCCGGATGGGGTTCACTGCTGTCGGCAACCTGGACGCCACTGCGATGATCGAGGCTCCACCACAGTCCACCCGCGCCCAGGACCAGCGCGAATGCCAGACCCAATGCGCGAGGCGTTGGTACCCGGCGACGGATGTGGGGGGCATGCCGAGCGGGAGGCTCTGCGACCCCGGCATCCAGGGCAGCGATATTCGCAGCGTCAACCGGGGCGGCAGCCGCGATCAAGGTCGGCGGAACCGGTGCCCGCGGTGACGATCGAGGCGATGCCGCAAGCGCCGTAACCGCAGCCGCGATCCGATAGCCGTGTCCCCGCAGTGCAACAATGTAGCGCGGGCTCCCGGCGCTGTCGCCCAGGCTTTGGCGCAGCAGCATGATGCGTTGTGTGACGGTCTCAGCGCCGACAATGACCCCCGACCAGACGCCGTCCATCAGTTGCTGGGTGGACATCAGGTCCGGTGCCGCGCGCACCAGCGCCAGCAACAGGTCGAAGGAAAGGCCCGTGATGCCGAGATCTACCCCGTTGCGCGTGACCCGGCGCACTCCTATATCGATGAGCAAATCATCGACCTTAAAGCCGCTCGCACGGGGCGTGGGTCCGGAGACCAGTTCGGCGTTCATACAGGGGGATTGCGCAGCTGCGACGGGCCATTCGTCCTTGAATTGATTCTGCGTTGCAGCGCTCAGGCTGTCAAAGCGTCGGGCGCGCGCACTTTATCCAAGATTTAGCCGGACTTTACCCATCCTTCATGTACGAAATGAGGCGTCGCTTCACGATCCGCGGCAGGGGCGGCCATTCGTGGAGGTCTTCCAATGTCGAACGAGATACTTCTTGCCTCAGTCGGTCTGCCGCGAGGAACCGGCCTCCCGCGTAACGCGCGAGTAAGCCGGTACTTTCTGGGAATGTCGATATTGCTCCTCGCCATCGTCCTGATCGGCTTTGCCCGAACTCTATTCCTGCGGCCATTGTTCCAGGTTCCGGCTATACCGTGGTACGTCTACGTGCATGGTTCGGTGATGACCGTGTGGATTGTGCTGTTCGTGGTGCAGACATCCCTCGTCGCAGCACGACGGACGGATCTTCACCGCCGCCTGGGAGTCTTCGGCGCCGTGCTGGCCGTTTCGATGGTGATTCTCGCCATCGTGATCACACTCAAGATTCCATCGTCTTTCCCGACGCGCGCGGCCGCCGCCGCAGCCACCGGTGGACCTCCGATAACTCGCCAGGTGGCGATGCAGTTAGCGATGCAGATCATGTGGGGCAACGTCGGTACGATAATCCTCTTCCCGACCCTGGTCGCCACGGCTCTGCGGATGCGTAGACGTTCCGACGTACACAAGCGGCTGATGCTTCTTGCGTCAATGGCCCTGGTCGGTCCGGCACTTGGGCGGATGCAAGCCTTTCCGAGCCTGTGGGGCATTACAGCGTCTGCCCCCGTGATCACCGCTTTCTTCACGCTCCTGCCGATCGCAGCCGATTTATTGCTGCCGTTGACACTGGTTGGACACGACCTGCTGACTACGCGCCGGCTGCATCAAGCCACGCTCTGGGGCGTCCTCGGCTATTTCACAAGCGCAGTAGGATTTTTCAGCGTGATACCAGCCACTGCTGTCGGACGCGCCCTTTGGAACGCACTGGAGTAGGGCTTACCAAGCAACCGTAATGCTTGGCATGCGGGCGAATCGGTCTCCGCAATGCAGGCAGCTGGGTGCGCGAAAGGTTGCCCGTTCCGAAACGATCAGGGCTCCGCAGCCAGCGCATTTGCTGAGCGCGGGTTCGTCGCCGCGAGCCAGATTGGCCAAAGCCCTCGGATTCCATTACAAGACCCTTCGGCGCCTCCTCTCGTCCCGAACCGAAAAGGAAAGGCTTTCAATGGCACATCAGCTTGCCATCCATCAATTCGCAATTATCCGGCGGACCAAATTGCTTCCAATAGTCGATCAACTTCAAACGGGTCACGAGGACTTGAAAACGCCGATCTTGGCGAAAAGCGCGCATTTCCGGCGCCCATAATGCGGACAGATTCAGGCTCAGCGTGGGCACGCGCAGTCGCATGCCGTTTGCGACAAGCCCATTGGCCAACTCGTAAGCGGCGTCGAGTGCGCCTAGTCTCGCCAATGCCACGACAAAAAAGCTGCTGATCCGAGCGTCGATTGTTTCGGATCGAAGCTGAGGTATGAGCGCCTGCAGCGACTGCCGCGCCGCGGCTGTTTTCATCGGATTGGCGAGCGCCGCATAGAAGAGCTTGAGAGCTTGGCCGCCGCCGGCATCACGCAGTGCGGTCGGCAGGGCCCCGGGTGCCCGCGCCGCCGCTTCTTCGTAATTCCCCTTACGCGCCGCGGCGTTGGCGTCGACAAGAAGCTCCTGACCGAGCCGCGGTCGGCCAATCTCGGTCGCCAACTTCATTAATCTCCCCGCTTCGGCGTCAAGCCCCAAGTCCGAGTCAGCGCCTGAGAGAACCGTCTCAATGAACGGGTCTGCAGGTGCGAGGTGATAGGCTTCACTTGCCTGCGCCTGCGCCTGCTGCAATCGCCCCATGGATGCGAGCAGGATGAAACTGTAGCTGGCATGAATCCCGGGATCGGCACGATCTGCCGCGAGCGCCGCCTCGTAGCTCATCTCGGCTTGGATCCAAGCACCGCGGACAAAATGGATCATCGCCAGAACCGAGTGCGCCCGCGCCAAACCGGGACTCAGGACAAGTGCTCGTTCGGCGTCGGCCTGCGCGTCGTCAATTGTGCCCGGCGGCGCCCCACCGAGCAGGGCGAGTCCGGTGCGAAAGTCAGCCCGTGCGGCTAGGGCGGCCGCAAAATTGGGATCGCGCGTGAGCGCTTGGTCAATCAGTGGCAGCGCCAGATGCAAGCTCGACGGTGTTCCTTTCACTATTCCCACCGCCTGCAGAAATAGCCGATACGCCTCGACGTCCTGGGTGGGCGGCGCGCGAACCGGCGTGGGCAGATCCACGTTCAGATGGGTACGAAGCGCCTGCACGATCTGCCCTGCCAGATCGTCCTGCAGTCTAAAAATGTCCGCGGATTGCCGGTCGTAGTCCTGCGACCAGATCTGGTAGCCACTGGCGGCATCCACCAACCGTGCGCTGACCCGAAGACGCTCGCCGGTGCTGCGCACACTGCCCTCAAGGATCGTCGCCACGTTCAGGTCCTGGGCGATCCGCCGGATGTCGACGTCGCGTCCCTTGTAGGAGAAGGTGGAGGTGCGTGCGGGAACCTTCAGCCGCGGCACCTGGGCCAGCGTGTTGATGAGTTCTTCGGCCATTCCATCGCCCAGGTAGCCCTTCGCCGGGTCCCCCGTTAGATTGGCAAAGGGCATCACCGCCACGGACGAGCGCGGGACCGCAGCAGATGACGGACGAGCCTTAATGCTGGCGGCAACTTGCCCGTCAGTGCGACGTTCGAGGCCCCACCACACGCCGCTTGCACCTGCCACCAGTGTCAGTATCAGCAGCACTGGAATCCAGCGGTTGATCTTGGGTATTGACTGAGCAGGAGGCCCCGAAGGCAGAGCACAAGAGATAGCAGCTGCTGCAGCCGCGGGTGGTGACACAGGCGCCTCGACCCAAGATGGCGATAACGATGGCGCCCCCACCGCCTTTGCCCTGACGGCAGCTGCCATGCGGTAGCCATGTCCCCGCAGCGCAACAATGTAGTGCGGGCTCTCGGCGCTGTCACCCAGGCTCTGGCGCAGACGCATGATGCGCTGCGTCACCGTCTCGGCGCCTATGACAACAGTCGGCCAGACGCCGTCCATGAGTTCCTGGGTGGACATCAGATTCGGCGCCGCGCGCACCAGCGCCAGCAACAGGTCGAACGAACGGCCCGCGATTTCCAGGTCCACGCCGTTGCGGGTGACCCGGCGCACGCCCACATCGATGAGCAGGTCACCGACCTCGTAGACGTTCGCAGTGGGTGTGGGTTCAGGCACCAGTTCGGCGTTCATACGCGGCATTGAGCAGCTGTGACGGCCATGCGCCCTTGGATTCGATTCTGCTTTGCAGCGCCGACGCTGTCAAAACGCCGCTCACTGGTATTCGTCATTGAAGGGTCATACCCGCGTCATCCGAATTCACCCACCCGTCATGCACGGCGCGTGACGTCGCCTCACGATAAACGGCAGGTGCGGGCAACCTTGGAGGCTCCAATGTCGAGCGAAGCTCTCGTTCCTTCGGTCGGCGTAAGGCGAAGCGCCGACGCCGCGCGGACCGACCGGTACTTCCTGGGAGTATCGATATTCCTGTTTACCGTCGTCCTGATCGGCTTCTCCCGAACCCTCTTCCTGAGACCGCTGTTCCAGGTTCCGGCGGTACCGTGGTACGTCTACATACATGGTTCAGTGATGACGATGTGGTTCGCGCTACTGGTCGCGCAGACGTCTCTCGTCGCAGCACACCGGACGGATGTCCATCGCCGCCTGGGAATCTTGGGCGCGGTACTCGCAGTTGCCGTGGTGATTCTCGGCATCGCGACCACCCTCGGGACTCCCGCACATTTCAAGGCCGGTGGCGCAACGTCCGCCGGAACGCCAAATCCCCCACAACAAGTCGAAATGCTGATCATGTTTGGCAACATCGGAAGAATGATGCTCTTCCCGATCCTCGTCGCAACCGCACTGGGCATGCGCCGCCGTCCTGAGGTTCACAAACGGCTGATGCTGCTGGCCTCGATGGCTATTATCGCTCCTGCGATGGCGCGCATCCAGGGATTCGCGGAGGTCGGGGGCATTTCATTGTCTCCCTCCGTGGGCGCGGCCTTGCTCCATATCATTCCCGCAATTATCGTTTTTTTATTGCCACTCACACTGGTGGGACACGATCTGCTTACCACCCGTCGGCTGCATCGCGCCACCGTCTGGGGAGTTCTCGCATATTTTGTGGTCGGATTCGTAATGAACGTCGTGGTACCCGTAACAGCTCTCGGACGCACGGTGTGGAATGCGCTGCTGTAGCATCGTGAGACTACGATTCGGAATACGGCGCGCTGCGTCTTTTTTGCGGCGGCCTTTGCACAGGACTGCGCACTCTGCGCAGCGCGCGACGGTGAGCTCCACCCCATCGGCGAGGGCCGTAACCAGGAATACCGCGTGCTCGAAGCCGATGCCGTGTGAGGGCAGCAGCTGCTGGTAGACCTCAAAGGCCTGGCAGAGCAGTTCGCCGCGAGCCAGAATGGCCAAAGCCCTCGGATTGATCTGCGTTCCCGTCTGCAGCAGCACGCCGAGCAGGGATCACACGCTTGCCAGGAATGAACTTTTCTCCTTGAGTCGCTCCGAGCGTGTGAAGAACGCGCACTGCTGCGGTGACTTGCCGCGCGGGCGTGATACGGCAAAGCC
>DATDIL010000137.1:0-26364 GCA_036521075.1 Steroidobacteraceae bacterium | reverse complement strand
GGTGACGACTCTCGAGGGGCTCTCGAAAAACGGGAAATTGCATCCGCTGCAGGAGGCGTGGATCGAGGAGCAGGCCGCGCAGTGTGGCTATTGTCAGAATGGTCAGATCATGACGGCTAAGGCGCTGCTCGACCGGAACCCACACCCGACGGATGCCGAGATCCGGGAGGCCATGGATGGTGCGCTGTGCCGATGCATGACCTTTTATAGAGTCCAGGCAGCCATCCGTCGTGCAGCACGCGGTACGAAGGCGATGAGAGAGGGCCAATGAGCAATCCACTTGAGTTGCCGCCGGAGTTGGAGGATGCACTCGCCGGGCCCTATCAGCCCTCGCGTCGCAGTTTCCTCGCAGGCTCCGGTGCATTGGCCATAACGCTGAGCCTCAGCGCTGTGCCCGGCGCGCGGGCACTCGCCCAGGCACCTTCGGCCGCCGCCGGTCCCTATCCCGATCCCGACTTCCTCAAGCTCGACACCTGGATCGTTATTCACCCCGACAACACGGCGACGTTCTTCGTCGGCAAGACCGACGGCGGCCAGGGTACGGGCACGGCTTTCCGACAGATGATGTGCGATGAGCTGGACATTGCTTTTGACAGGACCCGTCTCGTCATGGGCCGTACGGACATCACTCCTGACCAGGGCGGCTCGGGAGGTTCGACCAGCGTGGAACGAGACGGTCGCCCGATGCGCCGGGTCGCTGCGGAAGCGCGGCGGGTGCTGCTGGAACTGGGCGGCCAACATCTGGCGACGCCCGTCGAAATGCTCGCGGTGGCGAATGCCACCATTTCATTGAAGTCCGATCCTGAAAGGAAAGTGACCTACGCCGAACTGGTCGGCGGCAAGCGCTTCAACATCGCGCTCACCGGCCGTAGCGTCGCCTTGACGACCGGCCAGGCAACCGTCAAGCCAGTCACCGAACTGCGCGTCGTGGGGCGGTCTGTCAAGCGCTACGACATCCCCGCGAAAGTGGACGGATCGTTGCGGTGGGCGGTAGACATGAAACTGCCGCGCATGGTTCACGCACGCAATGTCCGGCCGCCGTTTGCGGGCGCCACGCTGCAAGGAATCGACGAAGCCTCAGTTCGCGACGTGCCCGGCTTCATCCGCGTGGTCAGCCGCGGCAACTATGTCGCGGTGATCTGTGAGCGCGAGGAACAGGCTATCCGTGCCGCCAGGCAACTCAAGGCGCAATGGCAGCGACCCGATGTCGCGCCGTTTCCCGCCTCCAGCGAGCTGTTCGACTATATGCGTCGCGCCACTCCCACATCGACGAGCGAACCGCGCGTTGAGGGTGATCCGGACGCGGCGTTCAAAGGTGCTACGCGCATCATCGAAGCTGAATTTGAAGTGCCCTTTCAGGGGCACTCATCCATCGGTCCCGCCCACGCTTTGGCAGACCCTGCCGACGGGCAGATGACGATCTATACGAATGACATGAAGGCGTACAGCCATCGCACGGGGGTCGCCAAGTTCCTCGGCATGCCGCGTGAGAAGGTGCGCGTCGTCTACATGGATGGCCCGCAGGTGTATGGCCGTACCGCTGCGGACGATGCAGGTTTCGAAGCGGCGTTCCTCGCCAAGGAACTGGGTCGACCGGTGCGCATGCAGTGGATGCGCGACGAAGAAGCCGGTTGGGATACCAAGGGCCCTGCGCACGTCTTCAAGCTGCGTGGCGCGCTCGATGCGCGCGGTAAGCTCGTGGCGCTCGAGTACGACGCCTGTTCCGCGGACTACAACCATCTTTGGTACAACGAACCCGACACGGTGCTGATTGCGCAGCTCATGGGAATACGCCCGGCGCAACCGGCCAAGGGCTCGGTCGAATCGCCGACCACGATGTACGCAATTCCGAATCAGCGCACGACGACCCGGATCGTCAGGTTGCCGTTGATCTGGGAAACGCCGCTGCGAACCGGAAATCTGCGCGATCCCAACGGTCCGCAGGTCACCTTCGCCTTCGAATCCTTCATCGACGAACTGGCCGCAGCCGCCAGGGCCGATGCCATTCAGTTTCGTCTCGATATGCTGGAGCAGGCCAAAGAGGATGACGTGTTCCGCAAGTCGCGCTCCCTCGCCGCGGTACGTGCGGCCGCAAAAGCCTATGGATGGGACCCGCGGCCCTCACCCAAACCGCAGGTGACGGCATCAGCAGCGGAAGTGCTCTCAGGGCGCGGCGTCGCCTACACCTATCGCGGCAACACCATTGTGGCCGTCGTGGCCGAAGTCGAGGTGAATCGCGAGACGGGCCGTGTCTGGGCCAAGCGTCTGGTCTGTGCGCACGATTGCGGGCTCGTGATCAATCCTGAGGCACTGCATCACACCGTCGAGTGCGGCATGTTGCACGGTCTGAGCCGTGCGCTTTGGGAAGAGGTCCAGTTCGATACCGAAAAAGTCACGAGCGTCAATTGGGCTTCATATCCCAGCCTGCGGCATTCGGACGTACCCGAGTCCGTCGACATCGTGCTCGTCAACGGCGATCCGAATCCGGACCGCCCCGACCTGGCGCCGTACGGGGCAGGTGAATGCAGCCATAAGCCTCTGATTGCGGCAATCGCCAATGCAATTTACGATGCCACTGGCGTTCGCTTGCGCCGGGCACCCTTCCGCAGCGAACGCGTGCTGGCCGCATTGCGGGCGCACATCGCCTGAAGACGAACACGCAGTCATCCGAACGCCTCAGATGCTGAGCCATGATCGCGCGGTATTGGGCTTCCCCTTGCCATCTGCAGGGTAGGTGCCGCGCAACGGGGTCCGGGTGGCTTTGGCAAACTGCCAATACCTGAGGCACGGAATCACCCATGAAAGAGCACCGCAAACATCGTTCGAAAGCTGGCGATGATAAGCGTTCGAAGCTGCTGCCCGAGCTCGACAGCATGTGGCACGCGCTGGTCCAGTCTCCGGTGCGCGACTCGTTGCTGCTGCTGGGCAGCGTCCTGATCGCCGTCGTTGTCGCCACGGCCTTCGGTCAAATCCGCCTCAATGCCTGGAATCAGCCATTTTACGATGCCCTGTCACATCACAAACTGGATGAATTCCTGCACCAGCTCGGCGTTTTCGCCATCATCGCCTGCACGCTGTTGGTTCTCAATGTGGCGCAGAGATTCCTGACGGAGACTTTAAAGCTCAAACTTCGCGAAGGGCTCGTCAAGGACCTAATCGGGCATTGGTTGCGCCCGATGCGGGCGTTCCGGCTCGCCAACGCCGGCGACATTGGCGTCAATCCCGATCAGCGTGTCCACGAGGACGCTCGTCACCTGACGGAACTCACCGCTGATCTGGGCGCCGAACTGCTGCAGGCCGCGGTCCTCGTGGTGATGTTCATCGGCGTGCTCTGGCGTATCTCCGCCGGGTTCCGCTTCCATTTTCATGGTAGCTACTACTCCATTCCGGGTTACATGGTATGGGCCGCCATCCTGTATGCCGGGTCGGCGTCGCTGCTGAGCTACGCCGCCGGGCGCAGCCTGATCAGGCGCAATGCGGACCGCTATCAGCGCGAGTCGGAACTGCGTTTTGGGCTCGTCCGCGTCAATGAATATGCCGATGCCATTGCCCTGGCACGCGGTGAGCTTGACGAGGCACGCCATCTCGAGCGCGACCTTGGAGCGGTGCTCGCGGCCACCTGGCGTCTTGTGCTCGGATTGACCAACCTCACCTGGATCACCGCCGGCTATGGCATGTTCACGCTGGTCGCTCCGATCATCGCAGCCGCGCCACTGTATTTTTTCGGCAATTTGTCGTTCGGCGGACTGATGATGGCCGCCGGTGCCTTCACTCAAGTGCAGGGTTCGCTGCGTTGGTTCGTCGACAATTTCAGCGTCATCGCAGACTGGCGTGCGACACTGCTGCGCGTCGCGAATTTCCGCAAAGCGCTTTTGGACATGGACGCGCTGCATCGCGTCGAGAGCCAGATAACCTACGAGGTTGGCGCGGCCGACGAATACGTGATCGACAAGCTCGAGATAACCTCACCCGCGGGCTCCACGCGGCTCAAGGAGAACAAAATTCTCATGAAGCCAGGCGAGCGCGTGCTCATCGTCGGTGAACCCGGCGCCGGCAAGACGCTCCTGTTTCGCGCACTGGCGGGGCTATGGCCCTGGGGTTCCGGGACCGTGACGCGACCCAAGGGGCCGGGAATCTATCACATGCCGAGAACCACATACTGGCCCACCGGCTCGATGCGAGACGCCCTGGCTTACCCGTCCGGGCGCGACGAGATCAAGGACAACGTCTATAAGGATGCGTTGCAGGATCTCAAACTGCATGAACTCGAGCCGATGCTGGACAAGGCTGGTCACTGGCAGGACGAACTCAATGCGGATCAGCTCACGCGATTGGCATTCGTCCGCCTGCTGATCCACGAACCGGCATGGGTGGTCATCGACGAGGTGCTGGATTTCGTGGATGCCGACTCCCGGGTACTGATCACCGACGTACTGGCCAGGCGCATGAAGGACAGCACCATCGTTCACATCGGCCGCCAGCTGCCGCATGACAAAGCGTTCCGCAGCGTCTTGCACCTGGTCAATGACACCACCGTGCGTAAACTGCCGCGCCGGAAGCGTCACCAGCACGTCAAGGCCGCGCTTCGCCCGGCGCCGGCCAGGGCACGAAGTTGAGGTTCCTGAAGGTAGCCTCAGCCCCGGATTGGCGCGCCGTGAGCCTGACCCGTTGTGCGGCACCTTCCGGGACCGGCACAATGGCGTGATGGATACCGCGCCGCGAACGTACCTGTTTGTTCCGCCCGAGGAGAGTGCGGAAGTTGAGGCCCTGGGCGCCAGCTGGGACCGGGACGCGAAGTGCTGGTACGTCGCCTCAGGCGAGGCTCCGGAAAAGTTCGTCCGCTGGTTAAGTGACACACTCGGGCCGCAAGGGGTGGATGGCAAGCCTTACGCCATCGTCTCGCATGAAGCCTGCGTGGTCACCTCCACTGTGGCCTGCCAGCACTGCGGCGCCGATATCGAAGTCCTGTGCATTCACTGCTTCGGCGGCACCGTGGAGCAGGAGCCGCTGGAGCAATTCACGGTCGCGGATATCCTCGATATGGATGAGGCGCTGGCGGGCCAACTGGCGCTGTGGCCGTACTTTCGCCAGATCCCGGACGGCGGGTTCGCGAATTACTGCACGCGTTGCGGTGAACCGCAGGATGAAGCGCTGCTGCACGCCGCACCCGAACAGGCTTTCTTCGATGTTCCGGCGGCGATTGCCTCTGGCGAGGTTACCTGCACCCCGCTGCTGGGGACCATCCGCCTGAGCGGGGATGAGCACTTCCTGGCCTGATCACAGCAGCAGGGGCAGCAGCATTTTCGTTCGCCTCATGTAGGCCGGATATGCTTCGGGGAACTCCTCCATCATCAGCTTTTCTTCGCGCCGCGCGCTGAAAGCGAAGTAGATGCCGAACAGAACCAGGGGCAGGACCCACAATACGCTCTCACCGAGGGTCGACCCGAGCATGGCGATGAGCATGCCGGAATAAATCGGGTGGCGTATGAACGCGTACGGGCCGCTGGTGACCAGCTCGGGATTCTCTTTTCGCGATGTGGGCATTCCCCAATTTCGTCCGAGCTGGATACGGGCCACGATGGCAAGTCCGACGCCCAGTGCGGCGAGCACCGCGCCGGCGACGCCCATGAGCGTGCGGCCGGCCTCATACGCCTGTGCGCTTCGCAGCGCATGACGCAGCTCGGGGGTGCGTATTGCAATCACGACGATCACGAAGATGCTCAGACGCAGGCCGCTTTCCGCGCGCCATCGCGTCCCGATACTGCGTTTCGCGCTGAAGGCGGCGATGATCCAATACAGGAACAGGACGAGCCAGAATACCGCGATCAGCCACGCGTAGACTGTCATACGTGCAGCCCGCGAGGTGCCTCGCGGGCGTGCAAGGCCGCCCCAAAGCCCGTTCGCCAGGACCGATGGACAGGCTGCCAGCTCAGAACCCGCTTGGCTTTCGCATTTGAACCGGCGCGCGCCTCGGTCATCATCGCGACGAGGTGCTTGCCGGCCAAGGGCAGCGCCAGCAACTTCGGAACGCGAAGCGGCGGCTTGGCACCCAGCGAGGCCGCGAGCGTGGGCAGCCACTCGCGAACGGGCGCCGGCTCATCATCCACGATGTTGTAGATGCCCGGATCGCCGCGCTCCACGGCGATGGCGGTCGCGGCGGCGGCATCATCGACGTGCACCAACGACCACCAACCGCTGCCACCGCCGATCAAGGGGATGCGACGCAGTCGCAGCTGTTCGACGATCGCCTCATCCAGCAACCCCGTGCCGGGTCCGTAGAAGTAGCCGTAGCGCAAACTCAGTCCGGCGATATTCGATGCCTGCATCAGGCGCGTCTCAAGATAGCGAATTGCATTCAAGGTGCGTCGCATCTCGGCTGGCGGCATGCGGTCCAGGGGATCCTCTTCCGTTTTGACGTGCCCGCCGCGGCGGGCATAAGGCCATCCGCAAAAGCTCTGGGCAACCACCCGGCGTGTCCCGGCCGCGGTGGCGGCGGCCAGCAGGTGATCCAGGCCCTCCGTGCGCAGGCGATTGCTCAGCGCAAAACAGCGGTCGAAATGGCGCAGATCACTGACACCCCGCAGGGCAGTCATCTCGTGCACGATGACCTCGGGGGCCGCACGCAGCACCGCGGCCCCCATCGCCGCGGCATCCAGCCCGTCGGCCACGACCGGTTGTGCACCTGCTTGGACGATCTGCGGCTTCTTGGCCGCCGTGTGGGTCACGCCCACGACCGAATGGCCGGCCGCGACCAGCAGTGGCAGCAGTCGGCTTCCCAGGGCGCCCGTCGCCCCCGTGACAAAGATACGCATGGTTCACTCCTCCACTCAACGAACAGGCCGGCCGGTATTACAGCAGGACCACGTCCACGCGTATTCCTCGACCTTCACCGGGACGTTTCGTGTCGGCGCGTGCCGACCCCACAAAGGGGTGCCGCAAGGATTGTCGAATGCCCGCGCGTCGCTTCAAATTTCGAAATGCCCTTACAGCTCACCGACCCCCAAATCTGGCTGCGACTGATCCTGACGGTCATCGCGGGCGCGCTGCTGGGCCTGAACCGCGGTGCTCATGGCAACGCGGCGGGTTTCAGAACGACCATCCTGGTGGGGCTCGCGGCCGCAGTCGCGATGGTGCAGGCGGACCTGCTGCTCAGCGTCGGCGGAAAAACCGCGGAATCCTTCGGGATCATGGACGTCATGCGTCTGCCCCTGGGCATCCTCACGGGGGTCGGCTTCATCGGCGGTGGCGCAATCCTCAAGCGCGGTAACCTGGTCAAGGGCGTCACCACCGCGGCCACGCTGTGGGTGATGACGGTGATCGGACTGTGTTTCGGGGGCGGCCAATTGCGACTCGGGACCGAGGCCACCATCCTCAGTCTCTTCACCCTGTTCGCGCTCAAATGGCTCGATGTGCGCATCCCGCGTGAACATTACGCAAATCTCGTGCTTGAGGCGGATGTCACGACCGGCGTGTCCGCGCAACTGGGAGCGCTTATTGCACCCCTGGGATATCAGGCCCAGTGGCAATGCCAAACCCGGCCCAAGGGCTCAAGCAACTCCCATCTGGGCTTTGCCATTCATTGGAAGCGGCCGCAGATCGCAGGTCCGCCGCTTGACCTTCTCAAGATGGTCAATGAGCACTTTGCGGTGGTCTCGTTTGAAACCGAATACGACGATCACGCCTAGGGTGTGAGCGCGCGCTTACGCCCGCCAACGCCGATTGCCGCCTTACCATGGCATGGCTGTGCACCCACACTACCGCTTTGCACGAGGCTAAGCTTATGAGCGATGAACGCACCGAGGAATTCTCCGAGCCGCGGTTGAACATCAAACTGGCCGATTCCGACGCCAAGCGCGCTGGCTCGCCGGCCACCTTCAGCGAGACCAAGCTTCGCATGCGCGCTCGTCTGCCCGCTCTCGATGACGACGCCGATCTCGGAGTAGAGAAGGAGCATCTCGTCACGCGCGACGGCAAAGCGGACATTCTGTTTATGGGAGTGCTGCTGGCATCCGCAGCGCCGGCTTCGGTGCCCAAAGGGCATTGGCAGGAGTACCGGATTTACCGCACGAACGGCGACAAGCATGTGTTCTCGAAGCTGACGAGGAGCGTTCGCGAGGAGGAGGAGGATGCCTGGGAAGCGGATGTCTTCGACCCCGCTCCCGCTTCGGTGCCCTCGCAGCTGCTCAGGAGCGCGCGCGAAATCGCGCGCGCGCGTCCCGTGACATGGATGGACGCGGCGATTTCCTTCTTTGGTTACGATCCGCTGGCCAAGGCCCTGTATCGAAAGCTCAGTGTCCGCTTCGAAGAACAGATCACTTAGAGCCCGTAAACCCGGGGTGATGAGCATGGCGTGTACCATCAGGCCGTGCAGCATACAGTCCCAGACCTGATCGTTCGCGGCACGCCGGCCTACAGGCGAATGAGCGTCGCGCTTCTGATGGTCGGTTTCTCGACGTTCGCGCTGATGTACGACGTGCAGCCGCTCCTGCCGCTGTTCGCGGCTCAGTTCGGCGTCAACGCGGCCACCTCCAGCCTTGCGGTGTCCCTCACGACGGGAACAATGGCGCTGACCTTCGTTCCCGCGGCCGTACTCTCGGATCGGATCGGGCGACGGCCAGTCATGGTCTTCTCGTTGCTCGCTGCGGCAGTACTGACCCTTCTTTCAGCCGTGCTGCCCGGCTGGACGGCATTGCTCACCGTGCGAGCGGCAATTGGCGTGGCGCTGGCGGGACTGCCCAGCGTCGCGATGGCTTACGTCTCCGAGGAGGTCCATCCGGACTCGGTGGGCTCGGCGATGGGGCTGTACATCGCAGCCTCTGCGATCGGCGGCATGGCGGGGCGACTGGGCGCTTCGTTCGTTTCGCAATACACGGGGTGGCGGGAGGCGATCGGGCTATTGGGCGCGGCGGGACTAGGCGCCGGAGCGGCGTTTGCAGTTTTTGCTCCCCAATCGCACGCCTTCGGCCCCACGCGCCATGACTTGCGTTCCCTCACCATCGCCATGCGCGGCCTGCTTGCCGACAGGGTGCTGCCGCTGCTGTATGTCGAAGGCTTTCTTCTGATGGGGGTCTTCGTAACCATCTATAACTACGTGAGCTTTCGGCTGGAAGCCCCGCCATATGGTCTCAGCCAGGCAGCCGTCGGACTGGTGTTTCTTGTCTATCTGCTCGGCTCATTCAGCTCGGCTTGGATTGGCGGCCTCTCCAGTCGTCTCGGTGCGCACCGTGTGTTCTGGATGCCGATCGCGGTGCTCGCCGCGGGGATAGCGCTCACTGCGGTGCGGCCGCTCCTAGTCGTCCTGTGCGGTATCGCAATAGTCACCGGCGCTTTCTTCGCAGCCCATTCGACGGCGTCGGGGTGGGTAGGCCGGCGTGCCACACGGGACCGAGCCCAGGCGTCGGCGCTGTACCTTCTTTTCTATTACGTCGGCGCGAGCTTGCTCGGTTCGGCCGGTGGCCTTGCCTGGAACCATGCGGCTTGGTTGGGTGTGACAGGTTTTGCGCTGATCCTGACAATGGCCGCGCTCACGATCGCCGTGCGCCTCGCTGACCGAACTTGAGCCGTCCTGACACGCCTTGGTCGGCTTGAATCCCCCTCCGGTCGCCCCCAACGAGGAACTTGCCCCATTTTCACGCCATGCGTCGACGGGCTCGCGTCATGTTTATCGTAGTTTCATGTCTGTACCTGCTCCCGCTGCTGGCATCGGCGGTCATCTATTACTTCACCGCCCGCGGCGCCGATTGGCGCTCGGCCGACCGCTCTAGCGCGCAGCTGCTGCCGCCCCCCGAACGCATGCCAGAAGCGCTCGTGAGGGTGTTTTCGGCACGAACGGTAAGCTGGCGCGGCATCCTCGCCTCGCACAGTTGGATCGTCATCAAGGATCAAGGCGCGCCCAGGTACGAGCGCTTCGACTACACGGCCTGGGGCTTGCCAATCTGGAAGGACCGGTTCGTGCCGGATGGCCGCTGGTTTGGCAGCGCGCCGGAGGTCATATTCGCCGCGGATGGCGCGAACGCAGCGCGCATGATTCCAACCATCCGGGCCTTCATCCGCAACTATCGCTACTCGCATACCGGGGATTACCGGTTATGGCCGGGGCCTAACTCCAACACCTTTGTCGCGGCCATCATGCAGGCCGTGCCGGGCATGGGGGCCTCCTTGCCGCCCACCGCCATCGGCAAGGATTTTCCCTATGACGGCCGCTGGTTCGGGCTCACGCCCTCCAAAACGGGCTTGCGCATCAACCTCGGTGGCTACTTCGGCATCACGGTAGGATGGTACGAAGGCCTCGAGGTGAACCTGCTCGGCCTGGTCGCGGGCCTCGACGTCCGCCGACCCGCACTGAAGTTATCGGGTCTGGGACGGATCGGCATCCCGGCGCATGCGCCGGCCTGCACTTAAGGACCGGTCCATTTTTTCAGCCATGCCTCGACGGTGCGGTGCCATTCGAGACTGTTGTGCGGCTTCAGCACCCAGTGATTCTCATCGGGAAAGGTCAGAAACTGGCTCGGTATCCCGCGACGCTGCAGCGCCGTGAATGCACCGAGTCCCTGGCTGAGCGGGATGCGGTAGTCCTTGGCACTGTGGATGATGAGCATCGGTACCTTCCAGTCCCCGACATGGGTCAGGGGGTTGAAGCGCTCGTAGTGCTGCGGTTCCTGCCACGGTGTGCCCCCCTGTTCGACTTCCTCGAACCACAGCTCCTCGGTGGCGAAGTACATCATCCGGGCGTCAAAAACACCGTCGTGGCTGATGAGGCATCGCCACGGGCCTGACTGGGGCGTGGCCCAATTGCCGGCGATCCAGTTGATCATGTAGCCGCCATAGCTGGCCCCCAGCGCACAAGCGCGGTCCGCAGCCAGATAGGGGAACTGCGCGAGCGCCGCAGCCCAGCCTTTCTGCAGATCTTCGAGCGGTCGGTCGCCCCAATGACCGGAAATCGACTCGGTGAACGCCTGCCCGTACCCGGTCGAGCCATGGAAATCGATCTGCACCACGGCATATCCCGCGCCGGCATAGGTCTGCGGATTCCAGCGGTAGCTGAACCCATTCATCCACGAACCCTGTGGGCCGCCGTGGATCAGAAAGGCGACCGGGTATTTGCGCCCCGGTTCGTATCCGAAGGGCTTGGTGATGTAGCCGTGCACGGTCTCATCGTTCCAGCCCTTGAAGGAAAATGCTTCGAAGTCGGCAAAGCCGACCTCCTTGAGGCGGGCGGCATTGAGATCCGTGAGACGCTGCTCGGCGCCATGTGCGAGCAGGTACAGCTCTCCGGGCAACGTGAATGAATCCCGTGCGAACACCAGCAGCTTGCCGGCGCGCGAAAAGGCGGTCACGGTGCCGCCTGCGGCCACACGTGTAACGCGCCCGGTCGTGATGTCGACGGCAAACAGCGGATGCTGTCCCGCATCGTCAGCCGTCGTATACAGGGTTTTGCCATCGGATGAGAGCTGCAGAGCCCCGGCACTGCGGTCCCAGTTCGGGTCGATCTCGCGCCTGGCGCCCGTCGCCAGATCGAGTTCCATGATGCCGAAACGATCGGACTCGTGTTCGGGCCGCTTCATGGCCAGGTAAAAAAGCTCCTTGCCGTCCGCGGACGGTGTCGGGTACGCATCCCATGCGAGATTGTCGGCCGTGAGATTGCGCGGTGCGGCGCGTCCGACGACCGGCACCACGTACACGTCGAAGTTCGTCGACCACGGTTCGCTGGTTCCGGCGATGCGTACGCCGAAATACACTGAATTGCCATCGGGAGCGAAGGCGTATTCGGATTCGTCGCCGTCGGGCTTCGAGGGTACGTCGCCATCGATGTTGCGCGTCAGCAAGCGCGGCTCCGATGCCACGGTGCCGTCCGCCGCAAGATCGGCGATGAACAGTTGCGAGCGGGTTCCATCGGCCCAGCGATCCCAGTGGCGCACGAACAGCCGGTCATACACCATGCCGGACTCCTTGCTCGCGACCCGATCGGCAAAGCGCTGCTTGGTGCAGGCCAGATCGGCGCAGTCCGTGAACACGGCGAGCGAGAGTGCCAGTCGTTTGCCGTCAGGGCCGAGCAGGTAAGTGCCGACATCGAGCGGCAGATGCGTGACCTGGCGCGCCTCGCCAAGACCTGTGGTAAGACTCCACACCTGATCGCTGCCGGACCGATTGGAAAGGAAATACAAGGTTCTGCCGTCCGGCGACCACCGCGGCGACCAGGCGTTTGCACCGCTTGCGGTCAGTCGTTGTGCCTGCGCGGCCTTGTCGGTGAGATCGAGCTTCCAGATGCTTTTTACGCCACGGTTTCCCGCGAAGTCCGTTTCGCGAAGCGTGAAGGCGACACTGCGTCCATCGGGCGCGACCCGCGGTTCGGAGACCCGATTGAGCATGACCAGGTCATCTGCCGTGAACGGACGCGTCGCCGCAATTACCGTGCCGGCGGTGAGCCAAACGGCGACCAAACAAACAAATAGGAGGATTCTCACATGGCTCTCCGAAAAGGGGCGACAGCCCTTAAATTATAGGAAATTCGGAAGGTTACGTAGGGCTGCGTGCCTACAGGCCGGTCGGGGCGGTGTGGCTATCCTGTGACCATCATGAACCGTCTGGCGACAACTACCCTCCTCGCTTTGCTGCTTAGCAGCGCCGCGGGATGTGGCCCCCAGGCTAACACTGTCGTTTGTGCAATCCCGCAGGATAAGAGCGGGGGACCGGGCACGGCCAGCAATTCCAGGCGACCCGACCTTACCGGCCACACCCGACTTGGCAAGGCATCATTTTATGCTGCGAGTTTCTATCACCGGAAGATGGCAGACGGTAAGCGAATGGATCCGCATGGCGCCAACGCAGCCAGCAGGACGTTGCCCCTGGGCACCACCGCGCGGGTGACCAATGTCGCGACGGGCCAAAGTGCGATCGTCCACATCGAGGACCGCGGGCCGTACGTCAAGGGCCGCCAGGTAGATTTATCGCCAACCACGGCCCACAAGATCGGCATCACGCGGCGCATCGGTGTCGCGCCGGTGAAGGTTGCTCCTATCACCGTCCCGCAACCCGATGGCACGACCAAGGCCGGCGCCGGGTTGATACGACCGGTGTGTCGCCTGAAATCCTCCCCGGCATGAAACGCGGATTCTGCACACGGCTGGGCGCATCCCCCGTCGTGGGGACTGAAGAGACAGCGAGGGCTAATCGACGATCTCGAGCTTGCAGTCGTTCGAGTTCTGACTCCACGCGCGTGCGCACTTGTCGATTACGCCATTGATCGCCTGCATTCCGAAGTGAGTGCTGGCCTTCGATCCCGCCCCGAAACTCAGCGTGAAGTTTGAAAACTCCACGACAGTTTGCGCACCGGTGACCGTCGCGCTAGCTGTCCCGCCAAGAATGCAGATGGTCACCGGCGACGGATTGCCAAACGGCGGGCTGCCCCCGTTGGGCCGCAAACGGCCGCAGCCGCGAACTGTGGAGCGACGCCAATTCAATCATCGTGGGCGCCCCCGCCGTTACACGGGACGGCCGACGCATTGCCTTTACGGTTGCCACCGGCGAGCAGACCATCCTGTACACAATGGACAGTGACGGGATGAACCTGCGAGCCGTGACCCGCTCTCTTGAACTGCGCGGCAATCCGGCCTGGGCTCCCGACGGCCAATTCCTGCTCTATTCGGGTGCCATGTGGGGACGACGTTTCCATTGCGGGCCATCGCGCGGGACGGCAGGCCTTGCCCGATACCGGCGCTGATGCTGACCCGCGGCGCCCGGCGTGTGGCCTTTCGTCCCGATGCCCGCTCGATAGTGCTGCTGCGGGGCGATGTGGGCCACAAGAACTTCTGGCTCGTGGACCTGCGTACGGGAGCGCAACGCCAGCTTACGCAGCTCGCGCCGGACATCGCCATCAGCGATTTCGACCTATCGCGCGATGGCAGCGCAGTGGTGTTCGACCGCACCCAGGAGAGCTCGCGGATCGCGCTGACCGAGCGTGGCGGGTAGCCGTTTACCGGCGGCGAAGATCTGCGTCGGGCGATTGCGCGGATTCCTCCTCGGCAACCCGCAACAGTACGCGCTGCGCCTGCTTTAAGTGTGGAGCATCGATCATTGCACCATCGATCTGCAGGACGCCGGCTCCGGGGTGCTGCGCGAAGGCCGCCACGATGCGTCGCGAGTGCTCGATGAGCGCCGGGGACGGAGCAAACGCCGCGTGGATCGTGGGTATCTGAGTTGGGTGAATGGCCATCATGCCCGTGAATCCATCGCGGGCTGCGCGCCGGGCGTAGGTCCCCAGTGCATCCAGATCACGAAATTGCGCGAACACGGTTTCGATGGCAGCAAGCGACGCGGCATGCGCCGCAAACAGCGCCAGCGAGCGCACCATTTCGACAGGACCGGTAAAGCGCCGATCGGTGTCGCGGGCGGACTCGGCACCGATGGCAGCGCACAGATCCTCGGCTCCCCAGGTCAGGCCGAGAAGATGGTCCGAAACCGTCGCATATTCGCCCAGACGGAATATCGCGGCCGCAGTCTCCGTCGCGATGGGCAGTATCGGACACGACAGACCGTGGGATTGCATCCGTTGCACCAGTGCGTTGATCGCGGCGGCCCCGTCCGCCTTAGGCAGGACGATGCCATCCGGCCGCGAATGGGCAATGGCCTTCAGGTCCTCGTCCAGCCATCCGGAACTCAAGGCGTTGACTCGAACAAAATAAGGAACCGGGCGGGGCCCCTGGCGCAGCGCTGCCGCAACCTGGCGGCGCGCCTGGGGTTTGGCCTCAATCGCCACCGCGTCCTCCAGGTCGAGAATCAGCGCGTCCGCGCCGCAGGCGGCAGCGCGTTGCACGCGGTCCGGGCGATCACCGGGAACGAATAGCAAGGAGCGCAGTTTCATTTGGGTTTCCGGTGAAGAAAGGCCGTTCGCAGGCACTGGCAGACGACCTCATTGCGCTGGTTGAATAGGCGATGCGCGAAACTGACGATACCGGCCTCGGGCCGCGACCCGCTCGCCCGCAGCGCGACCACGCCCGTATCGGCGTGCAGCGTATCACCGATGAAGACCGGCTTCGGCATCACCACCTTGTCGTAACCCAGGTTCGCGATCAGCACCCCGGCGGTCGTATCCGTCACCGAAATTCCGATCATGAGGGCAAAGGTGAAGAGCCCGTTGACCAGGATCTGGCCAAACTCGCTCTGCGCCGCAGCCTCGGCATCCAGGTGCAGCGGCTGTGGATTGTGGGTCAGCGCGCAGATCAGCAGGTTATCGGTCTGCGTCACGGTGCGTCGCAGCTCATGTTCGATATGATCCCCCAGCGTCCAGTCCTCGTAGTATCGGCCGGCCATCACAACTCCTTGGCAACGCGCACCAGTACGGCGCCTTCGGTGACCTGATCGCCCGCGGCAACTGCGAGCGTCGTGATAAATCCATCGAACGGCGCCTGCAGCGCCAGTTCCATTTTCATCGCCTCGAGGATGAGCAAGGACTGGCCCTTCTGCACCGACTGTCCCTGGCGCGCGGCCACACTGACCACGCGACCGGGCATCGGGGCATGCACACTCCCGTCGCCGTGCGACTCGGTGCCGCCGCCATGCCCGGATGTCGGGGTGCCGAAACGCCACGCCTCGCCGCGTACGAAGAGGACCTGCTCACCGGCCACCGAGACCACGGATGCGGGGTGCCGAGGTGTTTCGATCGCCACCGTGTGGGCCTCATCGCCGATCGCCACGCAGACCTGCAGGTATGGCGCTGCGTTGGTCCGAAAGCCCACGAGCGCATGCCAGGGATCACTTCGCGCGTGCCGGGTCAGCGCGCCGGCGGCCGCCGCGATGATGTCCGGTGCGGGGGCGGCAGCCGGAAGCAAATCCGCCCCATGCCGTTCGATGAATCCGGTATCGAGTTCACCCGCGATGAACGCGGGATGGCGCGCCACGCGTGCGAGGAATGCGGCATTGGTGTGAACCGGCCACACTTCCACGCTCTCGCATGCCTGCGCCAATTGGCGCGCGGCCGCAGCGCGGGTCGAAGCGTGCACTGTAAGCTTCGCAAGCAGCGAATCGTAGAAGCCCGTCACCTCCTCTCCTGGCTCCACGGCGCTGTCCACGCGAATGTTCGTCGGCAACACCAGGTGCAGCAGCGCTCCGGTGGAGGGCAGAAAGCCGGTGCTCGGGTTCTCGGCATACAGTCGGGCCTCCATCGCACAGCCATGGATCTGCAGCTCCTTCTGTCGCCGCGGCAAGCGCTCCCCGCAGGCGATGCGCAATTGCCATTCCACCAGGTCCTGGCCGGTGATCGCCTCAGTCACCGGATGCTCAACCTGCAGGCGTGTATTCATTTCCATGAACCAGAGTCGATCCGCGTCCAGCCCCCGCGATGCGTCGGCGATGAACTCGACGGTTCCGGCGCCGACATAGTTGACGGCTCCGGCAGCCTTGATGGCGGTGTCGCACAGGAACGCGCGGATCGCCGTGCTGATGCCGGGTGCCGGCGCCTCTTCGATGACCTTCTGGTGGCGGCGTTGCAGCGAGCAATCACGTTCGAACAGGTGCACGAGCTGGCCGTGGCAATCACCGAAGACCTGTACCTCCAGATGTCGCGGCGAAGAGATGTATCTCTCGAGCAGCACCCGATCCTCGCCAAACGCCCCGGCCGCCTCGCGCCGGCAGGCGGCGAGCGCCTCCGCGAAATGCTCGGGCGCCGCCACGCGGCGCATGCCCCGGCCGCCACCGCCGGCAATGGCCTTGATGAGGATCGGATAGCCGAGCGCCGCGGCCTCGCGCTTCAAATGGGCGGGGGATTGATCCTCACCCAGATAGCCCGGCGTCACGGGCACGCCGACCTGCATCATCAGGCGCTTGGCGGCGTCCTTGAGCCCCATCGCACGGATCGCCGCAGGTGGCGCGCCGACCCATAGCAGGCCTGCGGCCTGCACCGCTTCGGCAAACGCCGCATTCTCGGAAACGAATCCATAGCCGGGATGGATTGCCGCCGCGCGGGTGGCCACGGCGGCGGCGAGGATCCTTTCACCGTCCAGGTAACTCTCCCGTGCGGGCGGCGCCCCGATCGCAATCGCTTCGTCCGCTTCCTGAACGAACGGCGCGTGCTCATCCGCGGTGGAGTAAACCGCGATCGTGCGCACCCCCAGGCGCCGCGCCGTGCGAATGATGCGCCGGGCGATCTCCCCGCGATTCGCGATCAGAAGCGATTCCATCATGGGCAGTTACATCCGAAACGTCCCGAACCTCGGCCGCTCGGGAATCGGGGCATTCAATGCGACGGCGAACGCGAGGCCCAGCACGTCGCGCGTCTGGGCCGGATCAATGATCCCGTCGTCCCACAACCGCGCGGTCGCATAATAGGGATTGGCCTCGGCCTCGTAACGCTCGCGCACGGGTGCCTTGAAGGCCGCCTCGTCCTCGGCACTCCAGCTCTCTCCGCGGGCCTGCATGGCATCGCGCTTGATCGTGGCCAGCACGGCGGCGGCCTGTTCGCCCCCCATGACACTGATGCGACTGTTCGGCCAGGAGAACAGGAAGCGCGGCGAATACGCCCGGCCGGCCATGCCGTAATTGCCGGCGCCGAAGCTGCCGCCGATGAGCACGGTGATCTTCGGTACCGTGGCAGTCGCCACCGCGGTCACGAGTTTGGCGCCATCCTTGGCGATACCGCCGGCCTCGTACTTGCCGCCGACCATGAAGCCGGAAATGTTCTGCAGAAACAGCAGTGGAATGCGTCGCTGGCAGGCCAGCTCGATGAAGTGGGTGCCCTTCAGCGCGCTCTCGGAGAACAGGACTCCGTTGCTGGCGAGAATGCCGATGGGTATTCCCCAAAGGTGCGCAAATCCACACACCAGCGTCGTACCGTACAGCGCCTTGAACTCTTGCAGCTCGGAGGCGTCCACGAGCCGTCGGATGATCTGCCTGACATCGTAGGGCGCACGCACATCGGTCGGAATGATTTCGTACACACTCCGAGGATCGAATTGTGGCGGGCGCGGCGTAGCTAGCCCGATTGGTGCAGGCGGCATGGTGTTCAAGCGGCTGACGATATCGCGCACGATGATGAGCGCGTGCTCGTCATCCGCGGCGACGTGATCAACCACTCCGGAGCGTCGTCCATGGGTATCGGCGCCGCCGAGCTCTTCGGCCGAGATCACTTCCCCGGTAGCGGCCTTGACCAGGGGCGGACCGGCCAGAAAGATCGTGCCCTGGTTGCGCACAATCACCGATTCATCGGACATTGCCGGGACATAGGCGCCGCCCGCCGTGCAGCTGCCCATGACGCAGGCGATCTGGGCAATGCCCTCGGCAGACATCTGTGCCTGGTTATAGAAGATGCGCCCGAAGTGTTCCTGGTCGGGGAATACCTCGGCCTGGTAGGGCAGATTGGCGCCCCCGGAGTCCACCAGGTAAATGCAGGGCAGCCGATTCTCCTGGGCAATGCGCTGTGCACGCAGATGCTTCTTCACGGTCAGTGGGTAGTAGGCGCCGCCTTTGACCGTTGCATCATTGGCAACGATCATGACCAGGCGCTCGGATACCCGGCCGATACCGGCGATGAGCCCGGCGCCCGGCGCCTCATCAGCGTAGAGTCCGAACGCCGCCAGTTGGCCGATCTCCAGGAACGGAGCGCCGGGATCGAGCAGGCGCATGACGCGCTCGCGCGGCAGCAATTTGCCGCGCGCGGTGTGCCGGGCACGCGCAGCTGCGGGTCCGCCCAGCGCGGCCGCGGCGACCCGCTCGCGCAGCTGTGCGGCCAGTTCGCTGATCATGCGCCGATCAGCTCCCGACCGATCAGGAAGCGGCGAATCTCATTGGTGCCGGCCCCGATATCGTAGAGCTTGGCATCGCGCAGATAGCGCTCGACCGGCCACTCCTTGGTGTAACCGGCTCCGCCGAGCGCCTGGATCGATTCCAGGCAGGTCCTCACGGCATTCTCCGCGGCCAGCAATATCGCGCCGGCCGCATCCTGCCGACTCGCATGACCCGTATCACAGGCACGGGCCACGGCGTAGACGTAAGCCCTTGCGGAATTCAGCGCCACGTACATATCCGCAATTTTGCCCTGCATCAGCTCGAATGAACCGATGGCGTGCCCGAACTGCTTGCGCTCGCGCACGTAGGGCAGTACGACATCCAGACACGCTTGCATGATCCCGATGGGGCCGGCGGCGAGCACTACCCGTTCGTAGTCAAGACCGCTCATCAGCACGCGCACGCCGCCATCGAGCGCCCCGAGGATATTCTCGGCGGGAACCTCACAGTCACGGAAAACCAGCTCGGCCGTATCCGAGCCACGCATTCCCATCTTGTCGAGTTTCCTCGCGACGCTGAAGCCCGCCAGCCCTTTCTCGACGAGGAAGGCCGTAATGCCCGGGGCCTCGGCCGCCGTGCGCGCGTAGACCACCAGCGTGTCGGCATGCGGCGCATTCGTGATCCAGAACTTCGTCCCGTTCAGCACATAGCGCTCGCCGCGACGCTGCGCTTTCAGCCGCATCGACAGGACGTCCGACCCCGCCGCGACTTCGCTCATCGCCAGTGCACCGACATGCTCGCCGCTGATCAGCTTGCCCAGATAGCGCCGCTTTTGTGCCGCTGTCCCCCAGCGTCGGATCTGGTTGACGCACAGATTGGAGTGCGCACCATAGGACAGTCCCACGGAGGCCGAAGCCCGCGACACCTCTTCCATGGCAACGACATGCTCGAGATAACCGAGCCCGAGCCCACCCCATTCCGCTTCGACAGTAATCCCGTGCAGGCCGAGTTCGCCCATCGCCGGCCACAGTTCACGCGGAAAGACATTGCTGGCATCGATCTGCGCCGCGCGGGGCGCAATGTTCGCGGCGGCGAAGCGGGCGGTCGACTCACGGATTGCATCCGCCGTCTCACCCAGCCCGAAATCCATCGAAAGCTCAGGCATAACAGCAAGTCCGCGCTTTAGACCGGGGATATTCTACGGGCTGCGGTCCAGTCCTCAAGTGTGAAGTTCGGTGAGATTGCGAAAGTAGTCGAGGGATTCGGGATTTGCGAGCGCCGCCCGGTTTCGCACCGGCTGGTTTTCGATGACCGCGCGCACGGCAAGCTCGGAGGCCTTGCCGTTGAGCGTGCGCGGCAGATCCGGCACGGCGAGGATGCGGGCCGGAACGTGCCGTGGGGTCGTCGCGGTGCGGATGCGCTCGCGGATGCGCTGCTTGAGGGCCTCATCGAGCGTGACGGCGGGCGCGAGCTGCACGAACAGCACGATGCGTACGTCGCCTTCGAAGCGCTGACCGACGGCGAGCGCTTCGATGATCTCCGGCGTGCCGACCAGCGCCGAGTACAGCTCGCCGGTGCCGATGCGCACGCCGCCGGGCTTGAGCATGGCATCGGAGCGGCCCAGAATCACGAGGCCCTCGCGCGCGGTGATCAGGGCGTGATCGCCGTGATGCCACACATTCGCATAGCGTTCGAAGTAGGCGGCATGAAACAGTCGTCCGTCGCGATCATTCCAGAACCCGAGCGGCATGGCGGGAAACGGCGCCGTGCACACCAGCTCACCTGGCTCGCCGCGCAGCGGGCGACCGTCCTCATCGAAGATGTCGACCGCCATGGCCAGTCCGCGACACTGGATTTCCCCGGGGTACACGGGCAGCAGCGGACAGCCCAGTCCAAAGCAGGACACGATATCCGTGCCTCCGGTGATCGAGGCGATCTGCACATCTTCCTTGATGTCGCGGTAGATGTGCTCGTAACTGGTCGCGGCCAGCGGCGAGCCGGTCGAGAGAATCGCGCGCAATGCCGACAGGTCGACTCGCCCGGCGGGTCGGAACCCGCTCTTCTGCATGGACGCCAGATACCGGGCGCTGGTGCCGAAGACCGTGATTCGCTCCTGCGCGGCCACGCGCCACAGGGCACCGGGGTCGGGATGAAACGGCGAGCCATCGTACAGCACCAGTGTCGTGCCGCAGGCCAGGGCGCTCATCTGCCAGTTCCACATCATCCAGCTGCAGGTCGTGTAATAGAACAGCCGGTCCTGCCGTTTGAGGTCCGTATGCAGCAGGTGCTCCTTCTGGTGCTGCAGCAGCGTGCCACCGACCCCGTGCACGATGCACTTCGGGGCGCCGGTGGTGCCCGAGGAGTAGAGGATGTACAGCGGGTCGTTGAAATCGACGCGCTCGAAGCGGATGTCCGTGGCGGGAGTGCCGAGTTCCTCGAAACGCTCGGCGTGTTCGAGCCCGGCGAGCGAGGCCGACCGGTGCAGGTAGCTGACCACGGCCACGCGCTCGATGCTCGGCAGCGCGGCGGCGAGCCCGACGAGTGCCGGCAGGCTCTCGAAACGCTTGCCCGCGTAGGTGTAGCCGTCAGCGCAGAACAGCACTTTCGGGGCGATCTGCCCGAAGCGTTCGAGCAGGGCACTCGTGCCAAGCTCGGGCGCGCACGAAGACCAGATCGCCCCCCGCGCGGCGGTCGCCAGCATGGCGATGCAGGCTTCGGGAATGTTCGGCAGCACGGCGACGACGCGGTCGCCACGGCCCACGCCGTGGGATTCGAGCCAGGCCGCCACCCGTGCGACGGCCGCGTGCAGTGCACTGAAGGAGATCTCGACACGCTGGCCGCGCTCATTGCAAAAAATCAGCGCCGGCTGATCGTCGCAATGGCGCAGCAGGTTCTGCGCAAAGTTCAGTTGCGCGCCCGCAAAGAAGCGGGCGCCGGGCATCTTCCCCGCGTCAGTCAGAACGGGCCCCGAACCCCAGTCGGCCCGCACATTCGCGAAACTGGCGAGTTCGCTCCAAAAGGCTTCAGGCTCGGCGACCGACCAGGCGTAGAGCGCGGAGTAATCCGTCACCATAACGCCGCGGCGGCGGGCGAGGCCCTCCATGAAGTGCGTAAGGTTGGCCCCTGCCATCTGTTCGGGGCCGGGTCGCCAGATAGTCATCAGGACTGGATTCTAGTCAGGATCAGATGCCCTATGTAGCATATTCAGTTGCTGCCGGAAGCTGAAGCGACACCGTGGAATCGACAGCAGAGGAGCCTCATCCAGGTGTACAAGCGAATTCTGCTCGCCTACGACGGCACATTACCCGGTCGCACCGCACTGCGCGAAGGCGCGCTGCTCGCGAAGCAATGCCATGCGCAAGTGTTCCTCCTGTCCGTGGTGGCACAGTCTCCCGGCACGCGCCTCGCCGAGGGCGTCGGTGGCGGGGGAGTGTCGCACCTCGATCGCAGCTATCGCGACATTCTCGATGACGGCATTTCCCGATTGAAGCGCCTGGGCTTCGAGCCACAGGCGCACCTGGCGGTGGGCGCGCCGGCCCGCGAGATCGGCGCCTATGCCGCGAAAATCTCAGCGGACCTCGTCGTGGTCGGGCACGTGTCGCAAAGCGCGCTCGCGCGCTGGTGGTCCGGCCCGACGGGTGCGCACCTGGTGGATTTCGTCAGTTGTACCTTGCTCATCAGCCGCAATGAGATGAGCGATGAGCAATTCGCAGCCGCGCTCGCGCGACTGACGCCGGCGCCGGATGCCGAGCGACACGTTCCTGACCCATCGGCGGGCTTGCCGCCCACTCGACAGGAACCGGCGCCCGTCACACCGCGGCGGCGGCGCGTGAGGATTGCGCTGCTGCTCCTGCTTCCGATCGCGCTGCTCGGCGCGGCCCTGTGGTACGTACTCGGTGGCAGCTCGGTATCCATCGATGATGCGACCGTTGAGGCCGACAAGGTTGGCGTCTCCACCGATGTGTCCGGAATCGTGCGCAGCGTTCAGGTGCGGGAAAACCAACACGTTCAGGCAGGGCAGGTGCTGTTCGCGCTTGACGACCGGCCCTTCAGGTACGGGTTGCAGCGGGCCGAAGCGCAGGTCGCGACTGTGCGCGATGAACTCACGGCACTGCAGGCGAGCTACCGGGACATGCAGGCGCAGATCAAGGAGGCGAACGCCGACATCGACTACTTCCGCACCGAGTTTCAGCGCCAGGAAGATCTGCTGAAGGCGCATGTGGCCTCGGAGTCGGCGCGCGATGCGGCACGGCGCAATCTCGAGAATTCCGAGCAACGACTCGCCTCGCTGAAGCAGCAGCTGGCGGGAATCACTGCCAACCTCGATGAGCGGCCGGAAGCCCCGGTGGAAAGCTACCCGCGCTACCACGACGCGACCGCGCAGCGTGACGAAGCGGCGCGGGAGCTTGATCACACGGTGGTGCGCGCGCCCTTCGCGGGTCTCGTCACGGATGTGCCGGCCACCACGGCCGGCCGCTATCTGGCAGCTGCGACCACGGCGTTCTATCTGGTGGCGACCGACCATGTGTGGGTGCAGGCCAATCCCAAGGAGACGGAACTCACGTACGTGCGGCCGGGCCAGCCGAGCACCGTGCACGTGGACATTTATCCCGGCGAGGAGTGGCATGGCCCCGTCGAGAGCATCAGCCCGGCGACCTCACAGGAGTTCTCGCTCCTGCCGGCGCAGAATACCAGCGGCAACTGGGTGAAAGTCGTACAGCGAGTGCCGCTGCGTGTGCGCCTGGATATCGCGGATCGCAGCCTGCCGCCCCTGGCCGCCGGATTGAGCGCGGAAATCGAGGTGGACACCGGCCATGCACGGGGCCTGCCGCGGTTCTTGCGCTTCGGCCATTCAGACCGACGCCCTTCATCATGAGCGGTCCGCCCGCCCCGGCGGAGCCCAATCGGGCGGCCATTACCGTGTGCGTGATGCTGGCAACACTCATGCAGGCGCTCGACACGACCATCGCGAACGTGGCGCTGCCCTACATTCAAGGCAGCGTCGCGGCGAGCCAGGATCAGATCGAGTATGTGCTGACCTCATACATCGTGGCGGCGGCAATCATGACGCCGCCGACGGGATTTCTGGCGGCCCGCTTCGGACTGAAGAATCTGTTCCTGATATCCGTGACGGGCTTCACGGCCGCCTCGATGCTGTGCGGTACCGCCGACTCGCTCGGCGGCATTGTGCTGTTTCGGGTCCTGCAGGGCGTGTTCGGCGCGGCGCTGGTGCCGCTGTCGCAGACGGTACTGCTCGATATCAATCCGAAGGAGAAGCACGGATCGGCGATGGCGCTGTGGGGGGTCGCCGTGATGGCCGGCCCGGTCCTGGGCCCGGTGCTCGGCGGGTGGCTCACGCAGAATTATTCCTGGCGCTTCGTGTTCTTCATCAACCTGCCGGTGGGCCTGCTCGCCTTCCTGGGCATGCTGACGTTCCTCAAGGACACGCCGCGAAACCGCTCGGTGCGGCTGGACTGGACGGGCTTCGTCACCTTGAGTGTGGCAATCGGTGCGCTGCAGATGCTGCTCGATCGTGGCGAGGAAAAGGACTGGTTCGGATCCCCCGAGATCGTCATCGAAACGCTCGTCGCCTGCTCGGCGTTCTACGTCTTCCTGGTGCACACCTTCACGTTCAATCGCCCTTTCCTGCGCCCGGATCTGTTCAGGAACCGCAACTTTGCCGCCGGCATCTTCTTCGTCTTCATCGTCGGCCTGACCTACTACGCTTCGCTCGCCTTGCAACCGCCTTATCTGCAGGATCTCATGGGCTATCCGGTGGTCACGGCGGGACTGGTCATGGGCCCGCGCGGCATCGGCACCATGGGTGCCATGCTCGTGGTCGGCAAATTGATCGGCATCCTCGACACGCGCCTGCTGCTCTCACTCGGTCTCGGCTTCACGGCCTGGAGCTTCTACGCGATGACGGGCTGGACGCCCGACATCTCGCAGGGCACGGTCATCTCGGTGGGCGTCATCCAGGGGATCGGTCTGGGCTTTCTGTTCACGCCGCTGAGCGTCGTAACACTCTCGACACTGCCTTCGGCACGCCGCGCGGAAGCCGCCGGCATTTTCAGCCTGTCGCGCAACATAGGCTCGAGCATCGGCATCTCGGTGGTCAACAGTCTGCTCATCCAGAACACCCAGGTGAATCATGCGACGATCGGGCAAGCGATCACCGCCGCGAATCCCTTGCTCGGACAGCCCGCGGTGCAGCGGCTGCTGAGCCCGTTTGCCGCGGCGGGCCGGGCGGCACTGGATGCGAGCATAACGCAGCAGGCGCGGATCATCGCCTACCTTGATGACTACAAGCTGCTGATGATTGCAACCTGCGTCGCGATTCCGCTGCTGATCGTCTTTCAGCGTGCCCCGCGCGGGGGCGCCGCGGAGCCAGCGGTGGTGGCAGAATGAGGTGCTCGGGCGCGAGCACCGCGTTGCTGATCGCGGCCACCTGCGTGGGCGTGGTGAGCTGCGAGGTCGGCCCGAACTTCCGGGAGCCGCCACCACCTTCCGAGTCAAGCTACTCCGCGCCCGCGCCCGCGCCCGCGGCTCCGGGGCCGGCAACGGCAGCGGCGGCGCCCCCATTGCAGACCTTCGCGCTCGGCCAGCAGATGACCGGGCAATGGTGGATGCTGTTCCATTCTCCCGCGCTCGACACCTTGGTGAAACAGGCCGTCGCGGGCAGTTGGTCGCTGGAGGCGGCGCGGGCGCGCATGGCGCAGTCGCAAGCGGCAGTGGCTGCCGCTTCGAGTGCGCTATGGCCGCAGCTGAATCTAAGTGCCAGCGCCGCCCGCGAGAAGCTCACGGCGGCAAACTTCGGGCTGCCGGCCAGTACCTTGCCCTTGCCACCCAACTTCAATCTCTTGCAGGTCGGACCGGTCGCGAGCTACTCACTTGATCTGTTCGGGGGCACGCGTCGGCGCATCGAGCAGGCACAGGCGCTGGCGCAATCCCAAACCGATGAGCTGCGCGCGGCCTACCTGACCCTGACCGGCAACACCGTGCTGCAGGCCATTGCGCTCGCGGCACTGGGCGCGCAACGGCAGGCCGTGGCGCAGGTCATCGACCTTGACCGGCGCACCCTGGATCTCGTGCAGACGGCCAATCGGGTCGGCAGCATCCCGGACAACGACGTGGTGTCGGCACAGACGCAGCTCGCCCAGGACGAAGCTTTGCTGCCGCCGCTCGATCAATCCCAGGTCAGCACCGCTGACGCGCTGGCCGTGCTGCTCGGCCGCGCACCGGGGGAGTGGCAGCCACCGGCGATGCACCTCGATGCGCTCACGCTGCCCGCGCAGGTGCCAGTGAGCCTTCCGTCGCAGCTGGTGCATCAGCGCCCGGATATCCTGGCCGCTGAGGCGCAACTGCACGCCGCGAGCGCGCAGGTCGGGGTTACCACCGCCGCGCTGTATCCGGACATCAATCTGTCGGCATTCGTCACCGGCGCATCACTTAATGGCAGCAATCTTTTCAGTTCCGCCAACCTTGCGTGGAGCATCGCGGCGGGCCTGACTCAGCCGATCTTCGACGCGCATCTGCGCCGCTCCGAACGGCGCGAAGCGCTGGCTGCCTATCGGGCCTCGGCCGCCGACTACCAACAGACCGTGCTCGAGGCTTTCCGGCAAGTGGCGGACCTGCTGCAGGCACTCG
>DATDIL010000136.1:0-4659 GCA_036521075.1 Steroidobacteraceae bacterium | reverse complement strand
GGACGACACTTCGAAGATCGGCCCCAATCTCGTCGGCGTCGTGGGACGGCAGGCGGGCACCAAGAAGAGCCTCCTGGGCCCCAGCGAGAACATGAAGAAGTACGGGGTGATCTGGAGCGCCGAGACCCTGGATGAATTCCTTACCAACCCCAGCGCCAACGTCATCGCCTTCCTCTCAACGCTGAAGGAGCGACGGGGGTCCCTGGGACGCTGACGCTCTCAGGTCCTACAGCGGTTTGGGGCGATAGTCGCGCCAAACCCACTCGAGCGCCTCGGGGAGAGTCTGTTCCCGTACCTTGCGATCGCAGTGCCCGGCGGCCAGCGCGAACGTGTACTGATAGGCGTAGTGTTTGCTCTTGAGCGCCGCCGCCATCCGGTGATTGGCGATGACCCAATCATGCATGTCGTCCCGCATGATGTTGGGGTTGTACAGGTCGCGATCGCCGACCTGCATCCAGATCCGAATCGGCTTGGCGGGTGAGCCGGGAATCAGCCTCTCGTGATAGTCCCACGCGCCGCCTGAGTCGTCCGGGTTGAACGGCCACTGCTGGTTCACGAACGTCCCGCTGTAGCTGATCACCCGGTGGTACCACTCGGGGTGGAACCACGCCATCGTGAACGCCGCCGCCGCACCGGAGCTGCACCCCATAGCGGCACGCGCGTCCGGATCGTGGGACAGCGTGACGCCGTAGCGCTTCTGCACATGCGGCAGCACCTCACGCTCGATGAACTGCGCAAACTTTCCGGACAGCGTGTCGTATTCCAGTCCTCGCTCGCTGCCCTGCGCATCGCCCCCGCCGTTCTGGATCAGGATCGCGACCATCGGGGGAACCCGATGCTGCGCAATCATGTTGTCGAGCACCTGCGGCAGGCTCATGTCGGGGTCACCCAGCTTCGGTCCATCGTGGACGACGATGAAGGGGATCGAGGTACCGGCCTTGTATCCCGCCGGAATGTAGACGGTGATGGCCCGCTCCCAGGACTGCGGATGCGTCTCGACTTTCAGCGTCGTGGGGTTGTTCGGATCGAGGGTGCCGAAGACGGCGCGTGCCACACCCGGATAGAAGCTGCTGTCCTTCGACTCCATGACGAACTGCTGCACGGAGCCGGACGGCACGCCCGCCACTTTGCTCAGCTCAGGAGCGGGTCGGTAATCCGGTCCGATCAGGAAGTCGCCATTGCGATCGGCGGGCGCGCTCATGCCGGCAGCGGCATGGCTCGCCCCTCGGCTCTGGGCGCCGACGACGGTCCAATGCGGCGCACCCGGGCCATCCGGTGCGCGCGTCGGCGGCGGCGCGGGAGCCTGGGACATCCCCGACTTCGCGCCCGAGAGTGCGCCGATGATCGCCAGTGTCAGGAGGGGTAGATGAACCTTCCGCATGGATGTCCCTTCAGATCGAGGCGACCGGTGTCCTGATCAGCGTCGGTGGAGTTATACCAGGCCTTCACGGGCGCAGCCCTATTTATGAAATGCTCAACGCTGACGGCGTGGCGTGTCCAAACGATACGCCGTATCGCCGATTCTCCAGCGCTTGTAGCAATTCCCTCGGATGCGCGGTCACGAAATCAGCAGATTCGGATGGCACTTGCTGCCCCCGATCGACGCTCCGGCGGTGGACATGTCAGCCGAATTGGGGGCAGATGATGCGCCGGTACTGCCAGGTGCAACAGAACTCGCGGCCTCGACTGCGGCGCACATTCCAAGACCTGCAGCGAGGAGAACTGGGAGAAGGGTTTGCACCGGGTCTCCGGATCTCGATTCCTACACTCGTGACGCGGTTCAGGAACGATACAACGTCACTAGTGCTCGAGATAGCGAATTGGATTGAGTCCAATTCGCCAAGCCCGCGATTGTTTTAAAACGGTACACCCGATCGGGAATTGAAGCGGCCTCGCCTGGGGTGTCACTTTTCGAGACATTGACCCTCAATATTGACCGAGCCATCCGGGTCTGCGGCCGCCACGGGGTCTAGGCAGCAGCGGAGCCAAGCCCCTAAAAAAGCTAGGAATTCCACTGGACCAAAAACCGGACGTAAACGCGGTCAGAGACCGCGCAGAACGCACCGCCCTGATGGAACCGCTCATTCTGAGCGAGGGGTCGTGCCACCGTGTCGAACTGACCGACCTCACGCTCGAACTGGCCCAGCGCAGCGCCGGCTTGCGCCGCTCGCTGCCACCGAGTCTGCTGAGCTCGCTGGCAACGCTCGTGCGCGCGCCGCGGGAGGACTATAGCCGCGAAGCGAAAAAGCGTGACCTCCAGATCGAAGCCAAGGCGCACATCGTCGTCCAGCAGTGGATAGACGAAGGCGGCTTACAGGGTCGCACCGTCACGGGGGACTCCATCCGTGAGATTCACCGGCGCTTCTGCGAACTGCTTCCAGCCGACCTGCTCCCGATGCCCCAATTTCGCCCGTGGCGTATCGCGTGGGGTATTTTCGACTTCTCTGAAATCACGCCCTGAGATTTACGATGATTTCTCCCAAACTAAATGCCGCCCGGAGGCGCCAGTGCCCCCTCCTTCGACATCCCTTCACGTCGCCTATCGTCCCGAAACCTTTCGGTTTTCCGGGAAAAACCAGTCCATTTTCGTCCTCCCGTGTACCGCCACGTCCCGGGGTGGCCTTGGGGTACACAGTGGGGTCCTGGGGATTGGATTGGGGCAGTACCCCGCCCGGGAGAGATTGAGTGCCAATCTTGGGCGCATCGCAGATTCGACACGCGACGCCGCGCGACAAGGCCTACAAGCGCCGGACATCCCTCTCACGCGCGCCCGCGAGTCGCCGCCGGTTTCGGACCCAGATGGAATGCAAAAGTGGTTTTTGCAGAAGCGACGGATGCTGGAATTGACGAAATAACGGCAGGGTGTCACAGTACACTAGTGACACTGCTCAATTTCAAGCTGCAGCGCGGCGCGACAATTTTTGATCAGGTTGTGTTCGCGGCAATAAGGGCGTTCGTAGCCGGGGAATTTCGGCCGGGGCAGGCGTTTCCCTCGGTGCGCTCCTTGGCAACAGAACTCAAAATCCATCCCAATACCGCCCACCGCGTTGTGCAACATCTGATCACAGAGCGATGGCTTGAAGTGCTCCCAGGCCTCGGAACAGTGGTTGCCGAGACACCAAAGGCTCGTGCCGGGGATCGACAGCGACTTTTGCACCAAGAAGTCGAGCAGTTAGTGGTCGAAGCGAAGCGTGTCGGCGCCTCCCTTAGCGATGTAATGCGTGCACTCACCTACGAGTGGTCAAAGCTCGACCGAACGGACCAGGCGAAAGACGCATGATTATCAACACCGACAATCTCTATAAGGCGTTCGGAAAGTGCGACGCTTTGCGCGGTCTGAGCATGGCAGTCCCTGAGGAAAGTGTATTTGCGTTGATTGGTGCCAATGGGGCCGGAAAGACGACGACTATCAAGGTGCTCATGAATCTAGTCAGGCCCACCGCTGGATCGGCAACCGTGCTAGGCGTTGACTCCCGGCGGCTTTCGCCGCGGGAACGCTCACAGATTGGCTATGTTTCAGAGAATCAGGAGATGCCGGGCCGTTTGAGAGTTGGCCAATACCTCGATTACCTTCGTCCGCTCTATTCGACCTGGGATCCACAGCTTGAGCAAACTGTGCTGCAGCAGCTGAATCTTCCGATGGACCGCAGGATCAAGGATCTATCGCACGGTATGCGGCTGAAGATGGCGCTCGCCTGTGCGCTGCCTTTCAAGCCGAAGTTACTTGTCCTTGATGAGCCATTCAGTGGGCTCGATTCGTTGATCCGGGAGGAGTTCATGGAGCAGCTCCTGCTGCAGGCGGGAGAGATGACTATTCTAATTTCGTCGCACGAACTAGCCGACATCGAAGGCGCCGCAACGCATGTCGCCTATATAGAGCAGGGGCAACTCCTGTTTCAGGAAGGGATGGATGAGCTCTTCGCCCGGACGCGCGAAGTGCGTGTCACGTTGAAGGATGCGGCGATAGCGCCGCCCGGCCTTCCCGTCCACTGGCTGGGAGTGAAGACGGTCGGTAGTGTCATAAGTTTTGTGGACGTGCAATTCCGAGAGGATCAGCTGCAGGAACGTCTTCCGACGCTACTAACGGGTATCTGCGATGTGCAAGTACAGCCGGTTGCGCTGAAGGACATCTTCACGACTCTGGCACGCGCGGCCCAAGCCGGAAAGCTGCCCACATGATATGGCACATCTTCAGAAAGGACTTCCGGTTGATGTGGCCGTTCGTGGTCGGCCTTATCCTCGTGGCCGCGCTTGATTGTTGGTTAGAAGTGGTCGCAGGCACCGCCATTGCGCCCGGCTTGGAGGGACGGCTCCTACAGCTCCTGCCGCCCGTTGTGATGCTCTGTATCGCAGTTATCACTGTAACGGCAGTTCAGCAAGACAATTTGGTGGGAGATCGCCACGATTGGCTGTTGAGACCAATTCAAAGTCATAGCGTGCTTGCGGCAAAGTTGCTATTTGTGGGCCTTGTTGTGCATGCGCCCTTATTGCTCATCGATGTGCTGGAGATATCGTTATCCGGTTTGCCAGTCCGCCAATCATTGATTGCCGCGTTATCGCACCAACTGGTTCTATTCTTCATTATCACGACTCCAGCATTGATGGTAGGAGCTACGACACGCAATGTCGTGGGAGCACTTGGTTTCATTGCAGGGTTGG
>DATDIL010000135.1:0-194328 GCA_036521075.1 Steroidobacteraceae bacterium | reverse complement strand
TAGCCGATGGTGCGCGCAATCTCGAAGCGACGACTCATCTGTCCGGAGCTTGACCAGGCGGCATCCTGCAAGGAATAGCCATCTGGGGTCTGATGCCCGAACTGCGCTTCGCCCAATGCCGCAAGCCAGCCCGTTACCGGGTGCATGTTCTGTATCAGGCGGCCGTCATAGGCCAGGCGCACCGCTGACACCACGTACTGCATCGGATCCTTGAATTTGTGCCCCGCCCGCGCGGCAAGCTCGCGGGAGGTAAATAGCGTGCGCAGCACGGCCGCGATGTCACCATCGGACTGCTGGAAGGTCTGCGCCATGCGTTCCACGAGCGCGGGCGGCGGATCATCGCCCGCAAAATAGACGGCAATCTGGCGGGAAACGAAGCGGGCGCAGGCCCTTTGGTGTACCAGCAGGTCGACCGCCTCGGCGACTTCCGCGAAGCCGTGCCGGGCGAGCGGGTGGCCCAGCAAGGTCTTGGGTCCGAAGTCGTGGCGCGCGGGATTGAACTCGAAGGCGCCTTCGCGCACATAGTACGCGCGCAATTGCGGCCGCAGAGGCGGCGGCCGCGCGGCGGCGATCCCCACCCCGGTGAGCACCCTCGCCAGCTCCTGCACATCATGCTGCGAATAGCCCGCATCAACGCCCAGCGTATGCAGCTCCATCAGCTCGCGGGCGTAGTTTTCATTGATGTGACCGGCCGCGTTCTGGGCATTGTCCAGGTACTGCAGCATTGCCGGATGTTCGAGCGTCGCCATGACCAGGTCGCGGAAGTGCCCCAAGGCATGCGGTCGGATTGCCCGTTCGCTGTAATCCGCGAGCAGCCAGCGCACATTGGCCTTGTATTCATAGACGCTGAAATGATTGAGCCAGAACCACACCATCTGCTCTTTGAGCTGCGCCGGCGAGTAGATGGCCCGCAGCAACTCGCGGCGCCGTGCCTCGTAGGCGGCCTGGTTGCCCTGCTCATTGAGCTTCTGCCGCGCGGCCCGCTTATCGGGGCCCTCCGGCAGCGCATTGATACGCTTCTGTTCGGCCGCAATGCTTTGCACTATATGGGCCGCGTCAGACTGATCGCTGGGAAGCAGCGCAAGATCCCGTGCGACAGCATCCGGCAGGTGCTCATCCGCGCCGCGCAGCTGCGCCTCCAGGTATCCGTTACGTCCCAGCTTCTGATACTGGGCCAGCACCCCGGAGTCGACCCCGAACGTCAGCCGCTCGAGCCAGAGCATATCCGCGGCATTTGCCGCTTTTGCGCCGTTTGGCGGGGTCGAAACGCAGCCCACGAGGCTCCCGGCGGCCAGCGCCGCCAGACAAAGTACTCGCAGGGCGTGGTTATGCATCAAACCGCCTGACTGTCTCCCTCGCTTAGTGAAACGTGCCGGCAGCACCTGAGGATGACAGCTGCCGGCTCAACCCGCCAAATAGTTCGCAGCTGACACGCCGAAGCAGTGTTTGAATGTCGTGCTGAACGCGGCGGGACCACGTGGCCACGCTCAGACCGGTTTAAGGTGGCCAGGTAGTCCGCCAGCTATGTCATACGATATTCTTCAGCGCTTCCCGCACGCTCAGGGCACTGAGGCGAGCGCGATTGCGGCGTACGTAGCGTTTAACCTCGGCGGCATCGGTCCATGCGTATTGCCGCAGTGCCCAGCCGATCGCCTTGCGCAGGAAGAACTCTCGCGACCCGAGCGAGGGCTCGATGCAACCGTACAGCAGCGCCGTATCAGTGTGCGCCTTGGAGCCGAGCTGACACAGGATGGCGGTGCGTCGCTTCCACATATCCGCAGACCTGCTCCAGGACAGCATCCTGCGGCGTATCGGCGCCGGGTATTGGCGCAATATTGGTCCGATCCGATTCGCGGCGATTTCATCTACGTAGTCCCACCACGCCCCCGTGACGATCAATTCCTCATAGATCTTCATGGCAGACGGCGTCTGATAGCGCAGCGCGCGTTGGTCCCGCGTCAGGTACAGCGCCGCGTAACGCTCCTCGCGGAACTGCGCCGCGCGCCACATGCCCAGCACCTGGCCCTGCCATGCCATCGCCGTAGGAAATTCGACGTCCGCGAAGGCGAGCTTGCATATCTGGCGCAATAAGGGCGTCGGTACTCCGTGGTAGGGCATTTCGGACTTCATGTACGCCTGCATGATCAGCGCCTTGACCGGGTCAGCGGCCTGCCGCAACGCCTTGCGCAACCGGGGCAGCAACATAAGGGCCTTTTGATGTGTGCAGCCGCGGATTATAAACCCCGGTGCGATTGCGAAAGGCCACAGATCAACGCAGACTCAAACGAATGTCCAACCGATCAGGTCTGTTCGCGATCGGCGCGGTGATGGCTGTGAGCGCGCTGGCGTTCGCCTACGTGGGCGGCTGGCTGTCACCGCACCGGCTCAGTCCCGCGCGCATGATCGATGCCTTTCACCAGGCGAACGGGGCACACCCCGGATTTCGTCGCAACCATGCCAAGGGGCTGTGCGTCACCGGCTACTTCGAGAGCAATGGAGCCGGTCGTCAGCTGTCCAAAGCCGCGGTATTTGCGCCGGGGCGCATGCCGGTCATCGGGCGCTTTGCCCTGGCAGGTGGTCAGCCTTTTCAGGCCGACACCAACCGCACCGTGCGCAGTCTCGCCCTGCTCTTGCGCCTGCCCGACGCAGAGCAATGGCGCATGGGCATGAATGCCATACCCGTCTTCCCGGTGGCCACGCCGCAGGCTTTCTACGAGCAGCTGCTGGCCGGCAGGCCGGATGCTGCCACGGGCAAGCCCGATCCGGCCCGCATGGCAGATTTTCTCGCCCGGCATCCGCAAGCTGCGCGCGCCATCGCGATCATTGGCAGCGAACCGAATTCATCGGGCTTTGCCAATTCGCGCTTCAACAGCCTCGATACATTTCGATTCGTATCCCGGACCGGGAAGATAACCAACGTGCGCTGGTCAATGGTGCCGAACGAAGCGTTTGCGGCGGATGACCCGGCTGACGAGCGCCCGCGCTCCCGCGATTACCTGTTCGACGATCTGATTGCACAACTGCAGCAACAGCCCCTGCAATGGCACCTCATGATCACGATCGCGGGAGCCGGCGATCCGACCAATGACGCCACGCAGCCGTGGCCCGTGGAGCGCGAGCAGCTGGATGTGGGCACCCTCACGATCGAGCACGCGCAGGGCGAGGACGGTGGCGCCTGCCGCGACATCAATTTCGACCCGCTGGTGCTGCCATCGGGCATCGAACCGTCCGACGATCCTCTGCTCAGCGCCCGTTCAGCCGCCTACTCGCGCTCGTTCACGCTGCGCGCGGGGGAGATCAAGCCCCCGAGCGCGGTGCAGACAGCGCCGAATCCATCCGCACAGCAGCCATGATCGAGGCACCGCGATTCACTGCTGTGTCGCGCCTGCTGCATTGGCTCATGGCCGCAATGGTGCTGACCATGCTGTTCGTGGGTCTGGGCATGGTGTCCACCGTGTCGGGGCGCTACCACGGACTCCTCGCGATTCACCGGCCGTTGGGAATCGCAATCCTGGTACTGGCAGTCATACGTCTCGCGAACCGACTGCTGCACCCGGGTCCGCCGCTTCCGGGTCACTTGAACCGGCTCGAGCGCTTCGCTGCCCTGGGTTCGCAGGTCGTGTTTTACACTTTGATGATCTTCATGCCGCTTATTGGCTGGGGAATGCTGTCGGCCGCGCGGTATCCGGTGGTATTGGCCGGGTCGGTGCACTTACCGGCGATTCTGCCGCACGACCCGCTGCTGTACGCGACCCTGCGCCGCGCGCACACCCTACTCGCCTACGCATTCATTGCGACGTTCATCGCGCATTTCGGGGCCGCGCTCGTGCATGCCTGGATCTACCGCGACGGCGTCTTTGCCAGCATGGCGCCCTGGCGCGCACGGCCCTCGGGCAAAAGATAATTCGCTGCGTCGCATCACACCCGCGACGCCCCGTTCCCGTCACCGCGCAGATGATCTACTCTTGCGCCGCCCAAGAAAGATGCCCTACGAAGGAGAACACTGTGGCCACGCGCAATTACCGGTCCTTGCAGATGCATCGAATTCCCTACACGGACCTGACCGAAGCGCAGGTGACGCAGGCCCTGCGCCCCACTGCCGGAGGCCCCAGCGGCAAATCCGCTTTTTCCGATGCCTTCGCGGGAAAGCATCTGAAGATCGTGACCAACGATGGCCCCCGGCTGGAATACAACTTCCGTAACAGCCGCGAGCTGGAGCTGTCCGAGAACGGCGCCAAGGCGATCAAGGCTGGCTACGGCGCCCTGGACAGCCACGGACTGATACTGCTGTCCCACATGATCCCCGGAACCCAGCGCGGCTACGAAGTGGTGGTCGATCCGCGCAGCCGCCTGGTGACGGTGTTCGAGGTGTCCTTCAGCGGCTATGCCACGGCCGAGACTGCCGCGGCGGCTGCCGCGAAGCGCGCGCCGCAGTTCCGCAACGGTCGCCGCAACCGTGAAGCACAGCGCAAGATCTGGTTCGGTTATGTCGATGACGGTACGGCTGCGCCTGCGGCGCGCCACACCTATACCAACCGCCTCGAAGGCAAGGGCATGTACTGGAAGCAGGACAACGACATCGAGCTGCTCGAGTTCTATGTGTCGATCCTGTATTCGAATTTCATCGAACTGACCCGCTTCGGTGGCGAGCTGACGGTCTGCGCACCGACCGACTACATCATGGTCAACGACCATCAATTCATCTACTCCCGCATCGAGGCCGAATTCTCCGGCACGCTGACCCTGCAGATCATCGATCTGTTCGACATGGCGCAGAAAGGCGTGCGCCTGGGGCTGAACGAGAAAGATGAGCTCGAGTACTACATGTACTCCGGCAAGGGCGAGCCCACCGGCCAGATCGCCTCATTCGAAGTGTTCGGCAACAACGAGGAAACCCGGGGTCCGCGCCGCCTGTATCGCCCACTGGAAACGTTCGACGTCATGACCGACGACGAAGTGAAGGACCAGGTCCTCAATCACGCGCACGCCTTTGGCGACGGTCGCGGCAGCGGTGCCGCCGGCATGGGCGGCTACAAGGGTGAACTCATTGGCAAATTCGCCGGCAAGTCCCTGACCGCCCGCATGGATAATGGCGGACCAGTCATCCAGTACCAGTTCACCGATGGCAAGCAGTTGAAGTGGCGCTACGAGGGCAATCCGAACTGGCGCGACGCCTGGTATGAGATGTATGAGCCGGACGAAGATCTGTACTTCTTCGCGCATCTGCTGGACGCCGAGTTCCCGCGCTCCTGCGCGATGGTTGCACTGGATATGAAGAACAGTCTGTGCACGATCGTCAAAGGCACGACCGGTACGCCGTTCCGCAACAACGAGACCCATCCAACCTACTACTTCGGTGTCCTGCAAATGGAGGGCGCGCCGACGCCCCCTCAGTATCTGCGCCATGCGATGACCGACGAAATGGTCGGCGAGGCCTACACCTGGAACTATTCACCGGGCAATCCCGGGCTTACCTCCATGCACCTGTATGCGACGCCTTCGACATATTCGTGGATCATCTTCCAGCCGGACGGTTCGGGGGGCCTGCAATGGAGCTCTCCGGGGTGGTACTCGAAGCTGCGCGACGGGGTGTACATCATGGCCTGGGTCGAAGAGGCCTGTAACGGGACGCTGGGCGTGATCCTGTTCAACCGCAAGATCATGCACGATGCGGGGTTTGGCTATCACGTGGGCCGTCAGGGGGGCCTGAGCCTCAGCGTGATCGGCGCGCGCGCCCGCCATGCGGGGAAATTCGAGGTCAAGAAACATCTCGGACTGATTTGAAGGAGAGCGCCATGAGTGAAGGCAAAATGAATGGCACGCGTCGGGCGTTCTTCCTGCGCGGCAGTGCGGTCCTGGGGGCCGGAGCCATCACGACCACGGCGGCCACGGCATTGCTGCCCCGCAGCTCCTGCGCGGCTGCGGACCAGGTGCAGGGGCTGCAGCGCGACCTTAGGTGCCATCAGGATCGCGAAGCGATCCGGCGATTGCATCTAGCCTTCACCGCAGCGGTCGAAAATCAGGACTACGATACGGCAGTGGAACTGTTCGAGTCCCACGCCGCAGTGGCGCTGAGTGGATCAAACGCTATCGGCAAGCCTGCCATCAGACTGTTGTTTGCGACTCAGTATCGGCAGCAGCTGGCGCCGATCATCCACAGCGCCTATCGTCGCAGCCCGCTGCAACAGCAGGACCTGATCGAGATCGCCGCGGATGGCGCCCAGGCCGCCGCCACCTTCCATTGCGATGTGGAGCTGAGTTCCCCGCTGCCGTCGGATTCGACCCTGGCGCAGATGGCGCGCCTGCAGGGCCAGGTGGCCGAACGGCACTGGAAGGCCGGCCGTTTCGAGGCGCGGTATGTGAAGATCGCCGGCTGCTGGCAAATAGCCGCACTGCGCTTCACATAGTCGCCACCATCGCGACCACCGTCAGCGCCATCACTGCCGTGGCGGCCCAGCCCAGGCGTCGCAGCCTTGGCCGGATGACGAACTGGCCCATGATGTCCGCGCGCCGTGCGAGCAGCATCATGATTGCCATGATCGGCACCGCGATCACGCCATTGATCTCGGCGCTCCATAACAGGGCCCGCATCGGGTCCAGGTGCGTGAAGTTCAGGATCACGCCGCCGACCGTCGCAATCGCGATGATGGCGTAAAATTCCAGGGCCTCGTGCAGCTTGCGGTCCATGCCCGACTGCCAGTCAAAGCTCTCGGATACGGCATATGCGGCCGATCCGGCCAGTACCGGAACGGCCAGCATTCCGGTACCGATGATCCCGAGGCTGAAGAGCAGGAAGGTGAGCTGCCCCCCCAGTGGTCGCAGTGCGCTGGCCGCCTGGGCCGAGGTTTGAATGTTCGTGAAGCCCGACGCGTGCAACGTCGCCGCGGTGCTCAAGATGATGAAGAAGGCGATGAGGTTCGAAAACCCCATGCCAAGATAGGTGTCCCAGCGGATGCGGCGCAGGTGGCGGCGTGCGACATCCTGCGCGTGCGGCAGCAGGGTGCCCTGACCATTGCGGGTGGACAGCGCCCGCAGGTCCTCCACCTCCTGCGCCGCCTGCCAGAAGAACAGATACGGGCTGATGGTGGTACCGAAGACGGCGACGATGACGGTGATCGTATTGTTGTCAAGCACCAGGCTCGGAAACGCCAGTTCACGAACCACCGTATTCCACGGGACATGAATCGTGAAGATGACCGCGACGTACGACAGCAGCACCAGGGTCAGCCACTTCAGGTAGCGCACGTAAGTCTCGTAGCGCAGAAAGACCTGCAAGGCCAGGCATAGGGCGCCGAAGCCGACCGAGTACAGGCGCGCCGAGCCACCAGCCAGCAGCCGCAGCGCTTCGCCCATCGCGGCCACATCGGCTGCAATGTTGATGGTATTGGCCATCAGCAGCAGGCCGACGATGCTGTACAGCACCCACCGCGGGAACACCGCTTTCACATTCGCCGCCAGGCCGCGACCGCTGATGCAGCCGAGCCGCGCGCTGACCATCTGGATTCCGACCATCAGCGGATAGGTGAACAGCACCGCCCACAGCATGCTGTAGCCGAATTGCGCTCCGGCCTGCGAGTAGGTGGCGATGCCACTCGGATCATCGTCCGCGGCACCGGTGATCAGACCGGGGCCCAGCTGCTTTATTCGCGGGTGTTCCCCGAGTTTGCTGAGAAGTATCACCATCGCCGCGCTCCAAAACCCTGCGTCGCCGGCGGACAGCAGCTGCGCGTCACACACGACCGGTGACTCGCGCCAGGCACGTTTCAGCCGTGCTCATTTGCGAGCGATCAGTTCGTTCGACGGAAGGTGGAAATCAACAGGAGCTGACGGCGCTCCGGGAAAGGCCTGAGCGTTATCGAGCTGACGTTCGCCTGCGTGCAGCGCAATGCTGACTGCCACTCATACAACTGCCCACTGGAACGCCTTGTGCCACCAATAACGGTCGGGAAGATAGCCCCGGCCTGCAAGGGTGTAAAGCACGAGTTCAGTTCTGCCAGGGCAATGGCGGGTAGATGTGCAGGTCGGCGCGCTGTCCCAGTTCCTGCAGCCGCTTGTGCCATGCCGCCTCGTCCAGGTTGGATTCAAGCTTGCCGGTGGCCGTGTCGAGGATGAAGTATTTCGTGTCAGGAGTGCCCGCGAATTCAAGGTCATTGGTGAATTGATGCCCGGGGGGCGGTGTGGCGCCAATAGCCCCCACCACCAGCTGACCCGAGACGACATAGGCCGCAATCGTGCCGGGCAGCAGCCGCTTGCCATCGCGTTTGACGAGCTTGGTTTGGCCTCCCTGGTCAGGCTGCAGGTAGTAGCTGTTCGGCAATACCACCACCGGACCGGAAACCGAACCCGCATAGGCACACGTGGCGATCATGAACAGGGACGCACAGGCCAGGGACTGCAGCAGGCGGGAAGGTGCACGCATGGTGGCTCACTCTCGATTCAATGATGACTAGTTAGGATATCGAACCTGCGCCACTAGTTCCAAGGGCCCGCGCCTATGGCTAAATCAGCAAGTCACCATTGACAATCCATATTGATGTTAGAGGTCGCAGCCGTTTTTTGGGATGCCCTTGCAACCGAGAAGGGGGGATCAAGAATTTTTGTTTTTGTCGTTATTGTCGAAATCGCAGCGTGCAGTTCGTCGCCCTAGAGTAACTGGTCAGAGTGGCGCCAAATGCGCTTTGCGGATGTGCCGCCGGTCTCTGTACAACTTATTGTTTTTAAAAGGATAGCAGCATGAAAGTCATAGTCATGGTCAAGGCGACCGCCTCGAGCGAGGCGGGCATCATGCCAAGCGAGGCATTACTCAGCGCCATGGGCCGCTTCAATGAGGAACTCGTCAAGGCCGGCGTGATGCTCGCGGGGGAAGGGTTGCACCCGAGTCGCCGGGGCAAGCGAGTCCGCTTCACGGGCGAGAAGCGCACGGTGATCGATGGACCCTTTGCCGAAACCAAGGAACTCGTGGCGGGATTCTGGTTATGGCAGGTAAAGTCGATCGAAGAGGCGCTCGAATGGGTGAAACGCTGTCCGAACCCCATGAGCGAGGAATCGGAGATCGAGATTCGACCGCTGTTCGAGGCTGCAGACTTTGGTGCGGAATTCACCCCGGAGCTGCAGGCCCAGGAACAGCAGCTGCGGGCCCGGATCAAGAATACCTAACCGCGCGCGCACGGGCGAGGATGTCATGTCTGATTCGAAGATCCAACGCACCATCGAGGCTGTCTGGCGCATGGAATCGGCCAAAATCATCGCAAGGCTGACCCGCATGCTGCGACAGATAGGGCTCGCCGAGGAGTTCGCGCAGGACGCGCTGGTGAGTGCCCTGGAGCAATGGCCTCGCGCCGGCGTTCCGGACAAACCCGGTGCGTGGCTGATGACGGCGGCGAAGAACCGTGCGCTCGATGAACTGCGGCGCCGCAAGCTCATCGCGCGCACCAGCGATGCCGTTGCGCACGAGAGTCCTCTTCGCGTGACGCCCGATGCGCAAGCCGAGGACGCTGCGGATGATGACATCGGCGATGATCTGCTGCGGCTGATGTTCATCGTCTGCCATCCGGTGCTCGGGACGCAGGCGCGCACGGCGCTGACCCTGCGGATGCTGGCCGGTCTGACCACCGCCGAGATCGCCCGGGCATTTCTGGTACCGGAACCGGCCATTGGCCAGCGCATCGTGCGTGCCAAACGCACCCTCGCCGAGGCGCATGTGCCCTTCGAAGTGCCGCGTGGCGCGCAGCGCGCGGCCAGGGTCGAATCGGTATTGGAAGTGATCTACCTGATCTTCAACGAGGGTTATGCCGCCACCAGTGGCGGGGATTGGATGCGTCCCGCGTTGTGCGAGGAGGCGCTGCGGCTGGGACGGATCCTGTCCCACCTGCTGCCTGAGGAACCCGAAGTGCACGGCCTGGTTGCGCTGATGGAAATCCACAGTTCGCGCATCGGTGCCCGCACGGACGCACAGGGCGAGCCCATTTTGCTGTTGGCGCAGAACCGTGCACGTTGGAATCGGCTGCTGATCCAGCGCGGGCTCGCGGCGCTGCAGCGGGCACAGGCACTCGCTGGCCCCTCAGGCCCGTACACAATCCAGGCGGCCATCACGGCCTGCCACGCCCGGGCCCCAATCGCCGCTGAGACTGACTGGGTTCAGATCGTGGCCCTGTACGATGCGCTCGCGCAGCTGCAGCCCTCCCCCGTTATTGAACTCAATCGCGCCGTCGCAGTATCAATGGCCTACGGCGCCGCTGCCGCCCTGGAGCTGGTTGATACGATCACCAATGAGCCAAGGCTGGCGACCTACCACCTGCTACCCAGCGTGCGCGGTGACTTGCTGGAAAAGCTCGGGCGCCATGCCGAAGCCCGGGCCGAGTTTTCGCGCGCGGCTGGGCTGACCCGCAATACGCGGGAAAGAGATCTGTTACTCGGCCGCGCCGCGGCCTGCGGCGCGGGCACCCAGTAACTGCGAATCGGCCATTTCCACGCCCAGTCTGCGCGGCAATTGCACCCGAAATACCGTGCGCCGCTCCTCCTCCGTTCGGACATCGATGCTGCCGGAATGCGCCGTCACGATTTGCTGAACGATGTACAGCCCCAGACCCAGCCCTTCGTTGCGACCCACCCGCTGATGCCCGTCCTTGAATGGATCAAACAGCCCCGCATGCCGCTCTGCAGGAATCACCCCGTCATTGGCGACCGCGAAGAAGACGGTATCGCGGTGTGTTCCATCCAGACTGACCACGACCGGCCCTTTCGGATCCCCATGCTTTATGGCGTTGCCAATGAGATTGGAGGCCACCTGCGCGATGCGTTCGGCGTCCCATTGACCCTTCAGCACACCCTTGGAAACGATTTCGATTTGCCGGCCAGGTGAAGCGGCCTGATGCTCCCGCACGACCGGACCAATCAGGGTGCCAAGATCCCCCTCCTCCCGCTTGATGGCAATTCCATTGCCGACCCGCGCACGCGCCAGATCCAGCATATCCTCAATCAGTCGGCCCATACGCCGTCCGCTGGACAGCACCCGCGCCGCCGCATCCTTGGCGATCGGTTCGGCGGCAATGCGCTCTATCAGCCGCCCGGAGGTCATGATCGCACTGAGCGGATTGCGCAGATCATGCGCAAGCAGCGCCGTGAACATCTCGTTCAGCCTGAGCGTTTCGGTGCGCTCATGCAGCTGACGATCCAGCTGGCGTCGTTGTCGATCAAGCTGAAAGAAAATTGCTGCCTTGTTCCGCAGGATGCGCGGGTCGATGGGTTTATACAGAAAATCGACCGCTCCCGACTCGTAGCCCCTGAACATCCGATGCTGATCGCGCGCACCGGCGGTGACAAAAATGATCGGGACACGGCGAATCCGCGCACTCCCGCGCATCAGTTCAGCAAGCTGGAAGCCATCCATGTCCGGCATCTGCACGTCCAGCAGTGCAAGCGCCACGTCATGGACCAGAAGGATCTCAAGCGCCTCGGTCCCGGAGCGGGCTTCCAGGATCTCGACATCCTGCTCACGCAGAAGTTCCGACAAGGCGAGCAGGTTTTCCGGCAGATCATCCACCAGCAGGCATTTGACGCCGTCGCTCATACCGTACGTCCCACATCCAAAGTACGTAGCGCACCCGCAATGGCCACGAGGTCGAGCACATGGCTGGCGGGATTGCGATTCAAGGCTGAGACCACCATTTGCTTGACCTGGGCACTATCGGGCTGCTGAACGATCGTGATGCCACCGGCCGCATGAACCGTCGCGAGGCCTGCCGCGCCGTCCTCATTTGCCCCCGATAGAATAATGCCAAGCAGCCGTGCTCCGTAAACATCGGCCGCGGACTCGAACAGCACGTCGATGGAGGGGCGCGAATAATTGACCAGTTCATCGTCCGACAACGCCAGGCACGGGCCCTCATCGATCAGCAAATGGTAGTCCGGTGGCGCGAAATATACAGTTCCCGGACGCACCGGCTCTTTGTCCACAGCCTCACAGACCGGCAATGCACACTTTTGCAGGAATATCCGGGGCAGAAGGCTCGGCCGATCGCGAGGCAGATGCAGCACGATGACAATCGGTATGCGAAAGGCGGCCGAAAGCGCAGGCAGCAGTGCCATCAAGGCGTCCACGCCGCCCGCGGATGCACCCATGACAATCGCATCGACACGCCCCGCAAGGGAAACCACCGCGCTCACGTCGAGTCCCGCTTCTGATAAATACGCTGCTCGCGAACAAATTCGCCAAAATAATGCGCCTGCGCCGAGAATCGCAACGATTCCTTGGAGCCGATGCCCAAAAACCCCTTGCGGCACAATGCTTCACGAAACAACTGCAGCGCCCGATCCTGCAGCTCACGATTGAAGTAGATCAGCACATTGCGGCAGGAGACCAACTGCACCTCGGCAAAGACGCTGTCGGTAGCGAGGCTGTGATCCGAAAACACGATCCGGCGCCGCAACGATTTGTCGAATACAGCGCGCCCATAGGCGGCGACGTAATAGTCGGAAAGCGAGGAGCGTGCGCCGGAGCGTTGATGACTGTCGGTGAACGCCGCGATCCGGTCGATGTCATAGACCCCCGCTTCGGCCTTGCGCAGGGATTCCGGGTTGATATCCGTCGCATAAATGAGGCTGCGCTCCAGCAGGTCTTCTTCGCGCAGCAGGATCGCCAGCGAATAGACTTCTTCGCCCGTGCTGCAACCGGCTACCCACACTTTGAGGGACGGATAGGTGCGCAGCAGCGGCACCACCTGCGCGCGAAGGGCGCGGAAATAGTCCGGATCACGGAACATTTCGCTCACCGGCACGGTCAGGAAATTCAGCAACGCAGCGAAGAACTCCGGCTCGTTGAGCAGTCGATCCTGCAGCTGCGAGAGTGTTCGACAATCAAAGCGCAGCATCGCCGTTCGCAGCCGACGTTTCAGTGACGCCACCGCATAGTCGCGAAAGTCATAGTGATACATCTGGTAAATCGCATCGACCAGAAGCCGATACTCGACTTCCCAGCGCTTCGCGCCCACGCTGGCAACCAGATCTATTTCGGCATCCATACGCGAATGAGCGACAGCAGCTTCTCGACGTCCAGGGGTTTCGCGATATAGTCACTGGCGCCGGCCGCCATGCAGGCCTCAAGATCATCCGGCATCGCCTTCGCGGTCAGCGCGATGATCGGGAGCTTTTTCCACTCCGCCCGCTTGCGGATCTCGCGCATCGCCGTGAAGCCATCCATCTCCGGCATCATGACATCCATCAGCACCAGGTCGATGCGATCGGCGGCGCCAGCCGTCGCCTTGGACAGGGCTTCCAGCGCCTCATGGCCGTTGCGCGCGATCTGCACCTGCGCCCCTTTGGGCTCGAGCAGGCTGGTTAGCGCGAACACATTGCGGACATCATCCTCTACGACGAGAATCCGCCGACCCTCGAACGCGATGTCCTGGGCGCGCGCAATTTTCAGCATGCGCTGTCGATCGGCAGGCAGCGTGGACTCGACCTGATGCAGGAACAGCGTCACCTCATCGAGCAGCCGTTCCGGAGAGCGTGCGTCTTTGAGGATGATCGACTTCGAGAAACGCCGCAGTTTCTGTTCGTCATCCTCACTCAGCGCCCGGCCGGTATAGACGATGACGGGCGGCACGGAGACGTCCTCCCGCTCCGCCATGCGTTCGAGCAACTCAAAGCCGCTGAAGTCCGGCAGCGTCAAATCCATGACCATGCAGTCGAATGTCATGCTCCGCAGGACCTCGAGCGCGCGGCCTGCACTCTCCACCGCCGTGATTTCCAGATCGGCCATGTTCAGCAGTTCCCGGATGCTATCGCGCTGGCGTTCGTCGTCCTCCACGACCAGCACCCGACGCATGCCCTGGGAGAGCTTGGTTTCCAGACGCCGCAACGCATCGACGAGCTGCTCGCGCGATACCGGCTTCAAGGCGTAGCCGACCGCGCCCAGTTCCAGCGCGCCCTGGGCGTGGTCCGCGACGGATGTGATGTGCACCGGAATATGCCGCGTTGCCGAATTGCGCTTCAGTTGCTCGAGAACACCCAAGCCTGAATAGTCGGGAAGATTGATGTCGAGCAGGATCGCACCCGGCCGCAGTTCGGTGGCGGCAAGCAGACCTTCGCTCGCCGAGTGCGTGATGATGCATTGAAAGCCCATTTCGTGCGCGAGGTCGCGCAATATGGCGGCAAAGGCCACATCATCTTCGATGATCAGGATGTGCCGCGCATGGGGTTGCAGCTGGGCCCGATCATCCTCGATCTGTGCGGGCGCGGGCCGCCGCCGGGGCTTGGCTGGCGCAGTGTCCTTGACCGAAGCGCGGATCGGCTCAGGTTGAACTGCAACTGCAGGAGCAGCCGTCAGCGCCGGCAGGACGTGCGGCAGCATGAGCGTAAAGATGCTGCCCTTGCCGGGAATGCTTTGCAGCGTGATCTTGCCGCCAAGTCGCTGCGCCAGGTCGCGGGAGATCGACAGTCCCAGGCCGGTCCCGCCGAATTTGCGATGAATGCTGCCATCGGCCTGCTGAAACGCCTCGAATATATTGCGATGCTGGCTTTCGGGGATGCCAACGCCTGTGTCCATGACGGCGAAATATATGGCGTCCGCGTCGGAGGAGGCCTTGAGGGTCACCTCGCCCCGCTCGGTGAACTTCACCGCGTTCGAGCACAGATTCTTGAGAATCTGCCCCAGGCGCTGCGGGTCGGTCACGATCGTCTGTGCCGTCCCCGCCAAGACTGCCGTGCTGAATTTTATTCCCCGCTTCTCCGCCTGCGGCTGAAACAGCTTGCTTTGCTCGTCGAGCGCCTTGGCGATCTGGACAGATTCGGGCTTCAGATCAATCTTTCCGGCCTCGATTTTGGAAAGATCGAGCACGTCGTTGATCAGTGCGAGCAGGTCATTGCCGGCCGTGGAAATGGTCCGTGCGAACTTGACCTGTTGCTCGGTGAGATTCCCATCCTTGTTGTCGCCCAGGATCTTGGCAAGGATCAGGGTCGAGTTGAGCGGCGTGCGCAGCTCGTGACTCATGTTGGCCAGGAATTGACTCTTATACAGATTGGCGCGCTCAAGATCCGCCGCGCGTTCGACCAGCAGATCCTGCTGCTTGGAGAGCGCTTCCTTTTGGTTTTCGAGCATTTGGGTCTGCTCTTCGAGCTGGGCGTTCGTTTGCTCGAGTTCAACCTGCTGCGACTCCATCTGTGCCTGGGATTCCTTCAGGGCTCGGCTTTGTTCGTCGAGTTCTTCGTTGTTGACGCGCAATTCCTCCTGCTGCGACTGCAACTCTTCAGCCTGATGCTGTGTTTCCTCCAGCAGCTCCTCGAGTCGTGTCCGGTCCTTCGAGGCGCGCACGGCCACTGCAATCATGGTCGACAGCACTTCGAGCAACTGCTGTTGCGACTCGTCGATACGGCGAAGGAAACCGAATTCGAGTGCGGCCTGCACGGCGCCATCGATGCTCGCCGGCGCAATCAATATTTCGCGCGGCGCGCCCTGACCGATCGCCGAGCCGATCGGCAGCGTATAGTTCGGGGGTACATCAACCAGATGTATGGGGCGATTGTCTCTTGCCGCTTGCCCAACCAGGGTATCCCCGCGGCGGATTGACTCGTTCGGCAAATTGGGCTGAAGGGCGTAACCTGCGAAACGACGGAACCGATCGGGGCCGTCCGCGAGGTAGATCGCCCCGACCTGCGCGCCCAGGTAGGGCGCGAGGAAGCTCACAACGTTGTTGCCGAGCATCTCGAGAGTCTGGTCACCCTGGATGCGCTCACCGAGCCCCATTTGTCCGATTCGTAACCAGGACTGCAGCTGGCGCGCCCGGTAGTCGCGCGACACGAGCGCTGCGGCGGCGGCGATGAGCACCAGGAGAACCCCCGCGCCCATCCAGGTGATCCTGTTGGAAAGCCCCGCCGTTTGCCGCCATTCCTGCTGGCGCTGCGCAAGCTGCGTGCGGTCGGTGTTCTGAATTTGACCGACGAGGGCGCGTATCTGATCCATCAGCAGCTTGCCGCGATCCGACCTTACGGCGGCCAACGCTTCGGCCGACCTCCCCGCCTGTTTCAAGGTGACGGTGCTGGTCAGTTCAGCCAGTTTGGCGGATATCAGGCCCTGCAATTGATCCAACCGCTGCCGCTGCTCAACACTGTTTGCTGTCAGAACCCGTATCTTGTTCAGCTCAGTGCTGACCGCCGCCCTGCCGGAGACGTAGGGTTCGAGATAGGCTTCATCGCCGGTGAGCAGGAAACCACGCTGCCCGGTCTCCGCATCCTTCGTGCTCGACAGCACGTTTTGCACCTGGACTATCCGCTCGACGCCCTGCGTGACGGCATCTGCCGCTGCGGTGCTTCGCTGCTGCGCCTGGTAGGACACGCCCGCCATCACAATGACGGCGCCCACCGCGGCCGCGAATCCGGCAAAGGCCGACGGCGGCAGGGGCGGGCCTGAATGAGCCGAGGTTTGGGCCATGAACTGATTCTCGTCAGAGTGCTGGAATGAATCTTAATATTTGGGCACTGGGGCGGCCTAGCCCAGCCGCAGCAGGACAAATCATATTATCGTGGTTGGCGCACTGAATGGCGCCACGTCGTGTAAGAATCCACTGACCCAGCGTCGGCCAAAGGACGCAGCCCCACGCTGCCCGGCGTCCGATACGAGGCCGACCAGCCGCTTGGGACTCTCCACGTCCAGGGCAGTTGTGCAGGACCGATGACAATCCGGGAGACATGCGATGAATTCAGTGGGAAGACCGCAGGTTGGCGATTGGTACCAGAACCAGGATAAAGGCGAGCCATTTCAGGTCGTGAGCGTCGATGCCCCGACGGAAACGGTGCAGATCCAGTCCTTCGACGGGGAGCTGGACAGCATCGACATGGAGGACTGGGAACAGTTACCGCTGGTAACGGCGGCAGCCCCCGAGGATTGGACCGGACCCCTGGATGATCTCGAGGCTGATGATGTCAACGAGGACGACCTCCCCTCGGATCGCGCGGGGGCGCGCGACGGCAATTAGGGTCGGCTGCGCCCCGTCCGCGTGAACACCACCATAGAAAGTCCCGATGGGTTGGTGCGCTGTCGCTGGAGCGTCGCCGTACCGCAATTCCTGGCCTATCACGATAGCGAATGGGGTTTCCCCGTCGGCGATGACCGGCGCCTGTTCGAGTTCATGTGTCTGGAGAGTTTTCAGTCGGGCCTGAGCTGGCGAACCATCCTCGCCAAGCGCGAAAACTTTCGGGCGGCCTTTCGGAATTTCGATTTTGACCAGATCGCCCGCTACGCCCCACGCGACGTCGAACGTTTACTGCAGAATGAGGGGATCGTGCGTCATCGCGGCAAGATCGAAGCCGTCATCAACAATGCTCGCCGGGTCCGGGAGCTGATCAAACACGAGGGATCCTTTGCAGCATTCGTCTGGCGCTACGCAACAGACCCGAAACGACGCAGCGCCAGGCGCACCGCGTCCGCAGCGGCTGAATCTGTGGCTTTGTCGCAAGAGCTGCGGCGGCTCGGCTGGGCGTTCGTTGGGCCTACGACGGTACATGCCTTCAGGCAAGCGACCGGACTGCTCAACGATCACGTCGCAGGCTGTGCCATCAGGAGCAGGGCCGAGCGCGCCCGAAAGGCTTTCCGACCGCCCGCAGGCGCCACTTCATGATGGATCGACGCGGATTCATCGCACGCGCCGCCCTCATCTGCGGCAGTGCCGAGGCGATCTGGGGCGGGTCTGCAATCGCGGACACCGCGAACGTGCGCTCAGTATCCTTCGTCCACACGCATACCGGCGAGAAGCTGACTGCCGCATACTGGAAGGACGGTGAGTACCAACCGCAGGTTTTGCAGCAGGTCAATCATCTGTTGCGTGACTTCCGCACCAATGAGGTTCACGTCATTGACCCCGTATTGCTCGATGTGCTGTTTGAGCTGCGGACCAAGGTTGGCTCGGGGCACGCGTTCCATGTGATCTCCGCCTATCGCTCGCCCAAGACCAACGCAATGTTGCGGCGGTCCAGCAGCGCTGTCGCCGAGCACAGCATGCACATGCTCGGCAAGGCCATTGATGTCCGGCTAGAGTCATTCCCGACGGCCCGCCTGGCCGCAGTGGCGCGCTCGCTACGCCGCGGCGGGGTCGGGTATTACCAGGCTTCCGACTTCGTGCACGTGGACACCGGCCGGGTCAGATACTGGTAGCTCAATTGGCCAGTGCAGCTGCGGCATTGGCGGCGACGATGAATGACGTGGCAGCATCCACGACGTATTCATTCTCGTACCACAGGAACGGCCAGTTGTCTTTGAGCTCGGGAAAATCCGGCTGGATGATCACGACTCCGGGAATCATGCCGCCGGGGATGAACGAGTAGTCGGCGCGATTGTTCCCGTAGGCCACCAGTTTGGAGACGGTGCCGACGGTGGAAACATAGGACACGTTCGACACGGGATGGCGGCCGAGAACATAGTCGAAAGCACGCAGCGTCGGCTCGATTCCAATCACCTCGGGGAAGGCGTGGTGCAAATAGTACATATGCATGCCGAAATCCGTGACCACTGCCGCGCCGCCCCAGGTGCCGGTGCTGATGGGAACTGCGAAGGGGTTGCGGGCGAGCTGCACGTCCTGGCGGGTCTTGAACGCCACGAGCGCCGCCGACAGCCTGCGCTTGAAATCGGCGTCCATGAAGGGCAATGCGCGGGCGGCGAGCCAGCCCAGGCCGGAGAAGTTCTTCTGGACGGCTGGCAGCAGCGCCCGCAGGCGCACCGCGTAGGCGGACCCCTTGGTGGCGATCAGCAGCTCGACGGCGGCTTTTGTTTCTTCGTCATCCAGCGGGCCGCCCGTCGTATTGAACGAGTTGAAGATGACCGGCGGATGGCCGTGTTCTGCCTTCCACACTCCCTCGGCGGTGCTCAGGCACTGTTTCGCCAGCGCATCGTCGTAACCACGCAGCACGCGGCTGGCTGCGGCAAGGGCCGCTGCCGCCGCGTAGTTCAAGGCAGTGGTATGGGATGTGAACGCCCAGCGATCGTCCGGCACGCCCGAATAATCGCCCTCGGTCTGCAGCGGCCCCAGTTTTGAGGAATAGATCCTGCCGTCGGTCTTGGAGGCGGCATCCCCCAGATGGGTGTATTCCTCCAAGGTCGGTTCAATGATGCCGGGGATGGCATGGCCGAAGGCGGCGTACTGCCCCAGCAGCTGCAGTACTCCGTGCTTGATCTGTTGCAACGCATCGGGCACGCCATCGGGCCGACGGATTTGCACCAGTCTTGCGGCCTCATCGACCGTGGTCTCGTCCCAGTCGAGGCCAAAGGATTCGCGCGCCAGGGCCAGATCGGTGATCACCTTGGCCTGAGTCTGGGTGCGGATATCGTAGTCGCCGGCGTCGTACCAGCCGCCGCGGTTCAATCCGGGAATGTGCGCACCGGTGGCGAACGGGGAATCCGCCGTGGCGCCCATCGAATAGCCGTCGAAATGCGTGTAGTTTACGGGTGCCTGGCGGGCATCATCCAGATGCGATGCGCCGTGCCACACGCGGTAGTTCTCGCGCACCTTGACGTGATCCATCTGCACGGCCAGATAAGTGTCCAGGGATGGCTGCCACACGCCCTGGCGATACAGATCCGCCGCGATTCGAAATGGACCAAAGGCGTGCCCCTGGAATTCGATGCGGTAGATCCCCGCCGCATGCACCGCGGTGAAATCGAAGGTGGCGTACTGATAACGCAGCCACCGGCCCCAAGGTTTGATGGCATCCTGGAAGACCGGTTGGTAGTCACCCTTGGAGTCCAGTCGCAGCACGCGTGCCGTCGTGGCGGCGTGGTCCAGCGGGTCCATTTCAATCATTGCGATTTTGAAGCGTTGCGGCGTGTAGCCGACCTGATTGAAGGAAACAACCGGGGCTCTTACCCAACCCGGGATGACGTGGGGATGGACGTGCCACACGATCGCATTCTCGGTGCGGTCGGCAGGCAGCAGCTGCCGCACCACGAACCAGCCCTTCTGCGCGCGGGTGCGGCCGTCGAAGAGCGCAAGCGTTCCATCTTCGGCCGTGATGCTCACCCTGGTTGTCGGGTCCTCCGGAGAAAGCACGATCTGTCGGCCCTGAGCCATGGGCAGCGGCTCGCGCGCGCCCTTGGCGTCGCGACTCATTGGCCCTTCGGGATGCCGTGGAAAGATTCCGGCGGTGGCATCGGCGCCGTAGCTCTTGCCGAAGTAGGCGGTCGGCAGGAACTCGAGATTGAAGCCAGCCTTCCCCACGAGCGCCGGAGCAAGCGGATGATCGAGCTGCACGGCCACCCGAAAGCCGGCGCCTTCCGCGGTTACTTCGATCCGATAGCTCAAGGACTGATCCGGATAGCCGGAGTAGGCGATGAGTTGATTGGCCCGGGGCCCGTGTTTGCGCTTTGCAAACACCGGAACGGGGTCCCACTGTTCGGGGGTCGGCAGCAACCGCACCTCACCGCCCGTGGCGATGCGTTCCCCGTGCAGGATGATTTCTACGCCCCCCATTTTTTGATCGCGGAAGACCGGGTGGAAGATGTTCTGGTACACAAGGACGGCAGCTTTTCGTTGCACGATGTTCATTCCGGCAACGTGAGCTGGCCGCTGACCTCGAAGCGACTGCTGGTTGAGGCAGCTGCGGTTCCGGGTTGACCGCCACCAATCCAGACGGTGTACCGACCCTGGGCGACGATGATGTCGCCCGCTTCGGTGACCATGCTCAGGTCGCGCGGCTGCAGGTGAAATTCGACCTTCCGACTGGTGCCCGGCGCCAGATGGATGCGTTGAAAGCCGCGCAGCGCCCGAATGGGCGCGCCGGGAATATCCGGAAAATTCAGGTAAAGCTGCACGACCTCATCCCCCGCGAGCGTCCCGGTGTTGGTCACCGTGACCGCAACGTTCAGCGGCTCACCTGCGTTGATCGGCGCCTGCGGCACCGTCATGGCCCCGTACTGAAACTTCGTATAGCTGAGGCCGTATCCGAACGGCCACAGCGCTTCCCCCTGGAAGTAGCGATAGGTGCGCCCCGTCATCGAGTAGTCCTCGAACGAAGGCAGTTGCTGCACGTCCTTGTAGAAGGTGACCGGCAGGCGTCCCGCGGGATTGTTCCTGCCGCTCAAGGTCTGCGCAATCGCCGCCCCGCCCTCCTCGCCCGCGTACCAGGATTCGAGGATCGCCGCAGCGTGGGCCTTCTCCCAGTTGGCGCCCAGCGCGCTACCGTTCATGAGCACGACGACCAGGGGCTTGTGGGTGGCGCCGAGCGCTTGAACCAGATCCTCCTCCTGCTTCGGTATGTCGAGACTCGTTCGGTCCCCACCCAGGAAGCCTGGCTGGCTGACCTTCATCTCCTCTCCCTCCAGACGACTCGTGATGCCGACGACGGCAACCACCACGTCGGCGTCCTTGGCGGCACTGATTGCAGCCGGATCCGGCGAGTCGCTCGCGGGTGCCCAGATCAGCTGGGCTTGCGGACTCCTGCCGCCGCCCTGCCCATATTCCACGTCGAGTTTCAGCGCATGGCCCTGTTCCAGGTGCACCCGGCCGAGGCTGGCCCCACCGCTGGACATCTGCACGATCTGCCGGTCCTCAACGGAGACGCTCCCGGACCCATTGGCCCGGATACCGAGCAGATAGTCGCCTGTCTGCTTGGGGCGGATGAACCCCGTCCAGTGGACCGAGAGTGCCGACTTGCCCTGCGCCTGCGCCGGAAGGTTACGCTCGTTCAGATCCACGACGGACTCGGTGCGCGAGGTGAACAGTGTGGAGCGTGTGTCGAGGCTCAGCCCCGCACTGTATTCGGCCTTGAGGCCCGGCCGCCCGTCAGGCGTCGTCAGCACTGAGCCCGGTACGGGCTTGCCCTCATTGGACAGGAACTCAGTCCCCGGGACATAGGTGAGCTTGACCCCCGGAAACTCCGCGCGCATGCCCTCGAGCACGCTCACGGTGTGGGAGGGAATGCCGTTGTAGTTGCCGAGCAGCACGGCCGTCTGGTCGGCAAGCGGACCGACCACCAGGATGTGCTTCACGGACTTCAGCGGCAACACACCATCGTTCTTCAGCAGCACCATGGATTCATTGGCCATGCGGCGCGCGAGGCTGCGGTGCGCGGCGCTGTCGAGCTGTTTCTCATCGAGCTTCGCATACGGCACTTTGTCCTTTGGGTCGAACATGCCGAGCCGAATGCGAGCCGTGAACAAGCGCACCAGAGCCGTGTCGATGGCGCTTTCAGCCAGATAGCCCTGCTGCACCGCCTCGATGTAGGGCCGGTAATCGTGGTCGTCTTTTACCTTCTGGAAGAAGTCGATGCACTCGTTGTCCATGCCGCTCTCGAGCGCAATGGCCGAGGCTTGAGGCTGGCTCGGGCGGTAGCGGTGTCCGCCGTAGACGTCACGCACGGCGCCGCAATCGGAGACCACGTAGCCCTGGAACTGCCAGGCACCGCGCAGCGTGTGCTCCAACAGGAAATCGTTGGCGCAGGCCGGCTGACCATTGATGGCGTTGTATGCGCACATCACCGAGCCGGCATGACCTTCCACCACCGCCGCGCGAAAGGCCGGCAGGTAGGTGTCTTCCTCATCATGCTTGCTCACATCGACGTCGGCGAAATGTCGGGTCGGCTCCGGTCCGCTGTGCACCGCGAAGTGCTTCGGCGTGGCAATGACACGATAGTAGTTCGGGTCCGTGCCCTGCATGCCCGTCACGAACGCGACGGCCATGCGCGCGCTCAGGAACGGATCCTCACCATAGGTTTCCTGACCTCGCCCCCAACGCGGATCACGAAAGATGTTGACGTTCGGTGCCCAGAAATCCAGCCCCTCGAAAATGTTGGAGTGCCCATCGCGTTCGTCCTGGGCGTGCTTGATGCGTCCTTCAACGCCAATGGCGGTCGCCATTTCATGGATGGCCGGCGTGTCGAAGGTCGCGGCAAGGCCAATCGGCTCAGGGAACTCGGTGGTGCCGTTCACCGCAACACCGTGCAGCGACTCGCTCCACCAGTCATATGCGGGGACACCGAGCCGCGGGATGGCGCGCGCCTGATTGACGAGCTGCGAGGCCTTCTCCTGCAGCGTCATGCGGTGCACGAGATCGGCCGCGCGCTCCCGAGGCGAGAGCGCAAGATCCTGGTACGGTGCAGTTTCGGCACCCTGTGCACTGGCGCTGACGGCCGTGAGCAGTGCCATGCTGACCGTCAGCACGCGCGTTGCGAACTCGATCATTTCTGCTCCTTGGGGCCGGCGACAGAATCCTGCTCAGGGCCAATTTGATAGCGCTACCACCGATTATTGGCGGAGTTATTTGTTATCGTCAAGAACATTGCCGCGCAGGGTGTTGTTAGGATGGAACGAATGAGCGTCGCAACGTCACTGCTCGCGCCCGTGTCCGACTCGGCGCTGCTCTCGGGCGTCGAGATCGACGATCTGATGGACGCCAATCCCCTGTGCGGGCTGCAGAAGTACGTGCTGGTGCTGTGCGGCCTGGCCGTGATGTGTGACGGCTACAGTCTTCAGGATCTGGCACTCACGGTGCCCGCGTTGACCAAGGCATGGGGAATCGCCCCCGCGTCGCTCAGCGTTGCGCTGTCGGCGTCGCTGCTGGGAATGGGGCTTGGCGCGGCGTTGCTGGCTCCTCTGGGCGACCGCTATGGTCGGCGCACCGTGCTGGCGGCCACATTGGCGATCGTCGGTGCGGCCTGCCTGGCCACGGCCCTGGCGCACAACGCGCTGCAAATGGAGTTGTGCCGGTTCTTCACCGGCGCGGCGCTGGGTGCGAGCCTGGCCAATGCCTACTGCCTGACCGCCGACTTCATGCCGCGGCGCCGGCGGGCCAGCCTGATCACGCTGGCCTACTGCAATACGGCCACGGGTGCGCTGGTGGCGAGTCAGCTCGTGCCCACCGTCATCGCCCACTACGGCTGGCCGGCGACATTCGTCATTGGCGGCGCGTTGCCGCTGGCGCTGAGCATCGCGCTCATCACGACGGGCCCGGAGTCGATCAAGTTCCTGCTGCATCGTCGCCCGCGCAGTGCGGCCATTGCCAGAATTCTGCGGAACATCGCCCCGGGGGTGATCGCCGAGACGGTCTACCTCAGGCCGGCTGCCCAAGCGCTGGCAGGCTCGGTGCGCGACTTGTTCAAGCCGCGATATCGGGCGCCGACGCTGCTGTTGTGGCTCGGCTATGCGATGAATTCCTTTGTTCTTTATCTGCTCGTCAGCTGGCTGCCCACGCTGCTGACGGGGGCCGGCTGGCTGCCGGCGCAGGCGATCCGGGCCATGTCGTTCAACCAGGTGGGCGGCATCGTGGGGGGGCTGTCGCTCGCGTGGCTGATGGACCGGTTCGGTGCCGAACGCACGCTCGCCGCCGGCTTCGCCCTCAATGCCGTGGCACTGCTGCTGTTTCTGATCGTACCGTCGGGCTTTGTTTCCTGGGGTGCCCTGCTGCTGCTGATCGGCGCCTGCACGGGGGGTTCGATATTCGCGATCGTGTCGCTGGCCGTATCGCTATATCCGTCGAGCATTCTCGCGACCGGCAGTGGCTGGGCCTCCGCAATAGCTCGGATTGGTGCCTTCGTCAGTCCGCTGGTGGGCGGCGCGCTGATTGCCGCGGGAGTCGCGCCGACCTATGTGATCGCCGGTCTCGCCGCACCCGCGGCGATCTTCGTCATTTCGATGCTGGGCCTGTCACGCCTGTCGCGGGCGCGCCCTCCTGAGTGATGGGGGCCTTCGCGGCGTCGTAGGTGGGATCAGGTTTCCGGGTCCACGGCGAGCGCAGATAGTAGGGCACGGCGCTGAAAATCGACTCGACCGCGACAATGCCGTCCTGATCGACCTTGAACGCCTCCAGAAATCCCCAGGACTGCGGCTCCTGGTAGTTGGACTTGGCGATGGTCCCGTCGGTCATCTTGTATTCGTCCAGCACGCCCTTGTGGTCGATGAAGCCGCGGCACATGGTGAAGCCGCGCACCTCATCCACCAGGAAGCAGTCGCGATCGCGCACCCGGTTGTTGTAGCGGTACCGGCCCGACTTGAAGCCCTTTTCGAGGTCGCTGTAAGGAACACCGTTCTCGTGCCGCACCGCGCCGGGCGCAAACCGCGTGCCGCGGATTTCGCCCGTGTTGTACTGCAGGGTCGAGAAATAGCCATTGGCGAGCTGGCGGATCTGGGCCCGCGACAGGCGCTGCGCCTCGGGAATCGTGGCGCTCAGTGCCGGATCGCGATGGTATTGCAAGGCATCACCCATGGGCACCGGCGGTGCACTCACATTGCGCTTGGTGGCAATGATCTGCTCGACCTCGGTGATGTGCCGGTCGCGCACTCGCAGTCGCACGGCCAGGAAGCCCTGGGTCTGGCGTTGCAGGACCGTGGTGTACATGCCAATCTGGCCGGTAGCGGGATCCGACAGCACCAGCGGCGTATCGATTTCCTGCGTGACGGTATCCCACGTGCCATCCGGGAAGGCCATTTCGGCGTTGTTCTCGGAATACCGCACGTGCCTCGCGAACGGCGCGAGAGTCACATCGTGCTTGAGATATGCGGCGCGATAGGCAGCCGCGATCTGCTCCAGGCAGGCCTTGTCGCAGTCGGCTGCGCGAACCGGCTGGGCGAGCAACGCCACGGCACCCAGAATCAGGATCCCCGCCTCGGTCAGTTTCATTCGACCCCTTCTACCGGACGTCCAATGCTGCGACAATTAGGCGCCTATAGGCGAATTCCGGCAAGGACAACGGGAGTGAGCATTAACATCGGATTTGTCGGTCTGGGAGCGATGGGACGCCCGATGGCGGGCCATATCGCCCGCGCCGGACATGCGCTCACCGTGTTTGATCTTGATGTCGCCGCAGCCCGCCGCGTGGCCGGGGACACCACGGTGCGTATCGCCCAGGGACCCGAGGACTTTCGCGGGACGGACATTCTCGTGACGATGCTTCCGACCGGCGCGATCGTGCGCGATGTACTGGTGGGACCACACGGCATCGCGGCCAAGCTGCCCAAGGGCGCGCTCCTCATCGACATGAGCTCATCCGAGCCCGAGGGTACGCGCGAACTCGGCGCAACTCTCGCGGGCCTGGGCCTGTTGCTGGTGGACGCCCCGGTATCGGGCGGCGTGCCACGGGCGAGGGATGCCGCGCTGACGATCATGATCGGTGGCGAGGCCTGCGCCATTGCACGCGCCAGGCCGGTGCTTGAACTGCTGGGCAAACGCCTGTTTGAAGTCGGCGCATTGGGCGCTGGTCATGCGATGAAGGCGCTCAATAACTACGTGTCAGCGGCGGCCTTCGAGGCGACCGCGGAGGCGCTGCTGATCGGCAAGGCCTTCGGGATCGACCCGACGCAGTTGATCGATATCCTGAATGTCTCAACCGGCAGGACCTTTCACAGTGAAGTGTCGATGAAAGATCACGTCATCGCCGGCCGCCATGCGGCTGGATTTCTCCTGGCCCTGGCGGCGAAGGACGTGAGGATTGCCGCGGGGCTGGCCGCAGCGCTGAAGATCCCCGCGCCGCTGCTCGAGCTCAGTTCGGCGCAAATGAGCGCCGCATCGCAAAGGCTGGGCCCGAAAGCGGATGTCACGGAGGCGATCAAGGTGTGGGGTCAGAACTCCTGACCCCCTGGCCTACCTTCCGACCAGGTCCGCCACGATGAGAACGAGCTCGCCCACATCGAATGGCTTGGCCAGATGCGCCTGAAAACCGGCGACCAGGCAACGCTTTCTGTCTTCTGCGCGCGCAAATGCGGTGAGAGCCAGCGCGGGAATACGCTCGCTGCGCGACTCCGTGGCGCGCAATGTCCGGATCAGCTGATAGCCGTCCATCTTTGGCATGCCAACATCGCAGATGAGCACCGCAGGCTTCGTCGTCCTCAATGCCTCAAGCGCGTCCTCCGCCGAGCTGAAACTGGTTACCTGGGCGTCCCGATCCTCCAGCACCGTGCGTATCAGTTCGCGCGCATCGGGTTCATCGTCGAGAATGAAGGCATGCACGCCCTCGAGACGCGGCAGCGAGAGGCTCTCTGCAGTGTGAGTCTCGGTCGTAGGGTGAATGCGCGCGGTCCGGTCTTCCACCTGAACAATCGACAGGGGTAGCTGCACAGAAAAAGTGGCGCCCTTGCCCTCGCCCTGACTTGCGGCCCGTATCGAGCCGCCATGCAAATCCACCAGTTGCTTGCAAATCGCCAGGCCCAGCCCGAGGCCACCGAAAGCCCGCGTAGTCGAACTATCCTTCTGTGAGAATCGGTCGAAGACGTGTGGAAGATAGGTGGCGGGAATGCCGATGCCGGTGTCGCTGACGCTCAGTTCGAGGTGCGAGTTCACGCGCTGGAGCAGTACCTGTACCTGGCCGCCCTTCGGCGTGAACTTGATTGCGTTGGTAAGCAGATTCCATACGACTTGCTGCAGGCGGGCACCGTCAGCGCTGACGATATCCGGGGTCGCACCCAAGATCGCCTTCAGTCGGATGCCCTTGGTATTTGCCGCGGGCGTGGCGGAATCCACCGCCGCTTCCACGATACTTGTGAACGAGATCTGATGGAGGTCGAGCCGGATCTTGCCAGTCATGATGCGGCTCAAGTCCAGGAGATCGTCGATGAGCTGTACTTGCGCTCTTGCGTTGCGGTCTATGACTTCAATGGCCCGCTGCTGCGCGCCGGGCCCCTTGGGCGCATCACCTCGAAGCAATATCTGAGTCCAGCCCAGGATTGCGCTCAACGGAGTGCGCAATTCGTGCGAGAGCGTCGCCAGGAATTCGTCCTTGACTCGCGTTGCACGCTGCGCAGCCATACGCGCGCTACGCTCGGCGTCCAACATCTCTTCGCGCTGCAGATTGACAGCCTCCATGGCTTCGACCCGCCTGGTCTCCGTAAGGTCGCGGGTAAGCTTCGCATAGCCCAACAACTGGCCGCTGTCGTCGCGAAGCGCCGTAATGGTGACATTGGCCCAAAATGTCGTGCCGTCCTTGCGCAGGCGCCATCCGGTGTCGACAAAACTACCGGTCTCGGCAGCTACCCGCAACTCGTGCTCGGGCCATCCGCTCTCGCGCGCCTCGTCGGGATAGAACATCGAGAAGTGCTGTCCGATGATCTCATGCGCCTTGTAGCCCTTGATCCGCTCCGCCCCGACGTTCCAGGTTGTCACCGTCCCATTCGGATCCAGCATGAAGATCGCGTATTCGCTGACCCCTTCTACCAGGAGGCGAAAACGCTCTTCGCTGCGCCGCAAGTCCTCTTCGTGGGCACGGCGTTGCGTCAGATCACGCGTGATCTTGGCGAACCCCAGAAGCTCACCGTCGGCATTGCGCACGGCGGTGATGACAACGTTCGCCCAAAACAGGGAACCATCCTTCCTGACGCGCCAGCCCTCGTCTTCGAAGCTGCCTGTCTCGTTTGCTCCCCGCAGCTCCTGCTCGGGCAATCCGCGCGCCAGCGCCTCGGGCGGGTAGAATCGCGAAAAGTGCTGCCCGATGATCTCATTGGCCTTGTAGCCCTTGAAACGCTCGGCACCCGCGTTCCACGTGAGCACATGACCATCGGGATCCAGCATGAAAATCGCATAATCCCGGACGCTCTCGACCAGGAGCCTGAAGCGGTCCTCGCTGTGTCGCAGTGCGCCGATGTTTTCGCTGCTGCCATGCTCCATGCAGCCTACGTTAGCACGCTGCGAGCCCGCGAATTCCCAGTCCAAACGTAGGTTCTCTCCCACCTTGCCGAGCGACGTGTGCTGTCAAGGCATTGTTTTAGCCCGGGGAGGGCACCAGCCGTTCTCGCAGTTCCGTGACCAGTACGCGTTCATTTTCCGAATAATCAATGGGAACGCTGACCAGCTGAACCCCGCCGGCGGCGAAGGCACGCTCCAGCGTGGGTTGCAGGTCGGCGACGCGCTGCACGCGAGATCCATGCGCACCGTAGCTTTCAGCGTAGCGAACGAAGTCGGGGTTTTCGAAGGTCATGCCAAAGTCGGGGAAGCGGTCAACCGCCTGCTTCCAACGAATCATTCCGTAGGCGTGATCCTCGATGATGACCACGACCAGATCGAGGCGCAGCCGCACCGCGGTCTCCAACTCCTGGCTGTTCATCATGAAGCCGCCATCCCCACATACGGCCATGACGTGCCGTCGGGGATTCAAAATTGCCGCCATTATCGCCGAGGGGAGCCCCGCACCCATCGTTGCCAGAGCGTTGTCGAGCAACAACGTGTTCGCCATGCGGGTCCGATAGTTTCGGGCGAACCAGATCTTGTACATGCCGTTATCGAGCGCCACGATCCCATCAGCGGGCATCACCGCGCGAATATCGTGCACCAGGCGCTGGGGCGTAAAACGTTCCTCCCGATCTCGGGCGGCGATGCTGGCCAATATGGATTCGCGTAACGGCAGCAGGGCCTGTGCGCAGGTGAGCTTGCCTTCGAGTCGGTCGGCCAACAGCCGCAGCGACATCCCCAGATCGCCGATGACTTCCGACTGTGGGAAGTACACCTGTTCAACGTTCGCCGCCTGGTAGCCGACGTGTATGACCTCAGGGCCCGTGGCACCCATGATGAACGGCGGCTTCTCGACGGTGTCATGACCGATGGTCACAATGAGATCAGCGCGCTCAATGGCCTCATGCACATAGTCCCGCTCCGAGAGCGCCGCCGTCCCCATGTAGAGCTCCGTTCCACCCGGGACCGTCCCCTTGCCCATCTGCGTAGTGATGTACGGAATCCGGGTCCGCAGGACGAACTGGGCAAGATCGGGAGTGGAGCGTGGACGCGAGGCAGCCGCGCCAAACATCAGCAGCGGGCGCTGCGCCTTCAGAATGATCTGCGCCGCGCGGTCGAGTGCGACGGGGCTCGCGAGAGGCAGTTCCACCGGATGCGGCGGAATCAACGGCAGTGAATCACAGCTCGCGGCGGCGATGTCCTCGGGTAGTTCCAAGTGCACCGGGCCGGGGCGCTCCTCGGTGGCCACCCGGAAGGCCTCACGTATCAGGGTCGGGATCATGGTGGCCGACACCACCTGACGCGTGAGTTTGGTCAGTGGCTTCATCGCCGCGACAATATCCACAATCTGAAATCGTGCCTGTCGCGAGGACAAAATGCCTTTCTGGCCGGTGATCATGATCATCGGCATCGCGCCCAGCAGCGCATAGGCGGCGCCCGTGGAAAGATTGAGGGCTCCGGGACCCAGGGTTGATATGCAAACGCCGGGCTTGCCGGTTAACCGGCCATGGGTTGCAGCCATGAAGGCAGCGGCCTGTTCGTGGCGTGTCAATACCAGTTGAATCGATGACTTGCGAATCGACTCGACGACATCGAGATTCTCCTCGCCAGGAATTCCGAAAATTCGCTCGACCCCTTCATTCTCCAGGGCGGCGATCAGCAAATCCGAGCCTTTAATCAATGCCATCTCCCGAAACGGACAACCCCGGAGCGAATGCTGCCGGCATTGGCCGCAGCCGCGCAAGCTTACGCTCGGCATCCGCGCGGGGTTTGTTCTACTATCGCCTCATGCCCACGATCGCCGAGGAGCCGGTCACACTGCAGCTCAGCAGCCTCGCAGGTTTGCGAGTCACCCTCAATGGCAATGGCTCGCTGCGTCGGCTGGATTGCGGTGCGATCGCGCTGGCATTGTTTGTCGGCAACGAAATCGAAGGCGGCCCCGCCAATCTCTACCTGCGCCGCCATGCGGATCGCATCGAGTCGATCCCGCTGCTGGGCCCATCCAGCCCCACCCGCTTCAGCCTCGATCCGCAGCGCACGGCACTGCGGGGGCGCGGCAGGTGGGGCGACATCGGCTATCAGATCGAACTCGCACTGGCAGCGGCAGCGCCGGTGTGGTTCTGGCGTGTGCGGCTGGAAAACCACGGCGCAACAGCCGCTACGCTGGATCTGACCTACACGCAGGATCTGGCTCTGGCGCCTTATGGGGCCGTACGCCTCAACGAGTACTACGTCAGCCAGTATCTCGATCACACGGCGCTGTCCCATCCCAAACAGGGGTTCATGCTTGCCTCGCGCCAGAATCTTGGCGTCGACGGACGTCACCCCTGGAGCCTGATCGGCTCCCTCGGGAAAGGTGCCTCATTCGCCACGGACGCGCTGCAGTTCTATGGTCTGACCCGCCGCGCCGGCCACGCTCCCGCGGGGCTCACCGCCGATCTGCCCAGTAGCCGCCTGCAGCACGAGCACTCCATGGCCGTGCTGCGCGATGCCGTCATCCGGCTCAAGCCCGGGCACAGCACCACGGCCGGATTCTTCGGCCTGTATCTCGAGGATCACCCCGAACCGACCTCCTTGGCGGACCTGCGGCAGCTCGATCAGGTGCTCGCGCTGCCCGAGGCCGCAGCAGCACCGCCGACCGGGCTGGGGCCTGCCGCGGCAGAATCCCTCGAGCCGCAGACCTTGTTCAGCTGCGCGCAGCCATTGCCCGTGCAGGATTTGAACACGGCCGAATTGGAACGATTGTTTGCGGGCCCCTGGCGGCATCTGGAGGTCGGCGAGTCCGGGGAGGCGCTGTCATTTTTCTGCGCAGCCGACCGTCACGTGGTGTTGCGGGCCAAGGAACTGCGCGTACTGCGGCCCCATGGCCATCTGCTGCGCTCCGGGCGCCACACGACGCCCGATGAAACCTCCCTCACCTCGACGGCGTGGATGGGCGGCGTGTTCCACTCGATGCTGACTCAGGGGCACGTCAGCATCAACCGCATGCTCTCCACCGTGCACAGCTACCTGGGCTTGTTCCGTTCGCACGGCCAGCGCGTATTCGTGCAGATGGACGGCGAGTGGCGGCTGCTGGAGGTCCCGTCCGCATTCGAGATGTCGCCGTGCGCCTGCGCGTGGATTTACCGCTACGAGGGGGGCGAGATTCAGGTGCGGTCCGAGGCGGGCGGCGACACGCATGAGATGACGCTCGTGCTGCGTGTGACCGCCGGGCCGCCAGTGCGATTCCTGATCTCGCACCACCTGGCCTTGAACGGCGACGATGGCAGCGCTGCGGGCGGCGCGCTATGGCGACAGGAGGCGCAGCAGATCATCGTGATGCCGGCCCCCGGGTCGGAACTGGCGCAGCGTTTCCCGCATGGCAGTTTCACTGTGAGCGCCTTGCCCGGAACCGGCTTCGAGAAAGTCGGAAACGATGCGCTGCTGTTCCACGATGGGCAGTCGCGTCAGCAACCCTTTCTGTGCCTGGTGACAGCCCCTACTGCCATGGCGGGTGTGCGCATCCAAGGCCATCTGCTCAGCAGCAGCAGCCCGGCCCCTCAAACGGACGCGCGCAGCGAACTGATCCCTTCCCTGGTGATGCGCGCTCCGGAGCGCAGCCCGCTGGGCGCCGGGGCGGCGCGCCTCGCCGAGATGGCGACCTGGTACGCGCAGAACGCCTGGGTCCATTACCTGGCGCCTCGCGGCCTGGAGCAATACTCCGGGGGCGGATGGGGAACCCGCGATGTGTGTCAAGGGCCGGTGGAAATGCTGCTGGCACTGGAGCGGGTGGCACCGATCCGGGATCTGCTGCTGCGCGTGCTCAAACAGCAGAACCCGCACGGGGACTGGCCGCAATGGTTCATGTTTTTCGAGCGCGAGCGCAACATCCGGCCCGGTGATTCGCACGGCGACATCGTCTTCTGGCCGCCTCTGGTGCTCGCGCAGTATCTGATCGCCTCCGGCGATGCCGGCATTCTCGAGGAGCAGGTCCGGTTCTTTGATCCGGGCGGAACGGATCGGGGCGAGAATGCGACAGTGTGGCAGCACCTGCTGCGCGCGCTTGATCTGACGAAGAGGCGGGTCATTCCCGGCACCGCCCTGGCCGCCTATGGCCACGGCGATTGGAACGACTCGTTGCAGCCCGTGGAAGCGGCCATGCGTCACCAGCTGTGCAGCACCTGGACTGTGACGTTGCAGTTCCAGACTTTGAAAACCCTGGCGAGGGCACTGCGCGGCATCGGCCGCGCCGCCGAAGCGAGCGCATTGGATGAGCGGGCCGAGGCGGTCCGGCGCGACTTCCAGCGCCTGCTGCTACCCGATGGGGTGCTGGCCGGGTACGTGCAGTTCGCGGACGACGGCAGCATCCGCTACCTGCTTCACCCGCGCGACGACACCACTGGCATCCGGTACAGCTCGCTGGGAATGATCCACGCGATTCTCGAGGATCTGCTCAGCCCCGCCCAGGCACGCGAGCATCTGAATTTGATCCGGACCTACCTGAGTGCTGCGGATGGGGTGCGGCTCTTCGACCGCCCCATGGCCTATCACGGCGGCCGGCAACGACTGTTTCAGCGCGCCGAGACGGCAACGTTCTTCGGACGCGAGATCGGACTGATGTACACGCACGCCCACCTGCGATTTGCGCAGGCCCTGGCTCACGTGGGCGACGCAAACGGGTTCTTTCACGCGCTGTGTCAGGCCAACCCCATCGCCATTGCGTCGGTCGTGCCGCGCGCAACCCTGCGGCAGGCCAACTGCTATTACTCCAGCTCCGATGCGGCCTTCGTGGATCGCTATCAGGCCAGTGAGGAATACGCGCGCGTGGCGCAGGGTGCCATCGACCTCGATGGCGGCTGGCGCGTGTATTCCAGCGGTGCCGGCATTTCCTTAAGCCTGATCGTGCGGCGCTTTCTCGGGCTGTGCCGTGAAGGCGACATGCTGCGCCTGGACCCGGTCATTCCGGCGGCCCTGGATGGCCTGCGGGCACAGTTGAGGCTTGCCGGGCGTGCCATCGAGATCGAGTACCGGATCGGGGATCGCGGCTGCGGGGTAAAGCGGATTCTGCTGAACGGCTCGCCGTTGTCCTTCGCACACGCCGCCAATCCCCATCGGCCGGGCGCGGCCCTGGTCGCGATGCCTGCCGTACTGGCGCGGCTGCACGCCGACGCCAACCTCCTCCAGGTAGACCTGGGCCACACATGAGCGAACAGGTGGTTTATTCTTCCCGCGCGGTCTACCAAAGCCTACGATCTACCGCCACAGGGGGTCCGAACCATGACGATTCGCCACGCATTCCCGGTTGCCGCATTGCTGTGTGCGTCAGGCCTGGCGGCTCCCGTGTCGGGCCAGCAGAACGTGCCCTTCGCCAACGGCGTACCGGTCGCCCCGACCGGGCTTGCCAACCAGCTGTTGGGTAAGGGTCCGTTCTTCTACAAGACCGCCGAGCAGCAGGACATCCGCGTGACGGTGCTGCTGCGCGACATCGAATATCCCTATGCCCTGGCATGGCTGCCCACCGGCGAGATGCTGTTTACGCAGCGGCGCGGCCTGCTGCGCATCGTGCGCAACGGCGTGCTGGATCCCAAGCCCATCGAGGGCGGCCCGGCGGCGGTGTTCTCCGGGCAGTCGGGTGCGATCGGCGCGGTACACGGCTACATGAACGTCGCGGTGGATCCGCAGTTCACCGAGAATCATCTGCTGTACCTGAGCTACACCAAGCCGCTCGGCGAGAAGCGCACGGCGGTTGCCGTCGCGCGCGGTCGACTGGAGGGCAACCGGCTGCGCGATGTCAAGGATATATTCGTCTCCGCGGACGTGCGCGGTGCGCTGGCGATGACGGTAACTTCCGACGGCATGCTATGGATCGCGACGGCCGGGAACGCGGACGCGCAGAAACTCAATTCGCTGGGTGGCAAGGTCCTGCGGCTGAAGGACGATGGCAGCGTGCCTGCCGATAACCCCTTCGTCGGCAAGGCCGACGCAAGACCGGAGGTCTATACGCTCGGGCACCGCAGCGTACTGGGCATTACGCAACGTCCCGGGACGCGGGAGATGTGGATCTCGGAGATGGGGCCCAACGGCGGAGATGAGATCAACGTGCTCAAGCCGGGGCGCAACTACGGTTGGCCGGTGGTGAGCCTGGGCCGCACCTATCCGGGTCCGTGGCAGGCGAAGGTCAATGAGCCGACACATGCCGGATTTGAGCCTCCGATCATCTACTGGATGCCGTCGATCTCGGTAACCGGCCTTACCTTCTATACCGGCGATCGCCTGCCGAAGTGGAAGGGCGATCTGTTCGTTGCCGGTGTGCGCTATGGCGAAATCCCGGGTACCGGTCGCCTGGATCGCGTGCTGCTGAACGCAAATATGGAAGAACTGCGCCGCGAAACGCTGCTGGCGGACCTTCATCAGCGGATCCGCGATGTGAAGCAGGGTCCGGACGGGCTGCTGTATGTCGTGACCGATGAACCGGGGGGCGCGATCCTGCGGATCGAGCCAGCACCGTAGGCTGTCCATGAAGACATTGGTTGTGATCCTGCTGGCGGGGTTGCTGCTGCCGGTCGCGGCGGCGGCCGCGGAATGGACGGTGTACACCTATCCTGACCCCGGGTTCACCATCCAGTTTCCCGGGGTCCCTGCGGTGCAGGCGAGCAGGATCAGAAATTCTACCGGCGTGTCACTGCCGATGACGCGCTACTCGGTCCGACAGGATCGCGTCATGTTCACATTGAGCGTTGTGAACTATTCGAGCACCAACGCCGACGCACTGAGCACGATCGCCGAGACCGAGAGGTCCATAGGCGCATCGAACAAAGTGACGGCGGCGCGGGGGGCGCGCGTCAACGGGTCATTCGGACGCGAATTGAGCGTCAACGGCCCCGACGGCAGCCGCTCCGCCATCGCCATATTCTTCGTCAACAAACATCTCTATACGTTGGTCGGCCAGGCACTGCCGCCCAACGCCGGTGAAGAATCGGATGACACCATCCACTTCCAGGAATCGCTGCAGTTCCTCGACGACAATGTCGGCTTCGGCGCGCTCTTCGGTGGCGGTGGTAGAGATCGCTCAAGTGACGCCGGCAGGAGTCGCCCCAGTAGCGCCGGTGCCAGCGCCGATGCAGCTCGGCTCAGGGGCGCCTCCAATCCGCCGGCCGATGCCGCCTGCGCAGGCAAATCGGCCGGTGATGCCGTGCAACTCGAAACACCTGGCGGACCGGTATCCGCGACGTGCACTCTGGTTGCCCGGCCAAACGCGCCGGCCCCATAGTTCAAATGGAACAGGTGCACCAAAGCATCGAGGCGCGCGGCGCGACCTTTTCGATCAACGGCTGCTACGCCGCGCCGTTCCGGCGCGTGGTCGATGCGTTTATCGAGAATTTTCGCGTTGAAGAAGAAGTGGGTTCGGCATGCTCGGTGGTGCTGAACGGCAAGACAGTCATCGATCTGTGGGGTGGATTCGCCGATGCCGCCCTCACCAGCCCATGGCACAGGAATTCGACCGTCTGCATGATGTCGGTAGCCAAGGGTGTGACCGCGGTCGCGTTCAACATGCTGGTCGATCGTGGCCTCATCGAGGTTGACGCACCGGTTGCGCGATACTGGCCCGAGTTCGCGCAACGCGGGAAGGAGAAGATCCTGGTCCGCTGGATCCTCGATCATACCGCGGCCATTCCCGTGCTCACGAACAACACCCTCTTCCCCGGCGCGATGTTCGACCGCGAGAACTACGTCGCAGCCCTTGCGCAGCAGGAGCCGCTTTGGGAGCCCGGCACACGGGCGGCCTACCATGTCCACAATATGGGATTCCTCCTCGGGGAGATCATGCAACGGGTCTGTGGCAAGACCGTGGGGCCCTTCGTCCGGGACGAAATCGCGGTACCGCTCGCAGCCGAATACCGGATCGGTCAGATGAGCGCCGAGGAAATCGGGCATGTCGTCGAAGTGATGCCCAATATGGGCGCGCGGCTGTTCGCCGCCAAGGACGTGAAGATTCCGGCCAATTCGCCCTGGGATGGCGCAAGGCTTCGCCCCCTCGCGTTTCAGCAGAATCCCATTGAGCCATGGTACGACACGCTCAATTCAGCCGTGTGGAAAAGCGCGGAAATTGCCAGCGGAAACGGCCACGGGAACGCGCGCGGTGTCGCGCGGATCTATGGTGCGCTCGCCAATGGCGGGGAGATGGACGGCGTGCGGCTGATGTCGCGGAACGGCATCGAGTCGATGATTGTGGAGCAGCACAACCAGACCGAATTGTTGCAGGAACGACCGTATCATCAGGCACTTGGTGTGCTGCTGAACACCCCCGCCGCGGTCTTCATGGGTCCGAATCCGCGCTCCTTCGGGCATCACGGACTGGGTGGCTCAATCGGCTTTGCCGACCCGGATGCCGGCATCGGCTTCAGCTATTGCTGCAACAAGATGCACGCCGTCGGCGACAATGGTCCGCGCGCGCGGCGGCTCATCGAGGCGCTGTTCGCGTGATGGCCACTGTGCAGGAATATCTCGTCTCGATCGGTGGCCAATGGCGGGGCGCTCGAAGCGGGAGGACATTCGAGACCGTCAATCCATTCACCGGCGCCGCCTGGGCGAGGCTGCCGAGGTGTGCCGCGGAGGATGTCGACGAGGCGGTTGCGGCCGCGCGTAAGGCGTTCGATCAAGGCCCCTGGGCCACGATGTCGGCGTCCGATCGCGGACGTTTGTTGCTCAAACTTGGCGCGCTGGCAGGTCGGGATGCCGAGCGCCTGGCGGAAATCGAAGTCCGCGACAACGGCAAACTCTACGCGGAGATGCGCGGCCAGATGCACTATGCGGTGCGTTGGTGGGAGTACTTCGGCGGTCTGGCCGACAAGATTGAAGGTGGCGTCCTGCCAATCGATAAGGCGGACTATTTTACCTTCACTTTGCGCGAACCATTGGGGCCCGTGGCGCTGATTACTCCCTGGAACTCTCCGCTCATGTTGGCGACCTGGAAGATGGCACCGGCGCTTGCGGCGGGAAATACCCTCGTCTGGAAGCCCTCTGAATTCACCTCGGCCTCCGCCGTCCATTTCATGCGCCTCGTCGAAGAGGCGGGCTTTCCGCCCGGCGTCGTCAATCTCGTCACCGGATTTGGAGCGGAAGTCGGGGAGCCGCTGGTCGCTCATCGGGAGATCCGAAAGGTTGCCTTTACCGGCGGGGATGCGACTGGCGAGCGCGTCTACGCCACCGCCGCGCGTGGCCTTAAACCCGCCGTCATGGAACTGGGTGGCAAGTCGGCCAACATCGTGTTCGAAGATGCCGTTATCGATGAGGCGGTCAAGGGTGCCGTCGCCGGAATCTTTGCGGCAAGCGGCCAAACCTGCATCGCCGGGTCGCGACTGCTGCTGCAACGGTCGATCCACGAGGAGTTTGTCAAACGGCTCGTGGAATTCGCCCGGCAGGCGCAACTGGGCGACCCAATGTCCCCCGCCACCCAGGTCGGCCCCATTACGACGCCGGCACAGTGCGCAAAGGTGCTGGAGTACATCGCCATCGCAAGGGCAGAAGGTGCGACGATTGTCCTGGGAGGGGCAGCGGCAACCGTGGAAGGCTCGTCCTCAACCCTTTTCGTGCAGCCCACGATCTTCACGAATGTGCGCAATGATATGCGGATCGCGCGTGAGGAGGTCTTCGGCCCCGTGCTGGCCATCATCCCGTTCGATGACGAAGCCGACGCCGTGCGTATTGCGAACGACAGCGTGTTCGGCCTCGCGGCCGGCGTGTGGACCACCGACGCAAAGCGGATGCTGCGGCTGGCGCGCCAACTTCGTGTGGGCACGGTGTGGATCAACACCTATCGCGCGATCAGCTTCATGGCGCCGTTTGGCGGGCAGGGACGCTCCGGCTTCGGCCGCGAGAATGGTCAACATGCAATCGAGGAGTTCCTGCAGACAAAATCTGTATGGATACACGTGGGCAACGAGGCGCCGAGCCCGTTTGCGATGCGCTGAGGCGGATGGCAATGTAAATGCCTCAAGAATCAGGCGCCAACGAGGAGAGCTTTCCTGACATCCGGGAAGGGGTTCGGAAGCTGTGCGTCCGCTTTCCAGCGCCCTATTGGCGCAACCTCGACCGCGAGCGAGCCTATCCTGCCCAGTTCGTCACGGCACTGGTCGAAGCCGGATATCTGGCGGCGCTCATTCCTGAGGAGTACGGCGGCTCAGGGCTGCCGCTCAGCGCCGGCGCCGCCATACTCGAGACCATTCAGGCCGAAGGCGGCAATGCCGCCGCCTGTCATGCCCAGATGTACACCCTGGGCACTCTCCTGCGGCATGGCTCGGCGCAGCAAAAGCGGGCTTATCTGCCGGCAATTGCCTCGGGAGCATTACGGTTGCAGGCGTTCGGGGTCACCGAGCCCGGTTCCGGTTCCGACACGGGCAGCCTGCGGACCACCGCTGATCGCGTGGCGGACGGTTACCTGGTGAATGGCCAGAAAATCTGGACGAGCCGCGCCGAGCATTCGGATCTGATGCTCCTGCTGGCGCGCACCAGCCCCGTGGATCAGCTTGCGCGCCGCACGGATGGTCTGTCCACGTTCATCCTCGACATGCGGAGCGCTTGCGGCAAGGGACTGCGCATCAAGCCCATCCGCACCATGATGAATCACCACAGCTGTGAGGTCTTCTTCGACAACCTGTTGATACCGGCAGCCAATCTGGTCGGTGAGGAGGGACGCGGCTTTCGATACATGCTCGACAGCATGAACGCCGAACGGCTCCTGATCGCTGCGGAGTGCATCGGCGATGCCAAGTGGTTCATCAAAAGCGCGGTCCGCTACGCCAAGGAGCGCGTGGTGTTCGGTCGTGCCATCGGCCAGAATCAAGGCATCCAATTTCCCATCGCCAAGGCCTTCGCGCAAATGCGGGCCGCCGACCTGATGGTCAAGCAGGGCTGCACCCTGTTCGAGAGCGGCCTGATTCCAGGCGAAGAGGCCAACATCGCGAAGCTGCTGGCGGCGGAGGCTGCCTGGGCCGCGGCGGAAGCGTGCGTGCAGACCTTTGGGGGCTTCGGCTTCGCCGAGGAATATGACATTGAGCGCAAATACCGTGAGACCAGGCTGTATCAGGTCGCTCCGATCAGCACCAATCTCATTCTCAGCTACCTGGCCGAGCATTCGCTGGGCATGCCGAGGAGCTATTGATGCGCTGTCTCTATCAACCGCTCAAGGGCCTGGTGGTGGTCAGTTTGGAACAGGCCGTTGCCGCGCCCTTGCTCAGTGCCAAATTGTGTGATGCCGGAGCCCGCGTCATCAAGATCGAGCGCGACGCGGGAGACTTTGCACGGGGGTACGACGACGCTGTCCACGGGCTCTCCAGTTATTTTGTCTGGCTCAATCGGGGCAAGGAAAGCCTCGTGGTGGACATCAAGCAGCGCGAAGATGCCGCGCTGCTGAAGCGGATTGTGGCCAGCGCGGACGTCTTTATCCAAAATCTGGCCCCGGGAGCCGCGGTGCGGGCGGGATTCGGCTCCGCAGATCTGCGCGCCCGTCATCCCCGGCTCATCACCGTCGACATTTCCGGCTATGGCGAGCGCGGTCCGTACTCGCAGATGAAGGCCTACGATTTGCTGATACAGGCCGAGACCGGCCTCGCCCAGATTACGGGCCATCCGGCCGGACCGGGCCGCGTGGGAGTATCCATCAGCGATATCGCTTGCGGTCTGACCGGCTATGGTGCGGTGCTCGAGGCACTCATCGAGCGCGGCCGGACCGGGCTGGGGCAAGGCCTGGAGATCAGCTTATTCGCCGCAACGGCCGATTGGATCAACGTACCGTTGCTCTACTTCGAGGGCAGTGGCAAAACGCCGCAGCGCGTGGGACTTGGCCACCCGTCGATCGCCCCTTACAGCGCCTTCGCGACCCAGGACGCTGACCAGGTCATCATCGCCATCCAGAACGAGCGCGAGTGGGTGCAGTTTTGCGCTGCCTTCCTGGGCGAGCCCGGTCTGGCCGTCGATCCGCGCTTCAGCACCAACAATGCCCGCGTAGCCCATCGCGGTGATCTCGATCGGCACATCGGTGACGCCTTCGCCAACCTCACGCGCGAGCAGGCGATTGTGCGCCTGCAGCAGGCCAATACCGCGTATGGCTTCGTGAATGATCTGGCCGCTGTCGCGCGGCATCCGGCCCTGCGCCGCACCGAGGTCGCAACCCCCGGCGGACCCGTCAATATGATCTGTCCGCCGGTCATCAATACCGCCGGGGATCGACTCCTTGGACCCGTGCCCGCGCTGGGCCAGCACACCGCGGCAATTCAGCGCGAGTTTGCAGTCCGCAGCGCAGCTTCGAAGTAGCGGCGGTCCAATGCCAGCAATCTACCGCAGAGTGTATGCCACATACGCCGCACCTTGCGGTGCGTCGCGGTTGCGCGCGTTATTCGTCTCGATCACGAGGTACTGCCTTCCCCCCACCGTATAGGTGGCGGGAGTGGCAGTGCCGGCGTAGGGCAATTGTGTTTCCCACAGCAGCTGGCCCGTGCGGCTATCGAAGGCGCGTAGCTTATGGTCGAAAACGGTCGCGCCGATAAAGACCAAGCCGCCGGCAGTCACCACCGGGCCCCCGTAATTTTCCGTTCCGGTAGGGGCAAGGCCCTGTGCCGTCAATTTCGGATATTCCCCCAGCGCAATGCGCCACAGGTACCGACCCGTGTTCAGATCGATGGCGTTAAGGGTTCCCCAGGGCGGGGCAACGGCGGGGTACCCGTCGGGATCCAGAAACTTCTTGTACCCGGTGAATAGATATTTCGTCGCTGGATCAATGGGCGCAAGTGGGATCGCCTCTTGTTGCTCCTTGGCCGCTGCGCTGTCGGGCTGATCCCGCCCGGTGCGCAGATACCGAAGCAATGCCTTCAGTTGCGCCTCACCGAGTTGCGTAAATGCCGGCATTCGCCCCCGGCCCGTATGAACCACTGCGGTAATCTGCTCCTGTGAAAGCCGCTTATCGATGTCCACAAGTGTCGGAAATGCCGGCGGCGACCCTTTGCGATCAGGTCCGTGGCATGTCGAGCATAGGTCGGTATACGCCTGCTTGCCGGGACCACCGGCTTTCTGCGTGGGCCTCAGCTGTGCCGACCAGGCGAAATCATTGGCATTGATATAGATCGTCCCCGAATTCGGATCCACCGCAGCGCCGCCCCACTCCGCTCCGCCGTCGAAGCCAGGGAAGATAACCGCGGGGCGCGATACGCCCGGCGGCGTGAACGGACCCTCGCTGCGCATGCCCCGCCACTGCTCCACGGCCCACGCATGCGCTTGCGGTGTTCGATTGGTCAGCAATTGTTCGGTCAAGTACTGCCGGGCGTAGGGTTCCGGGATGGTCACCTGCGGTTGGGTCTTCGACGCGCGCTCTCCGGGCACGTCACTTTGTGGAATGGGCCGCTCCTCTATCGGGAATATCGGCTCGCCCGTGACTCGGTCAAAGACAAAAAGAAATCCGTGCTTCGTCGGTTGCGCGACCACATCGCGTCGCTGACCATTGTGATGAATCGTCAGCAGGGAGGGTGCCGTTGGCAGATCCCGGTCGTCGATATCGTGGTGCACGAGCTGGTGGTACCACAGCAGCCTGCCAGTGGCAGCATCCAAAGCCAGCAAGGTATTGGCGTACAGATCGTCGCCGAGGCGATCGCCACCATAGAAATCATCGACAGCAGACCCGGTCGGGACGTAGACAATCCCCCTGCCCTCATCGAGGGTCAATCCGGCCCAGTTGTTGGCCGAACCGGAGGATTCCCTGGCACCGGCAGGCCAAGTTTCTGCGCCGGGCTGTCCCGCGTTGGGAATCGTGCGAAAGGTCCAGCGCAGTGCTCCGGTATGGACGTCGAATGCCCGGATGTCTCCGGGCGGCGCGGGTTTGACCTCCGCAGTGCGAAAACCGACGATGATCGAGTCCTGGTACAAGACGCCCGGCGAGGTCAGTGAAACGAAGTATTTCGATCCGTCGCCGCGCAGGCCCTGGCGCAAATCGATGTGACCATGATCCGCGAAGCTATCGATGGGCCGACCGCTATGCGGGTCGAGCGCGAAGAGCAGATACGTCACCCCGGCAAAGAGCCGGCTGGTATGACCGTCGCTCCAGTACGTCAGGCCGCGGCTCGGACCAGATCCGCGAATCCCCGGATCGAACTCCCACTTCAGCGTGCCGGTTGCAGCGTCCAACGCAATGACGTGCAACTCAGGTGTATAAGCGTAGAGCGTTCCTCCGACGATGGTCGGATTGGTCTCCGGCTCCCCGATGCCTGCCATGTCGTACCGCCAGGCAAGCCTTAATTTCCGGACGGATTTTCGATTGATTTGAGTAAGGCTGGAGTATCTATCTGCGGCCGGCGTCCCGCCGTAGGAAAAGCCTTGGTCGCTCGCGCTCTTATCTTCGAGCCTTGTGCAACCCAACGCCAGGCACACCGCAACGCACGGCGCGACAACCCTCCAACGCAGGCTGTACTTCAAGATTCCCCCCTTGGCCAGAGATACTGCTACTACTGGTGTTCACTGTAGCCACGGACAGTGTGATGGGCAAACGAGGCGAAGTGCGGCGTGATCAGAATGCGAGTGGTGATGTTCGCGTGCAGGGGACGTTGCCTGGACAGCCAGCCGTACACCTCGCTGTTTTGCCGCGCCGGGCGCAGGTCCACACTCCGCCGTCAGCGCATGACTTTGCCGTCGCGCCGTCAGACTTGCGCCCCGCCATTGTGAAAGCCGCTATGCTGGCGCCGGGGCATTGGGCAAAATGCGACGATCAGGCGGCCTACGTGGCGGTGGCTCATGCATGGTCAAGGCCGTGTCGCGATCCGTGAATCCTTATTATTCCGGTCCTCCCAGCGATCACTTCGACGGTCTGCGCTTCTTCAACCCGGATCACCCCGACACCGACCGCGGCCTTCGTGATCTGCTGCGCTGGAAGCTGAAGGAGACAGCCGCGCGCTGGCCACGCTCCGTCCCCGCGCAGCAGACTATTCCGGATCCTCGAATCACCGGGTTGCGAGCGACGATCATCGGGCACGCGAGCGTGCTGATCCAGGCGGCTGGCCTGAACGTCCTGACCGACCCCGTATGGTCGCAAAGGGCGAGCCCGTTCCCCTTCGCGGGCCCGCGGCGCGTGTGGGCGCCCGGGATCACCTTTGAATCCTTGCCGCCGATCGATGTCGTACTGCTCAGTCACAATCACTACGACCATCTGGACCTGCCGACTCTGCGGCGACTGCATAGCAGTCACAGTCCTCTCATGGTGACGCCTTTGGGCAACGATGCCATCCTGCGACGTGCGATTCCCGGCGTCCGCGTGGTGGCCGGCGACTGGTGGGACCGCATCGGGATCGGCAGGAGCGCCGAGGTGAGGATTGTCCCGGCGTATCATTGGTCGGCACGTACGGGACGCGACCGGCGCATGGCGCTGTGGTCGGGCTTCATGCTCAGTACAGATGCCGGACGCGCCTATTTTTCAGGCGATACCGGCTATGGGAATGGCCGCATTTTCCGCGACGTGCGCCGACGCATCGGTCGGCCGGATCTGGCGCTGATTCCCGTCGGCGCCTATGCGCCGCGTTGGTTCATGTGCGCACAGCACACCGATCCGGACCAAGCCGTGCAGATCCTTGAGGATCTCGAAGCCGCCCGAACTACTCCTCAAAGCCCTCGCGCGCCGAGGGATTGCTGAGAATGTGTTCCCCGCGGGCGTACCAGGACTGAGTTACGCGCCGGTTTGACAACGCGGCGGGGGGATCGCGGCGGCTCCTTCCGCGGGATGTCTCTTCATATACGCAACCGCATAGGAACACACCGGCATTACGGTCCAGCCATTGGCGGCCGCCAAGTCCAGGGCAAAGCGCATCAATTCCGCCGCCACCCCTCGTCCACCGATCGGGCGGGGAACGCGGGTGTGGGTGATGCTCATGACGTTACCGTCAAGTTCATAGTCGAGAGACCCTGTCTGCCCCTCGAGTTGCGCTGATAGCCGGTGCGCGCGGCTGTCGTGATTGATCTGAAGCATTGGCGTCGTTGGCTCCCAGAGGCCTTCCGGCTTAAGCAGATGGCATTATCGGCTTGTGACCCGGCCGCGGCTCAGAACAGCGCACGCATCGTACGCCGAGCGGCGATATGGCCGCGACACTTGCAGGGTAGATTGCCCCGGCTGGCACCCGCGCTTGGGTAGTGTCCTAATTTGGACTCGCCGGCCAGTTTCGCATCCCTGCGAAGGAAAATCAGGGGGCAGAAGGAGTTGTCATGGTCCGGTTTCTGCTAGGCATCGTGATCGGTGCGATCGTAATCCCCATGTTTGGTAAAAGCGGTCGTGAATTTCCCCCCGTTCTGGCAGGCGAACTCCATTCCATAGCATTGGCGCTGGCTCAGAGCGGCGGCTTTCTGAGACCAATTACAATCAAGGCTTCGTGCCTGGGCGCAGGAGTGAACTTCAGCCCATTTCCAACGGTTATTGGAGGAACTTCCTCAGGAGGGCTTTCGGTAGAAAACTCTATATGCGCTTCCGAGAATGCGCGCCTCAGGAATCTGACTTGGTCATTTTCTGGACCGGGGATACTAATTCCAAAAAACAACCCATTGGTGACCCACTGGCGCAAATACACATGCCATTTTAAACCATTGCCGGAATTATTCACGGCAGCGAAGCCATCATTCCCTATTATCTTCAGTGCAAAATATTCCGTTTCAGGATCGCTTGGAGCAAACGCTAGATCAATTTCTCCACTGCCCTTGGCCAACTCGGCAATTAAAACCTTCATATTGGCAGGGTCTACCGTTCGCCACTGGACTAGTTGCTTTAATCTCTCCGCATTATCATTTGCTTCTGCTGCACTGCTCATTGCGCCAGCGATTTCTCCGTCTTTGGTTTTTAAGTCAAGACCGATTTTCAAGTCTTTGGCGTCATCTAAGCGAAATTGGATGTCACTCAAATTTCTGGCTCTGCGAAAGGCAATGAACTGGGTGATAACCAAGCCTGTAGCAGCTAGTGCCGCAACTACCATCATGACGAGGATTGCCGAATTCCACCAATCAACCTTGGGTGCTAGGTCAGTGACCCTTCCGGAAAGCTGTTCAATTCGCGTATTCAACGTGGCCGAAGATTCTGGAGCCGACGAATTTACGCCATTTGAACTGGTGGCATTCGCATTCATTGCTGCCTGTGCCCTGATTTGGATCGTTATTGGGATACTCGCAATTAAATACTGTATCACAAAAACTATTGACAGGCGATAATTACTGTATTACAGTATCTCACATGGCAAACATACTCCCCACCGAGAAGAAAATCCAAGTCATCGCGGCCCTGGCGGAAGGTTCCTCCATCCGCTCCATTGAGCGCATGACCGGCATTCACCGCGACACCGTCATGCGCTTAGGCGTGAAGGTCGGCCAAGGCTGCACTCGTCTGATGGACGAGAAGATGCGGAACCTGTCCTGCGAACGCCTTGAGATGGACGAGCTTTGGGGGTTTGTCGGCAAGAAAGACAGCCATGTGACGCCGTCCGACGGTCCGGGAGCCGGGAGCGTGTGGACGTTCTGCGCCATCGACGCGGATACCAAACTGGTTCCGACCTTCCTGTGCGGCCAGCGCGATATGGCGACCGCTGAGGCCTTTATGAAGGACGTGGCCAGCCGCATGACTAACCGGGTCCAGATCTCAACGGACGGCCTACGCGCCTACGTGGACGCGGTAGAGAAGGCCTTTGGCGCAAATGCGGATTACGGCCAGATCGTTAAGACCTACGGCATTCAGGAAACGAACAATAACCGCCGCTACAGCCCCTCGGAATTCGTCTCCAGCGAGAAAAAGGTCATCCGTGGAAATCCCAATGACGCCCTGATTTCCACCAGCTATGTGGAGCGCTTAAACGCCACCACCCGCCACCATATGCGTCGGCTGACGCGCCTGACGCTGGCCTTCAGCAAGAAACTGGAGAACTTCGAGGCGGCCGTCGGGTTGCACTTCGCCTACTACAATTTCGTCAAGCGTCACGGCACGCTGCGCTGCACCCCGGCTATGGCTGCGGGGGTGGAATCCAGCTACTGGACCGTTGCCGACCTGGTGGAGGCAACCGCATGACCCATATTGATGAATTACGGGAAGTCATCCACAAATTGCACGGCGTTCAGGCGACTCACCGCGCCAGCGTGCCCGTGAAAGAGGTGTTCCAAGGCAAAACCGTCTGGGAGGGGATCGTGGAGGTGTTCGACCTCTACGGCCACCCCAAGGCGAATACCGCCTATGCGTGGTCCCATGCCACGGACGATCCGGCCCAGCCCAAGCGTCACGTGACCGTGCTGCACATCCCGCCAGCCGTATCCCCGGAAACTGCGGTCCGAGCCGCCATCGTTCAGGAGTTCAGGAATCTTGACCCAGCCTAAGCCCAGAAAGCCCGGACGCCCCAAGTTCCCGAAGGGGGACGCGAAGTCATTCATCGTGCCGATCCGCCTCAATGCCGAGGATCGCAAGCGGGTCGAGGCCGTGGCCAAGGCCAATAACCAGACGGTCTCCGAGTGGATCCGTGGCGCCCTGTCGCTCGCCTTGGGGAGTTGATTTGTTGAAAACCAAATTAGGACACTACCCGCGCTTGCGTAAGGTGGACACTGGTTGAATAGCCTAATATAATCAGCCAGTTAAGTATACTTTTGACATTATCAGCCTTGATTTCTGATTTGAAACGCGTGGCTTTGGTGGGCGGCCCGCGCCGATGAGGAGCCCACGGCAACTAAAGGAGGTGATCCAAGTGGTACATACAAACGTTGGTTCGATCGCGTCTCCGGGCGTGCTGGTTGGTGGCGAGGTACATCGCTAGTCGGAACCTCGTACCGGCCATGGCGGCCATGGAGGATGCGCGCAGGCGTTCGCCACGCGCGCGACCGAGTCCAACGGAAGGACGCTTCGATGCAGTTGCCGTGCAGATGACCTTGGTCTGCAGATAGCGGTGCTCGAGCAGGAATGGTGGGGTCCGCGAGGACTCCACCATTTTTATTTGCAAGGATTGTGAGTTTCCGTGGCTGCTTTTGCCGCGCCGCAGAATGTCTGGGATTACCGCCGCGCTTTAGGGACGGCGGGCAGGCTTGGGCGTGCCGTTCTCATCAACCGAGATGGTCTTAACCGGACCCATGCCGACGAGTTCCAGGACCGCCGGTTCCTTCTCGCCAGTGCGGGCGCCGTCCCAATGCACGGTATTTTTCACGTCGATCGCCACCGTGCCCGCATGGACCGGGTAGGTGGTTCGCTCGTCATAGACATTGCTGGTGGAAACCCACCACGTTCCGGAGATCACGTACGCATAGCGGTCCTGGTCATGGAAATGCGGCTTGGAGAAATGGCCCGGCCACCATTTGTAGATCACACCGTAAAGGCCTGCCTTATTGGGATCGCCGAACAAAACGCAGGTCTGCTGCGCGCCTTCTTTGCCGATGCATTTGATGTCCTTGGGAAGGACTACGGGCACATGGCTGGGATCCGGCACAGGTCCGGGCGGATCAGTGACGGTCGTGCCGATTTTTGGATCGGTCTGGGCGATGGCAAAGCCGGCGGCACTCAAGCCTACGGCAGCGGCGGTAACGACCAAGGCGGTCTTGATAGCGGATCGCATGCGTTTCTCCGTGGACCAACTGACCGGAAGAGAGGGGCAGGCGCAGATTATACCTGCATACCGGCCACAGCCCTGAACCCGCGCAGCAGCGATCAAGCGAGGCTCTTGGGGCGGACTTAGGCCTCAACCGCGGAGCAAACGTGCAGCGTCCCGAAGCACTGGAGTATATTCGCGAACATCGCTGCATTCGGGTCAGGAATCGGCACTGACGCGCTTTGCGAGAAGGAGCTGCAATCGTTGATGCACGTGGGTCCGTCAAAATCCAGGCACGTTCGGCGGCTGATTCTGGCTGCAACAATCATTGCCATCTGCGTGGGTTCAATGGCCGGTCGCGCCGCTTCCTCGTCAGCTGCGGACCCGGTATTCGCCTCCCACGCACAGGCCGGTGCGGAATATTCTCATTATGTCGGTGCCCTTCAATCCAAGCTTAAGTCGACGGCAGTCGTCGCCCACTCCTATTTCGCAAGGGTCGGAGAGGATTCCGGGCAATCGGATCTCAAGGCGTTCAGCAAGGATTCGAAGGATCTGCTGACAGCCATGGAGAACGAGAACAACGCCCTCGCCGCCCTGGCTCCGAGGATCTTCCTGGCTCAGAGTGATTCGAAGTATTTCGACTCATCTCGGGACGCCGCACAGGCAATCACCAGCATTGATGTGGATATCGCCAGGAACCTCGCGGCCAAAACGAGCTTCGACGCCGGCGTGAGCGCTGATTTGAAGGCCGCGACCACCAAGGTGCCGCAACTTACCAGGAAATTCAAAGCCATCGTTTTACAAGGGTATCGGTATTTCGGTCATGCGCCCGCGGACGTGGACATGTCATCCCTGACTCTGAAGCGATGAGAGGGCTTCGGTCTAGGGCCGGTGTGTGGTGCACGAGGAAGTCCCCATGAATCGCAACTACTCAGGATTGGCCATCGCCGCCGCAATGCTTGCCGCCTCCGCGCACGGCCAGAATCAGGCGATGCCGGCGGCACCCAGAGCGAGTGCGGCGCCCACAGTCACGACTGCGCCGCGACTGCGCTCACCGCAAATTTTCGACGATCATCATGTAACGTTTCGCATCTATGCGCCGAAGGCCTCGGAAGTGACCTTCAATGCCGATTGGGTCGGCGCGACCCAAATGCCGATGACGAAAGACGAGCAGGGTGTATGGTCCACGACGGTCGGACCACTCGCCGCGCAACTATATGGTTATTGGTTTTTGGTCGACGGCGTACGGACGCTGGATCCATCGAACTCGGAGACGGAACGCGACGGCAACCGTTTCAGCAGCTTGCTGATGGTCAGCGGTCCTGCGGATGCAACGTGGGATTTCAAAGACGTGCCGCACGGGACAATCGAGCAGGTGTGGTATCCGTCGCCGACGCTGCACTTGGATCAGCGACGCATGTACGTCTACCTACCGCCGCACTACCAGGCCAACGGTTCGAAGCGGTATCCGGTGCTCTACCTGCTGCACGGTGCCGGAGGAGACGAGGATGCCTGGATGACGATGGGCCGCGCGAATATCATCATGGACAACCTGATCGCGGCGGCCAAAGCGGTACCGATGATCGTGGTGATGCCCAATGGAAATGCGACTCAGACCGTTGCGCAAGGTTTCGGCGACGGACCGACTCCGTCCGTGCAACAAGTGACGGCGCCCGCGCCAAATCCGGGCGCAGGAGCCGCAGGCGCGGCCCGCAATCCCGTTGGCAATGCCTCCTCGGGTACCGGTTCGCGGCCGCAATTCCCCGCGCAGCCCTACGCGGGGTCTTACCCGGAAAGCATCGTGAAGGACGTGATACCGTTCGTGGAGAAAACCTATCGCGTCTACTCCGACAAGAATCATCGCGCGATTGCCGGACTTTCGATGGGCGGCGGGCAGACGGTCACCACGACAAACAACAATCCCAACCTGTTTGGCTATATCGGCGTATTCAGCGCTGGCGGCCGAGTGGGCGATCCGACCTTCGAATCACAGCTCATGGAGATCAAGAAGGATGGGGTGAAGCTCTATTGGACGGGCGCGGGGGATACCGACATGGCTCGAGCCGGCACCGTCGCGCTCGAAGCCGATTTGAAGTCAAAGGATTTTCCGACCTCATATAAAGAGATCCCCGGACGGCACTATTGGTTCCTCTGGCGGGATTTCCTGAGCGACTACGCCGGACAGATTTTCAAATAGACGCCATCACGCACGGGATCCCGATTGCCGGTTCGGGATGCTTTGCGACCCGCTAGAAAAGCACAACCGCTCGGCCGCGAAGGCCGCCGGCCTCAAGCGCACGCTGCGCATCGGCAATGCGCTCGGGCGCGTATTCCCCTGCCACGCGCAGCTTGATCTGCGCGGCCGCGACCATGTCGCGCAGCAGTTCGAGCCATTCGGTACGTTCGAGGACTTCGGACACAAAGACTGGCTTGATCTTGATTTCCCGCTCGCTCGGTTTGTCTCCCCAGCCGCGAACCGGGATGTAGACGCCTTCGTCACGGATCGCGCCGAAGGACCCTTCCGCGAGCAGCGCCGTGTCGAGCAGCGCGTCGACACCTGCGGGCGCCTCGCGACGAATCGCATCGGCAAAGCCCGCTCCGCGCGCAACTACAATATCCGCTCCGTAGCTGCGTACCAATTCGACTTCTTCTGGTTTGGCGTCAGCAATCACCTTTTGCCCCTGCCGTTTTGCGGCCGCGATTGCGTAATGAGCCAGGAGGCCGGCACCGCCGCTTACGGCAAAGAGCCGCCCCCTGCCCAGCGCGGCAAGCTCCAGTGCGCGCAGCGCCGTCAGTCCATTCATCGGCACAGTGGAGGCTTCCACCAATGAAACACCCTCGGGTATTGGAACAACCGAGGGCGCGGGCACTACGATGTGCTCGGCCTGCGCTCCACCTTCGGGTCGGCGCGGCATGACGGCTGCCATGACCTTCTGCCCAGCCTGAAGGCGCGACACGCCCCACCCGACAGACTCGATGATACCCGCGGCATCCATGCCCGGCACCACAGTCCAGGTTTGATCGGGAATCCCCCGCTGGCGAAGACCTATGTCGGTCGGGTTCACCGCCGCCGCCTTTACTTTGATGCGAACCTCGCCGACGCCAGGCGGCCGCACCGTGCGTTCGCAGATCTCGATTACCTCGTATCCGCCCGGGCGCTTGTAAGTGATGGCCCTGCCTGCGAGTGGCCGATGCGCCGACTGTTCCGTCATGGACATGAGCTCCTTGAATGTTTCGCTCGGCACATGGGTCAAAGCAACCTATCCCTTCCGCGGCAGCGCCTTGATCCATTTTAGCAGCGGCCCGGTCAGCTGCTGATCAGGGGTGCCGACCGCCATGCCTTCCGAGAAGTGGTTGGAGTCCTTCAGCTCCACAGATTTGGGGCAGCGGCTCCTGGTCCGGCACAGGCCCTCAATCAGGGCGGTGGCCGTCGCTTTCATCGGTGGCGGATCGAACTCCGCATAGCCATAAAACAGCGGGTACGGACTTGCGGTCAGGCGTGTGATCTGCCCCTGCGCCGAGCCGAGATCGGCGTCCCGGCCATAGTAGGCGTTCGGGCGGGCAGCCGGGGCGGTGGCATATGCTGGCGAGAGCATGATCACGCCTTTGACCGAAGATGCCTCCGCGCCTCGCACCTCGGGGTGGGCAGCGTAGTCGGCGACATGGTTGGCGCCGGCCGAATGGCCGAACAGCACGATGCGGTTGGGATCGCCGCCGTAGCGCGCGATATTGGCATGGGTCCAGGCAATCGCCGAGGCTAGATCCTTGACACCCGCCGGCCAGGGGTCCTTCGGCGCGAGGCGATAGTCGATGTTGACTCCGACCATGCCGTTCTTGGCGGCCCACAGGGTGATATTGTCAGGATAGAAGTCGCCGTGCTTGTCGCCACGCGTGAAGCCGCCGCCGTGCACGAACAGCAGTACCGGAAGCTTCTTGCCCGTGGCCCCATCCGCCGTGAACACGTCAAGCTTCTGCAGTGGATCGGAGCCATAGGCGATATCGCGCTGGATGCTGACGCCGGCCCAGACCTCCTTCGGGAACATTGGCGCGTAGAGCTGGCCGATCGTGGGGTCCATGGCCTGGCCCGCGGCGCGGACCTTCTCGGCGATGTTGGCGGGAACCTGCGCCCTGCCTGCCGTGGCGAGCACGACAAAGCCGCACGCGGCCGCGATGAGCCCTGTTTTCATCCGATACTCCCTGTGTTCCGATGTGTCGCCGACTCCGAGGCACCCAGGATAGGGGTGAGTTTGGAACGCCGTCAATCCGGGGTTGGTTCCCTGATATCGGGGGCAGGAGGACGGGATGACCGCTGGATAACGGCCGAGTCACCGGTCACGAGAGCGCGGCGGCGCCGATGTAGGAGTGCGTCGTGATGACCCCGCCGCCGGGGCCTAAGTGCCGGCGCCATCTGCGTCGATGGCGTCGGCACAACCTCCGAGACCCTCTTGGAAGAACCCTAACGGCCGCGGGAATCAAATGTGGGGGGCCCGAATAAGAAAGAGGGGAACTGCTCCGGCGAAAAGAAATCCGGCACCTGCTCCGACACGAGCGGCTGCGCGACGTATTTCCATCCCAGATTCTGTGCCGTGCTTGCTGGCCCCAGGGAGTCCAGATCACTCTGGTTGAAATCAAAGACGAAGATCTTCGTTGGATTATCGTGGACATCCGCCTGCAGGTCATCATCGAGAACGAAGCTGCCGAGGAAATCATTGTCACTTGAGAGGTACAACGTGTGCTTCGTAACTGCGTTGAGGGTAACGTCCTGGCCGAAGGTGATACCCTCCAGCTTAGCAGGCAGGTCGAGGCTTGGATCCAGGCCGTGCGCCTTGATCACCGCCACAATATCCAAGAACGGTATCTTTTGCAGTGCTACGGCTGCTGGGCTGTTCTTCAAGAAGCTCGCGTTGTTGCTGACATCTGCAACACCTTGCGCTTGAATGTCAACCAGATTCAAGACCTTGTAGCTGGCGGCACCGCCGCCTTCGAAACCCTTCCCATCTCGCTCATCGACCAAGAACTGATGGTCATTGACGGCGAGTAGCTCGCTGATCGTAGTGTACTTTCCGGGTTTGGTGGCAAACAGCGGATAAGCGTACTGCGCTGTGACATTGCCGCTGCCAATGTCGATAGTGACGATACGCGTGAACGCTCCATTGGGTCCGGTACCCCCATCCTGGATCAGTGCGCTCTGAAGAGCCACCACCAATGTCTTGCCGTCGGGGGTGATGGCCAGGCCTTCCGCGCCCTTGTTGGCAATGCGCCCCTCCAGGCGTGAGCTGTTGCTGTTCTGTGTGTCCGTGCCGAAGCCTCCGGTCTCGGTATTCGTGGTCGTATTCGGAATTACCGCGAAACTGTCCGGCAATCTGAAGGAGCGAATGCGCTCACCGGTGGCACGCGCAAACTGGTAGACGTAGGGACCGTATTCGTCGGAAAAAAACACGGACAGCCCGTCGTTCGAGATCTTGATGCTCTCCGGATCCAGGCGCGCATTGTTCGGATTGTTGGAAAGATTCGGATATACGGCCGGCTTGGCCGGATTGTACGCAAAGCCGTCCGAACGGCCCGTGAAATAATATCTATGATTCGTGGCGTTGAGCGCCGGCGCTCCAGGACCGATGGGATTGCCCTTGTCATCCGTGAACGCGCCGGCGGCACCGTAGCTAAGCGGCGTCGGGCTCCACAGGAGCGTAGTCGCACGCAAGGTCGGTGTCAGAATGAACGGCAGCCCGGAAACATCAAATGGAGGCTTCAGGCCGCTCACTGGATTCGGGGTAGTGTTGCTATCTTGCACACCCTCGTCTGCCGGCGTGGCGGGCAGCAGGCGCAGATTGAAAGTGTGGAAGCGATTGATGTACGAAACCGTGCTGTCGATGGCGGAAGCAAACTCCACGGCATTCGGACCGCGATCCGGCAGCATCAAAAACGTGTCTCCACCCGCGTAGGTGATGGATGAGCCGAAACCGCCGAGGCGGTTGCCCGGGACGCCGTTCTCAAGCGGCGCGGCCGTCTGGTTGTTCAGGTCCTCATAGGTGGCGGGTATGCTGGCTGCCGCGATCAGATCGGGGCTCGCGTAGGCGCTCATCACCGGTATCGCGACGGACGCGACGACAAACAGGGTCGGGGGGACCAATCGACGCATCATCGGGTGCTCCTGTGGGTCTTATGATCTCGAAGGAAAGCACCAGGAAAGCTAAGCAATTCAGATTGCAGTTGCGTTACAGTCGACGTGGTATTTCGCAGTATCCGGATCCGAGAACTCAGCGGTACGCAGTGACCTCGGACGGACTTTTAGCCGCTCGCTGCGAGCGCATCGATATACCTGAGCTTGCCGGAGCTCGTCAGGCGGTAGAAACGGCGCAGCATGGCGACCGCGCCGCGCCGGTGGGCCGGCCGGCTCGAGAACAGAGCGGACTGCAAGCTGGTGCAGAATCGGGCGGCATAGTGCGTCGCGGTCGCGTAGATTTGCCGGCGTGCCGCAGACAGGGCGGGATTCACGTGCGTGCGCACAAAGAGCACATGGTGCAGTTCACGCGGCAGGTGACCCGGATATTGGGTGCGCAGAAGCCAGAATGAAACGATGTACTTGTCGATTTCCGCCTGCAATTCCAGATCGAGTAAGGTGACGCCGCGTTCATGGCCGGCGTTCCACATCAGGCAGGAAAAGTGGCTAACGCCCTCCAGCGCAACCCAGAAATCGGCAATGTTGCCGCCATTCAGTGCGCGCAGCGGATCGCGCTCGCGCAGGCGCGCGAGCACGGCTGAATCCAGATAAAGCATCAGATAGGCACAGCGTCGCTGCTGCACGAGCACCAGCTCTTCGTCCGCCGCGTGCGCGCGACACTCCCCCGGCAGATGCCGGCGCTCGGTCACCAGGAAATCACGCACATCATGGCCGCTCGGCGCATCGTAGATGGTTTCCAGCAGGCGCTGTAGAGGACGCAGCATGCGCGACTAGTTCAACCGAAGCGACGCCGGGACCGGCCGCACGCCCAGTTGCCGCAATAGATCCTGTGCGCGCGGACTGCCCGTCTTTAACCACAATTCATACAGCCGCAGCACGTCATTTGGCCCCCACACGCGGGCCATATCGCTGATCGCACCGATGGCATCGACCACGGGCTGGAATTTGCCCGCCAGCTCGCCAAATACCCCGCGCAGGGTGCGGCGCGGACCACTGATCGGCGCCGCGGCGAGGGCACCATAGGCACGGCCACCCATCGCGATGTGGTAGTCCATGTCCACCAGGCGTCGCTCGAAACTGTGCGGAAAGAATCCGGCCAGGAACAGCGATATATCACCGAGCCGCTGCAGTGAGGCCTCGCGCTGCGAGCGGGAGGGTGCCGCTCTTGCCTGCCCTAACAGTTCCGCCAGACTCACCCAGCGCTGGCCCGGGCGCAGGCCCGCGTGCGCCACCTCGGTGCGAGAGTAGAGCACCAGCAAACTGACCACGTAATGTGCCGTGTGTTCGTCGAGCGAGACACGCCGTTGTGCCAGCGAGCTGGCGAGTCCATCACGGAAGAACTCCGTCAGATTGTTGACGGGTGTAACCTTGCCGCTCGCTTCGCCCTTATCCGCCCTGCGCATGCCGCACCTCGCGATTGTCCGTGGGTCGTGGCTATCATAGCTACACCGGCGCAAGCGCCTGCCGCAATGCCGCTGTTCACAATTTTCCGTAGTGAATTCTTGTCCTCCTGCGTCTGCGAAGCTTACCGGCTCGCGTAGGAATTGCCTCACGGGCGGCCAGACGTGCGTAGCGGATGACGCATGTCCGGCATCGGCTCCTACTCGAGAAACGGCAGCGCGATCCCCAGGGTCGCTGCTTTGAACGCCGGCGGGAATCCTCCCATTCCCACCTCGACATTGATACAGGTAGGTAGGGTAGCCTTGAACGCCTCCTCGATCGCCGCCGTCAATTCTTCGAGGGTTGTGACGTGACGGCCGTGTCCGCCGAATGCCTTGGCGACCTCATCGTAGCGGGCCTGGCCGAGACGTATCCCCGCGGGGCGATTGGAGCCTTCCGGATGCTGAGCAGGGTCTATTGCTCCCCAGCCATGGTTGTTCATGACCACCACGACAATTGGCATTTTTTGGCGAACCATCGTGTCGAGCTCGGCAAGAGTGAACCCGGCTGCGCCATCGCCGGTAACGCACAGTACGGGATCATCTGGACGAGCCGCTTTGATGCCAATCGCAAAACCGAAGCCAATACCCATGGCTCCGAAGGAGCCGTGGCTGAAATAACACCCCGGGCGCTTGCGCTGCACCGCATCTTCCATCCAGTGTTTCGTGAAAGCGCCGTCGGCTACGATGACGGCGTTGGCGGCCGCCTTGCACACCACTTCGGCGGCGGCGAACGGATGCGGGCGGATCTCCTGGCTTTTTTCCTTGGCGCAAATCGCCTCTGCTCGTATCGCACTTAGGGCATCACGCAGTCGGCTGATCCACGCTGAGCGGTCCGTTAAGCCGGATCGGGCCAGGCGTTCGTTCAGCAGCCGCAGCGTCAATTTGGCGTTGGCAACGATGCCTATCGCCGGAGTATTGACTCGACCGATCTCGTTCGGATCGGACTCGACATGAATAATCTTTCCTGAAAATGTCTCGAATCTGGGTGTGTTCCAGCCGAAACGAACACCCAGGGCGAGGACCACATCCGGCTTGTGTTTCGGTTGAAGCCGAGCGAGCTGAAAGTTTGTGCCCATCCACAGCGGGTGGTCAGACGGGAGAGTTCCCAGCGCCTCGTACTCGGTGAAAACGGGAAGACCGCTTGCCTCGACAAAGGTTCGAAGCTCGTTCCAGGCTTCCGAGCGGTAAACCTCGACACCTGCGATGACAGCGGGGGCCGTGGCCTCGTGCAGGAGCGCGAGCGTCGCGTCGATTTTTTCGCTGGACGGTGGGCATGCGAGATCGAGCATCACCTCATCCGGAATGGGAACTTGATTGCGATCTACTTGGGCCAACATGATGTCCCAAGGAATCTCCAGGAATACCGGACCGGTCGGCGCCGCCGTCGCGACCCGAATGCCATGAGCGATCAGCCGCGGGATCTCGGTGGGCGCAGGCACGCGGTGCGCCCATTTGGCGATCGGCTTTGCGACAGCCACTTGATCAACCCCCGATTGAAGTACATTCTTGTCGGCGGCCGCAAGCGGGCACCCGCCGGCGATATACAGCACGGGGGTACGGTCAATGAAGGCGTTGGCAAGCGAGGTCAAAACGTTGGTGAACCCGGGGCCAGCAGTCACCACCGCCACTCCCAAGCCCCTTGTAGCCTTCGCGTATCCTTCTGCGGCATGCCCCGCGGCCGACTCGTGGCGAACGTCGATGAGGCGGATGCCGTGGTCGAGGCAGCCTTCGAGGATAGCTTGAACATGTGCACCGTTTAGTGCGAACACAGTCCTGACACCTGCCTTCGCGAGCGTCGGGGCGATCAATTCTCCTGCCATCACGCTAGTCATGACCGTTTCCTTCTGTTGTGTCGGGGCTGCAAGTGAGTGACATGCCAAAGCCGACTGCGCGAGATCCGACAAGCCTAGCATCAGCGACCGCCATCCGACCCCTTCGATTTGGCATCAGGAGATGCTCTTGAAATATCGCAAATTCGGCCGAATCGGCTGGGATGTCTCGGAGGTCGGGTTCGGCGCCTGGGCGGTGGGCGGCGCGTGGGGCGCCGTCGATGATGAGCAATCCATCGCAGCCATGAAGCGGGCTCTCGAGCTGGGGGTCAACCTCTTCGACACGGCTGACGTTTACGGCGACGGCCGTTCGGAGCGTCTCCTGGGGCGGCTGCGCCAGGAAACGACGGCGTCCTTTCACGTCGCCACGAAGGCCGGACGCCGCCTCAGTCCCCATGTCGCCGCAGGTTATAGCAGCGAAAACCTCACGGCTTTCATCGACCGCTCGCTCCAGAACCTCGGAGTCGACTCTCTCGAGCTCGTACAGCTGCACTGCCCGCCGACGGACACCTACTACCGGCCGGAGAGCTTCGCGGCCATGGATGATCTGGTGAAAGCCGGCAAGGTCCAGCACTACGGAGTGAGCGTCGAGCGGGTCGAGGAGGGACTCAAGGCGATGGAATTCCCCAACGTGGAGTCCATCCAGATTATCTTCAACATGTTCCGTCAGCGTCCGGCGGAGACCTTCCTGGCGCAGGCGGCGCGCCGCGGAGTCGCGACCATTATCCGAGTACCGTTAGCCTCCGGAATGCTCACGGGCAAGCTCACCGCGCAATCGACGTTCGAGCGTGACGATCACCGCAATTTCAACCGTCATGGCGAGGCCTTCGATGTCGGCGAGACGTTTTCGGGCGTTCCTTACGAAATCGGGCTGAAAGCCGTTGACGAGCTGAAGTTGCTGCTGCCCGCGGGCGCCTCTATGGCCCAACTGGCCCTTCGCTGGATCCTCATGTTCGAGGGCGTCTCGACCATCATTCCCGGCGGGAAAAATCCGCGGCAGGTTGCGGACAACAGCGGCGCGAGCGCGTTGCCTCCCCTGACGCCGGAGCAGATGAAATCCGTGCGCACCGTCTACGACCACTACATCCGACCCTGCGTACACCAGCGATGGTAGGCTCAAGTATGCAAACGCCCACCGACCTCACGCGTCTGACTCTGGCGCAGGCCATGGAGTTGCTGCGCCACAAGGCGCTCTCTCCGGTGGAGCTCGTACAAGCCTTTCTCGCGCGGATCGAACGCCTGAATCCGTCGCTGAACGCCTTCATCACGGTAACCGCCGAGCAGGCCCTTCAGCAGGCGCGTGAGGCGGAAGCCGAAATCCAGCGAGGGCAGTGGCGTGGTCCTCTGCACGGCATGCCCCTGGCGCTCAAGGATCTGATCGATACGGCAGGCGTTCGCACCACCGCGGCCAGCGCCGTATTCAAGGATCGCGTCCCCACCGAAGATGCCGAAGTCGTGCGGCGCCTCAGGCAGGCCGGCGCGGTCCTGCTTGGGAAGCTGAACATGCACGAGTTCGCGTATGGCGGAACCTCGGTACCCAGCCATTACGGAGCGGTTCGCAATCCGTGGAACCAGGACCGCATCGCCGGCGGATCCTCGGGGGGCTCCGCCGCAGCCGTGGCGGCGGGCCTGTGTATTGGCGCGTTGGGGTCGGACACGGCGGCGTCCATTCGCCAACCGGCCGCATATTGCGGAGTTGTCGGCCTGAAGCCCACTTACGGGCGCGTCAGCACCCGCGGCGTCATCCCCCTGTCCTGGTCGCTCGATCACATCGGACCGTTGTGCCGCTCGGCCATGGATGCGGCGCTGCTCCTGGAGACAATCGCCGGTTTCGACCCCCACCAGGTCTCGAGCGCGGAGCGGCCGACCGATCGTTATATTGAGGCGATCGGCGCCAATGCGGCCGCGCTGAGGATAGGTGTCGTTCGCCAGCCGTACTTTCTGGACCTCGACCCGGACATGGAAGCGACAGTCAACGCCGCGATCCAGCAGCTTGCACGTCTGACGGCCGGCGTGCGCGAGGTGGAACTGCCCTACGCGAACATATTGATGACCATCGCCTCGGCCGAGGCGTATGCCTTCCACAAGCCCTACTTTGGCCAAGCACCACAGCAGTATGAACCCATGACCCGGCAACGCCTGCAGCATGCCGCAGCGATTTCCGCTGCGGACTATATTGACGCAAGGCGGGAAATGCAGCGCCTGCGCTGGACGGCCGACAGCGCGTTTTCCAACATCGATCTGCTGGTCACCCCGACCACTGCGATCGCACCAATGAGCATCGAATCGGGCTACGTGGACCCGCCTCTGCCGCCGGACGGAACGCCGCTTGAAATCCGCAACACGCACATGTTCAATGTCCTGGGTCTGCCCGCGATCTGCGTGCCGTGCGGTTTCACCCGCGATGGCATGCCCGTTGGCCTGCAGATCGCGGGGCCCTCCTTCGCCGAGTCGCGAGTGCTCACACTGGCGCATGCCTACCAGCAGATTACTGATTGGCATACACGTGCGCCGCCTTTGCCATGAACCGCCAGCATGCCAGCCTGGTTGGATGTAGTGATACGGACACGAACGACCAGGGCCAGCGCAGGCAGACTCACGCGACGTACCACCGTGTCATAAGGCCGTCACAGCCAGCGTGAAACCCGCCTTCGAAGCCGGCGCAGGAACTCAGTCGTTTCAGAAGGTACTGGGTACGTCGCATCCAATGTCGCAATGTCGGCCGATGTGAGTGTCGTGGAGAGCGCTGCAGCGTTTGCCCTGGCATGTGCCGGGGATCCGGATTCGGGAATTGCGATGACCGTTCCGCTGCGTATGAGCCAGCCCAGTGCAACGGCGGCCGCCGAACATCCATGAGCAGCGCCGATTTGCGCCAACGTGCGATCCTTGACCAAGGGGCTGTTGTCGCCGCCCAATGGGGAATACGCCATCACCGGCATGTCGTGCTGGACGCACCATGGCAGAACATCCCGTTCGATGCGCCGATCATAGAGACTGTAGGGAACCTGATTGGTGGCGCAACGATGGCCGTCAGGGACACGGAACAGATCCTCCATCTGGCTCCGGTTGAAGTTGGATACACCCCATGCGCGAATTGTCCCCGCGGCACGCAGTCGCTCGAAGGCCGCCACGACACCGGAAAATAGCGTGCTCGGGACGGGCCAATGCAGCAGATACAGATCCAGATAGCTCGTACCGAGCCGGGAAAGGCTTGCCGCGCAGGCACGGGCGATGGCATCGCCTGTTACCTCATCGGCCTCGACCTTGGACACCAGAAATATACGATCGCGCTGCCCGGCAATCACGCGACCGACAAATTGCTCCGAGCGCCCATTGCCGTAATTCCCCGAAGTATCGATCAACGTCATTCCGAGCGAAATGCCGGTGCGAACCGCCTCCTCTTCAACAGCCACCGGATGCCTTCCCTGCCCCAGGTGCCAAGCGCCCTGACCGAGCGCCGGTACGGCGGTCCCATCCGGCAGGTGAACATCGTGCCCCCGCACCGCGTGCACTGCATTTACAGCGGGCAACGTTAACGCGAATGCCGCACAACGCGCGCTGAATTGGCGCCGGTCAAGCAAATACCGGTTCACCGTGCTCATGTCCTCATCGTTGCAATCAAGGTCACCGCCTAATCCCACACGCCGAACTGTCACGGCTCTACTGTAATAGTAATGGTCGCCGGCGAAACGGATAATGCGGCATCGGAAATGTTCAGTTGAATGGTCTGTGCCGAGGTCACCGCCCCTGAAGGCACAGAGATGACCCAGCTGGCGCCCAATGCGCTGGCGCTGTACTGGCCGCTGGTCAGCGATGTCGACAACGAAAAGTATGCAACCCCGCTCGGCACAAGGGCATCGATGGCCAAGGAGCTACCGTTATGCACAACGTAGGGGGATGCCGTCAGAACTGTGATGGTGTCGAGCGTCGTGAACGACCACGTCTTGCTGAGGGCGGTTGAGCCGTCCGAGCCGCTGAAAGTGGCGGTATAGGTACCCCCGGGACTCAGAGGCGCTTCGGGAGTAATGAAGGCGATATTGCCGGGTAAGAACCCACTGGTGTCGGTTTGGGCGTCGCTGAGGTGCACGCTGACCGGGCTACCACCGGCGTCCGCCAGCGTGAACGAGGTGACCGACAAGGCGTGGCCGGCAGCGATCTGCGCACTGATGGGTCCGCCCAAAGCTTGGTTTGAAGGCAGACTGGGAATTGGGCTGGGATCCTCGCAGCTGTTGCAGAAGTAGGCAAAGGCATCTGTTGCACCGTCGGCCGGATAAGTGACGATCGTTCCGGTCGATAACGTTTGAGCGTTATTGACAGTGCCCATGTCCGAGACGTACCAGCCGTAGCCTTCGAAACTATTGGACGCGGCATCGACACCAATTCCGATGTACCGGTATGTGTCCAACAGAATGTTGGCTCGGTGGTACACCGTGTTCAGCAGCTGATTGGCAGCCAAGAGGCCGCTGTTGGCGTCGTCAACCAGCGTACCGCCTGCCACCTCGCCGACGCCTCCCAAAGAGTAGCCGGCCAACGTCGCACGAGCCTGCGGAGTGGCGGCATAAAAATCGGGCATGCCCGAATCTTCAGAATGGGCGTACAGATCGCCAGTCGAGGGGTCTACGCCAAACATGGTCGCAGGGTTGAAGTTCACCGCATTGTAGAGGGCTTGGGCCTGGGAAGAAGCATCCAGATCGCTCGACTGCGCCAGCAATCCCAGCTGCAGTGCTTGCCGAACGGCGTTTATCCGCGCGAAGTAACCCGATTGGAAGGACGCGGCGGAATACGTGTTCGGTGGGACAGAAGTACCGGAGGGGACAGCGCAGTTGATGGTGACGTTCGTGACGTTGGCGGAGCCCACGGTACCGGAGCCGTTACTGACCGAGCAGGTCTCCCCCGTCGGGGCGGTGACCACCGTGACGATGTAACTGTCGCCACTCGCCAAGCTGGAGGAGAACACGAAACTACCATCGCTGCTGAGTGACTGTGCCGTCGCCCCATTGAGAGACACGGATGCGACGCCGTTAAGCCCACTGACGCTTCCGCCTACCGTGTAGGAGGTCGAGGCAGCTGTGCCGCCGCCGTTGCTGCCGGAGCCGGAAGAGGAACTACCGGACCCTCCACCACCACAAGCCGTCAACAGTGCACCGAGGAGAAGAGTTGACAGGACTTCAGCGTGAGGATGGCGCCCGTTCATGGTGTTTTGGTACCTTGCATCTCAGGACGCGCGCTACTGTACCCTGAACACGGCACATCCATGGGGCGGCAGGACCACGGATAGCTCAGAGGAAATCGGGCGCACCTCGTCACTCCAAAGATCCCTGGCCGCATGGCGGCCGGTAAGCCCCAGTTGAGCCCATGGTGCGGAAAGGTGCGCCGGCTTGTCGTCGAGGTTGAAGATTGCAATATAGCGGGTCGGTCGCGCCCGCGGACCCGCCAACGCCTGCCAGAGGCGGTAGTTCTCGAAGCCGGCCGGCAATGCGATCGGGTGGCTCGCCCAGGATGTCTGGTTGATCCGGATAACAGCACGATTTGTAATCAGGCCGCGGGTGGCTCTGTCGAGCTCGGTCAGATTGGCCCCAAGGATCAGCGGTGCACGGGCGATGGCCCACAGCGTGAACTGGGTCCGCATTTCGTCGGGCGTCAGGCGACTGTCGCGCGCAACACCCCAGCCGGGGTTGGGCTTCAGGGCGCCGAATGGCAGCATGTCCGCATCCGGCCACGCGCCGGGCGCCGCGAACGCATTCCACTTGGCCAGGTTGTCGAATGCACTCGACACACCAACGGGGAAGCCGGCGGGATGGATGTCGCCGTCAAGCCGCCAACCGTCCCAGAGGTCGTTCGCGATGCGCCACATTTGGGCATTACGCTTGACGAACTGGGCCTGCTCCAGCGGGGTGGGCCCCGGGGAGAGACTAAGAACGATCGGACGCCCCGCCTTGCGGATCGCTTCGTGGATCTGGCGAATCTCGCTCGCTCTGAAGGGGTGTGCCGAGATGCAGTCGACCTTTAGAAAGTCGACACCCCATTGAGCGTAAAGCCGGATCATCGAATCGTAATAGGCTTGGCCGGCGGGGTTGTCCAAGACGCCGAAATTGCCGTCGTCCCACGGACAGGTCTCGCTGGTATCGGCCGCCTCAGCGGCGTGAAAATCTGTCCCGGATATGGGCGTGTTTCGTTCGACCGCTTGCTTCGGTATTCCGCGCACGATGTGCAGCCCGAATCTTAGTCCCCGGCTGTGGACCCAATCCGCCAGCGGCTTGAATCCCGCGCCGTCGATGGCCGATGCGTAGCGCTTCCGCGAAGGGATCAACAGGCCCGCGGCGTTCAGCTGATAATTGCGCTCGGCCAGTTTGGCGCCCCGCGGATTTTCCATGTACCAGCCTTCGTCGATGACCGCGTAGGTCCAACCATAGGACCGAAGATCGGCAAGCTGAGTGGCGTTGGCCTTGAAGGCCTTCTCATCGAGGGTGAAGCCGTAGGCGTCCCAACTGTTCCAGCCCATCGGCGGGCTTGCCGCCTCGATTGCCGCCCACACCGGGCAGCCGAACAACACCAAAGCGCCCAGTAGCAGTCCTCGGGCTAGGAATTGCGGCCGCATTGTCGGGTCCTCATGACGGATCGGTGAGCCTGAAGCATGTACTGTATAACGACTCACATGTACCGCAGCAAACCCAACTGAGCGACACGATGGACGGATCTCCCATGCACGCGCGCTCGATGCGGAGGCTTTTCGGACTGGGCGCAGTGGCGTTGATTCTTGGGCTATCCACGGCCCACGCTGAGCCGCTGGCGGTGCTGGACCGCTACGGTGCCTACGTCGCCATTGAGCCCTATGCTCCCAATGTGGTGCGGGTGACTATCAGCGACGAGCGTGACCGGGTCGTCGATAAGCCCGGCTACGGCTTCATCGCTCACAGCGACGCGACGGGCTGGACCCATACCACCGGCCAGGCGGGCGACCGGTTCGGCGCAGCGGGCATCATTGTCGAAGTCGCGCCACCGAAATGGCCCGGTCCTGCGGACCAGGTGGCCCGTTATTTCCTCCCCTCGCTGCCGCCCGTGTTCATCACGCTGCGCGGTCCCGACGGCGCGGTGTTGACCCAGATGCGCGGTTGGGAGAAGGCGCCGCACGTGGTGGCGGGTGAGAGGACCTATCGGGTGGGCGCCACCTTCAGCGCAACGCCGGACGAGCACTATTACGGGCTGGGTCAAAATCAGGAGGGCGTACTCGACTATCGAGGCCGCACCATCGACTGCAAACACAGTTACGACGCCGCGGCCGGTGAGACCGTATGCGTGCCGTTCATGGTCACCAACCGCGGCTACGGCATCGTGTGGGACAATCCCTCCGACACTCACGTTTCGGCCGCGGTCAACGGTTCGACCCATTGGCAGTCTGAAGTCGGCGAACGGGTTTCCTTCTTCGTGATCACCGGCAAGACTACCGATGCGCTCTACACGGGGTATCGGCGGGTGACCGGAACCACGCCTTTGCCGCCGAAGGCCGCCTTTGGACTGATCCAGAGCAAGGCCCGCTACGCCAGCCAGCAGGAAATTCTGGACGTCGCCAACGGCTATCGCAGCCGTGGCTATCCGCTGGATGTCATGGTGCTCGACTGGTTCTACTGGACGCGGATGGGTCAGTTGGACATCGATCCTGTGGCCTTTCCGGACCCCGACGCCATGAACCGCACGCTGCACGCTGCCGGCTATCACAGCCTGATCAGTGTGTGGCCGCGGTTCGAAAAGGAGTCGCGCTACTTCAATTTTCTGGCTGCGAAGGGCTGGCTGCTGAAGGATAAGAACGGAAATCCCGTCGATGGTTTGCCCGAGCGCAGCGACCGCGCCGGCGCCCTGATCGATGCCACCAATCCCGACGCGCGGGCCTGGTACTGGTCAAAGATCCGCGACAACATCGCCGCGCGCGGCTTCGATTGGTTCTGGCTGGACGAGACCGAGCCGGACCTGGTGCCGGATGGGTTCTTCTACTCAATCGGCTCGGGCGACCGCTATCACAATCTCTTCCCGCTGCTGCATGTGCAGGGCGTGGCCGAGGGCTCGCGCCGCGATCGACCGAACCTGCGCAGCCTGATCCTGGCGCGGGCGGCCTATATCGGCGCCCAGCGCAACGGCGCCCTGTTCTGGTCATCTGACATCCAGCCGACCTGGGAGGCTCTGCGCCGCCAGGTGCCCACGGGTCTGGATTTCACCGCCTCCGGCCTGGCCTACTGGGGCAACGATATCGGCGGCTGGCAGGCTCTGCCGGGGGAGCACAAGGCCGAGCGTCCATTGTTGATCGACCCCACCGACGCGCGCGACACGGTCGGCGGTGATGACGACTATCCGGAGCTGCTGGTGCGGTGGTTCGAGTACGGTGCCTTCCTGCCGACCCTGCGCCTGCACGGTGACCGCAAGCACACCGAGATCTGGGCCTATGGCAAGCAAGCCGAGGGCGTGATGGCCCAGTACCTGCGCCTGCGCTACAGCCTGATCCCCTATCTCTACAGCCTCGCACACGCGACCTATGAGACCGGTGCGCCGTTCATGCGCGCGCTGTTCATGGACTTTCCCGACGATGCGGCGGTCAGCAACCTCGGCGACGAATACATGCTGGGTCCGGCGCTGCTCGTGGCGCCCGTGACCGAGCAGGGGGTGACCAGCCGCATGGTCTATCTGCCGGCGCGGAGCGAATGGTATGACTTCTGGACCAACCAGAAATATGGGGGCGGCCAGACCATTACCGCCGCGGCCCCCATCGACCGGATCCCGGTCTTCGTGCGCGCCGGTTCAATCCTGCCGCTGGGCGCGCAGGTGCCCAGCACGGCGACGCATCAGGTGTTGAGCGAGGTGCGGGTGTATCCCGGCAGCGACGCGCGTTTCACGCTCTATGACGACGATGGGACGACATACGGCTACGAAAAGGGCCAGGGCAGGACGGCGACCCTGGCCTGGGACCAGGCAAAGGGCAAGCTGTCGGTTACAGGCGATACCGGATTGATCGGTGATCTCGCTCACCTGACCACGGTCGTCGGACCCTAGAAGGTGCATCACGGCAATGTCAGGGACGCCGTGCCTGCAGTGCCTCCAGCGTGTGTTTCAGCTCTTCGAGCTTCTGTCCGGCTTCACCGAGCTTGCCGGCGGCCGTGAGCTGCTGGTAGTCAGTGAGGTCGCGCGCGGCCGCCGCGATCAGCGCCTCGCGCGATGAGGCTGGGGTCGCAGCAGAGGCCACAGCGGCGGCTGCTGTCGGCGAGGCGCTCAAGGTCGAAGCGGCGCCGCCAAACAGCGCGGCCATCGCGGCTTCAAAAGTGGGTCCGTAGGCGAGGCGGTCCTGGACCGCGAGCACCACCAGGCGCAACTCCGGCATCGGACTGCGTTCGGCCTGCAGGTAGATCGGTTCGGCGTAGAGCAGCGCGTGGCCGATCGGAATGACGATCAGGCTGCCGCGGCGCACGTGCGAGCCTTGCTGATTCCACAGCGACAGCTGTCCGGACAGTTGCGCGTTCTGGTCGATGCGTGCCTCGATCTGCAGCGGGCCGTCGACGAGGCGTGTCTTCGGAAAATCGTAGACCACGGCCTGACCGTAGTGCTCGCCATCGCTGCGGCCGGCGATCCAGCCGATCAGGTTGTTGCGGTTGGCGGGCGTAAACGGCAGGATTTCGATGAACTCGATGGCCTGTTCCCCCGGCAGCGTCATCAACACGAAATTGGGCTCGCTGACCTGCTGGGGTTGATCGGCCGCGCTCATCTGGGCAGCGACGCTCCACAGATCCTCGCGGTTGTAGAACACATCCGGATCGGTCATGTGATAGAGGCCATAGACGGCCGCCTGCACCGACAGCAGCAGCTCCGGATAGCGCACGTGCTGGCGCAGGTCCGGCGGCATTGCCGCAGCATCCGTAAACAGGGCCGGAAACAGCGCCCGATAGGCGGTGATGACCGGGTCGTGCGGGTCGAAGACGTAGAAGGTCGTGGCGCCGGTGTAGGCGTCAATGATGATCTTGACGCTGTTGCGGATGTAGTTGATCGATTGATCGCCGAGCTGGAAGCCGCGCGCATCGGGGTAAGAGTCGGCGGTCGTGAAGGCGTCCATGAACCAGTAGATCCGGCCGTCCCGGCCGACCACGACGTAGGGGTCCGGGTCGAGGGTGAGAAACGGTGCGAGTTCCGCGACGCGCTCACGCAGGTTGCGACGCATCAGCAGGCGGCTATCCGGCGTCACATCGTCGCTGAAGGGGAGCTTGGCGATGTCGCCCCGATCGAGCGCGATCAGCGTGCGACGCAGGAAGCCACCCAGTCGGATGCCGGCCGTGCCTTGGTAGGTGGTGAGACTGTTGGTGTCGCCCTGCGGATAATTGAATTCCTGCTGGCGCGTCTTGACGTACACGTCCGTGTTGGTGAGTTCCCCAAAATAGATTTCCGGCCGCCTGACCTGGATGCCCTCCAGTGTGCTCTGCACCGGCATGTTGCTCAACACCAGCGACGGCAGGCCTTCGGGCGTGAAGCCGTTCACGGGGTTCATCGTGACGCCGTAGCCGTGCGTGTAAATCAGCTTTTCGTTGATCCAGTTACGGCTGCTTTGCGGCAGCTTGTCGATGTTGAGTTCGCGCGTTGCCAACATCATCTGCCGCACGGTGCCCCCGACCTGATAGCGATCGATGTCAATGTCCGGGAAATCGTAGTAAGTGCGGATCTCCTGGATCTGGCGCAGCGTGTCCTGGAGCGCGCGCCAGTCCCACAGCCGGATGTTCTGGAGCGTCGGCTGGTTGTGCTGCGGATCCACGGACTCGATGGTCGACTCGGCCGGGAAGGGGTGCGGTTCGATGCGGTCGAGTGCGTAGGCGCGTCGCGTCATCTCGATGTTGTGGGCGATGAACGGGCGCTCGCGCACCAGTTGATTGGGTTTGACGATGAAGCTGTTGACGTACCCGCCGGCCACGCCGACCAGCAGGTAGACGACGACGGCCGGTGCCGGCGAGGCCAGAAGCCAGCGCCGGCCCAACATCGCCGCGGCGCACAGCAGCGCGATGAGCGCACCGGCGACGAGCGCGGCGCACACGCCGAGCAATCCCACCAGTGTCACGTGCGCGTCGGTGTAATCGACCCCGGAGAATACCGTGCCCTCCTGATACAGCCGGTCGTAGCGACCGAGATACACGTGCGCCGCCAGCGCCAGCAGCACCGTCGCGACGCTTAGGGCCAGCACGCGCCACAACCGCGCCTGTTCGGGTCCCGCGGGCCGCCGGATCCACAGGCCCGCGCCCCCGGTGAGGGCAAGCAGCAGGCCCGCCAGCGCGCAGGCGATCAGGGCCAGCGTCAGCCACCAGCCCGCGATCAGCTGCCATACCGGCAACGTAAAGAGGTAGAAGCTCAAGGGTTGCCCGAAAATCGGGTCCGGTGCGTTGGCCGCGGTGGGGGCATGCACGTAGAGCGCGAAGCTGGTCCAGCGATCCATCATGCTGCTACCGGCGAGCACCGCCACCAGCAGCGGCAGGCCCAAGGCGACCAGCCGCAGCAGCGCCTGCAGGGGCAGCCGTACCGGCTGCCGATTGATGTAGACCGTGTCGCCGATCAACGCGGCGAGCCGGCCGGGCTGGAGCGCGCGGATCACGCCGTAGAGCACCGCGAAGGTGAGCACGCCGAACACGATGAAGGTCAGGCTCTGCAGGTCGAGACGAGTCCAGAATACGGAGGCATACCCCAGGGAATCGAACCAGAGCGCATCGACGTAATAGGACAGGCACAGACCGAGGCCGATGAGGGCGACGATCGGGACAAGCCAGAGCAGGAGTCGGCGCCGGCCCTGCGGTGATGCTGGGGCGCCGGGCATACTGCGCAGATCGCGATTCATAAGGTGCTCATGGCGGGCTTAAGATACGCCGTTCGGCGCGGCGCGGGCACGAAAACTGCCAGCCTTGATCACGCATCGCTATGCAGACAATACGTCCGTGCGTGAGAAATCTACTCCCTTGAACAGCAGCGGCTCGGCGCGGCATTTCGCGAGCGCGTAGGGGAAACAATCGCCGAAGCTAAGTGCAGCCGGATGCCGGCCTTTGCCGTATTGTCGAAACGCTTCTCGGGCGGCCTGGGCCTGGGCGAGGTCAACCGCGACGATTTCCACGGTTGCCGCAGCCAGCAAACGGTCGAGCGCGCGCACGCCTTCAGCGCCATGCCGTGACTCGAGAATCATTGAAGTCTCCACGAAGCTGGCCGCCGAGAACAGGCGCCTCTCGGGTTCATCAAACAGGATGGCCAGCACGGCCGATGTGTCGAGCACCATCAGCGCGGTAGTCCGTGTTCGTCGTAGCCCACGATTTCATCCGGGGAGCGCGGATCAAAGACTGGCAGCGCCGCGCAGTGTTTGCCGATGGTATCGAGTTCGTCGGCAAGCGAGCGATGGTGGCGGCCGCGCTTCACGCGTTCCAGTCGATCGCGTACCGCCTTGGTCACCGCCTGCGTCTTCGTCTCGCCTGTGAGGCGCGCCAGTTCGGTTGCCAGGGCTTCAGCTTCCGCGCTGCGTGTATTGAGCGCCATCGCATTCCCTACGGCTACATTGATAGCTACACAGTATCATTCAGTGTGATTTTCGCCAAGCTGGCGTGTCGCGACGGGTGGATAATTACGACAATAAATGCAATTTAATCAATGTATTGCAGGGGAAACACGGATTGGGGCGCTCACCGATATGATGTGCGGTGTCGGGTGCCAATCTGACCGGCGGCAAGCATTCCTGTGACGCTCATCAGGCTTGTCAGAGCGCGGCCGCTGGAGATTAACTAGCCGCTTCGTTCTGGATGCCGACCCGCAAGCGGCTGAACCCGGCGAGGATAGGAGACGACCATGGCAACTGTGGAAAGCAGCAAGACAGCGCAAGGCGAGTGTCCCTATGCGGGCGGCACCCGGGGACACACCAATCGTGAGTGGTGGCCACGCCAGCTGAACGTGCAGATCCTCAACCAGCACGCACCGCAGTCCAATCCGATGGGCCCATCGTTCCACTATGCCACGCAGTTCAAGAGCCTCGACCTCACGGCCGTCATCAAGGACCTGCATGCCCTGATGACGGATTCGCAGCCGTGGTGGCCGGCCGATTTCGGCCACTATGGCGGCCTCTTCATTCGCATGGCCTGGCATAGTGCGGGCACCTACCGCATCGCCGATGGCCGCGGTGGTGCCGGGGGTGGTCAGCAGCGTTTCGCGCCGCTCAACAGCTGGCCCGACAACGCCAATCTCGACAAGGCGCGGCGGCTGCTCTGGCCCATCAAGCAAAGGTACGGCGGCAAGTTGTCCTGGGCCGACCTCATGATTCTCGCCGGCAATGTCGCGCTCGAGTCCATGGGCTTCAAGACCTTTGGCTTCGGCGGCGGGCGCGCGGACACCTGGGAGCCCGAAGAACTCTACTGGGGTCCGGAAGGAACCTGGCTCGGCGATGAGCGCTATAGCGGCGAGCGCCAACTGCGCAATCCTCTCGGTGCCGTGCAGATGGGCCTCATCTATGTCAATCCGGAAGGGCCCAACGGTAAGCCGGACCCCGTCGCGGCCGCGCGCGACATTCGGGAGACGTTCGGGCGTATGGCGATGAACGACGAGGAGACCGTGGCGCTGATCGCCGGCGGTCATACATTCGGCAAAACCCACGGGGCCGGCGATCCGTCCTTCGTCGGCCCTGAACCGGAGGGCGCGGTCATCGAAGATCAGGGTCTGGGGTGGCGGAGCAAGCACGGCACCGGCGTCGGCGCCGATGCCATCACGGGTGGGCCCGAAGTGACCTGGTCGCAGACGCCGACCCAGTGGAGCAACCACTTCTTCGAGAACCTCTTCAAGCATGAGTGGGAGCTGACCAAGAGCCCGGCTGGCGCCCAGCAATGGAAGGCTAAAAATGCGCCCCCGAGCATGCCGGACGCCCACGACAACTCCAAACGGCATGTCCCCACCATGCTCACCACCGACCTGTCGCTGCGCTTCGATCCGGCATACGAGAAAATCTCGCGCCGCTTCTTCGAGCACCCCGAGCAGTTCGCGGATGCCTTCGCGCGCGCCTGGTTCAAGCTCACACATCGCGACATGGGGCCGATCGCCCGCTACCTCGGCCCGCTGGTGCCGAAGGAAACGCTGATTTGGCAGGACCCCATTCCCGCCGTCAACCATCCGCTGATCGGCGACGCGCAGATCGCGGCTCTAAAGGCCAAGATCCTGGCGTCCGGCTTGTCCGTTCCGGCACTGGTCTCGACTGCCTGGGCCTCGGCTTCGACCTTTCGCGGTTCCGATAAACGCGGGGGGGCCAACGGTGCGCGCATTCGGCTGGCACCGCAAAAGGACTGGGAAGTCAACGAGCCATCCCGGCTCAAGACGGTGCTGGCGCAGCTCGAGGCCATCCAGCAGGACTTCAACACCTCAGGCGCCGGCGGTGAAAAGGTTTCGCTCGCCGACCTGATCGTGCTGGGTGGCTGCGCCGCAATCGAAAAGGCAGCCAAGGACGCCGGCAGCGAGGTTCATGTTCCCTTCCGGCCCGGCCGTATGGATGCGACGCAGGAGCAGACCGATGTTGCTTCCTTTGCTCCTCTTGAACCGATTGCCGATGGCTTCCGCAACTATCTGCGCAGCGGAGCGCAGCTAATGGCACCCGAGGAAGCGCTGGTCGATCGTGCTCAACTGCTGAAGCTGAGTGCGCCGGAGTTGACGGTGCTGATCGGCGGCCTACGCGTACTTGGCGTCAACGCGGGACAGTCCAAGCACGGCGTACTTACGAAGAAACCTGGCACGCTGACCAATGACTTCTTTGTCAATTTGCTCGACATGCGCACAGAATGGCAGCCGGCCGGATCTGAGGGTACCTACGAGGGTCGAGACCGCAAGAGCAGGCAACTGCGCTGGACCGGCACCCGGGTCGATCTCATCTTCGGGTCACATTCGCAACTGCGCGCCATTGCCGAGGTCTACGCGACCACCGATGCGACGCAGAAGTTCGCGCAGGATTTCGTTTCTGCCTGGAACAAGGTGATGAACCTGGACCGGTTCGATTTGGAAAAACCCTGAAGAAGGTTCCCAATCTCAGAGCCGGCATCTCCATGTCGTTCTACCACGGGCTCAGGGCTGCCGGGCCGCCGACTTTGCAGCAAGGTCGTCTAATGCGAGATTCAGCGCCAGGACGTTGATGCGCGGTTCGCCCAGCAGACCCAAGGCGCGGCCCCGGGCGTGCGTGTCAATCAGGCTGCGCACGTCCTTCTGCGCAAGGCCGCGCACGCGCGCGACCCGTGGCGCCTGGTAGATGGCCGCGGCGAGACTCTCCTCCGGGTCCAGACCGCTGGCCGAGGCCGTGACCAGATCCACCGGGACTGCTGTCCTGTTGCCCGGGTCGGCCATGTGGAGTGCCTCAATGCGCCCCTTGATGCCATCGGTCAGAGCCGGGTTGAGCGGCCCCAGATTCGAGCCCGAGGAGGCCGTACCGCCATAGGGCTGCGGTGATGTGGCAGAAGGTCGGCCCCAGAAATACTTCGGATCGCTGAAATTCTGGCCGATGAGGCTCGAACCGATGGGCTTGCCGTCCCGCGACACCAAGCTGCCCGCGGCCGCATGCCCGAAGGCTGCCTGGGCAATGCCCGTGATGGCCAGCGGGTACAGGAATCCGGTCAGTATCGTGAAGAACAGGAACAGTACCACCGCGGGACGGATGAGTGAACGCATGACAGCCAACCTCTAAGTCAGGTGAACCAGTTCGAGCCCCAGATCAATGATCTTGATGCCGACGAAGGGCACCAGGATGCCCCCGAGACCATAGATCAACATGTTGCGGCGAAGCAGTATCGCTGCTCCCAGCGCGCGGTACTTGACGCCTTTGAGGGCCAGCGGGATCAGAAAGATGATGATCAGCGCATTGAAGATCACGGCTGAGAGGATGGCGGAGAAGGGACTCGCCAGATGCATGACATTCAGCGCGTTGAGCTGGGGGTGAGTCGTCGCAAAGGCTGCCGGAATGATCGCGAAGTACTTCGCGACATCATTGGCGATGCTGAAGGTGGTCAAGGATCCCCGCGTCATCAGCATCTGCTTGCCGGTCTCGACCACTTCGATGAGCTTGGTGGGATTGGAGTCCAGGTCCACCATGTTGCCCGCCTCCTTCGCCGCCTGGGTCCCGGTGTTCATGGCCACCGCCACGTCCGCCTGCGCCAGCGCGGGCGCGTCATTCGTACCATCCCCCGTCATGGCGACCAGCCGCCCTTCGGCCTGGTGATCGCGGATCAATCGCAGCTTGGCCTCCGGCGTCGCCTCCGCCAGAAAGTCATCCACGCCCGCTTCGGCGGCGATCGCCGCCGCGGTGAGTTTGTTGTCGCCGGTGATCATGATGGTCTTGATGCCCATCCGCCGCAGTTCTCCGAAGCGCTCCTTGATCCCTCCTTTGACGATGTCCTTGAGCTCGATGATGCCGAGCACCCGCACACCATCACATACCAGCAATGGCGTACTGCCGCGCCGGGCGACCTCCTGAACGGTGCTCTGGATACCCTTGGGAAACACGCTCCCCGTGGCTTCGACGTGCTTCATGATGGCATCCGCCGCGCCTTTGCGGACCTGGCGGGCGCCGATGTCCACGCCGCTCATGCGCGTGTGTGCGGAGAACGCGACGAAAGTCGCGCCGAGCGCACCCAGATCGCGTTCCCGCAACTGGAAGCGCTGCTTTGCCAACACGACAATGCTGCGGCCTTCGGGGGTCTCATCGGCGAGTGATGCCAGCTGCGCGGCACTCGCCAGCTCCTCCTCCGTCACCCCGGGAGCCGGCATAAATGCTGCGGCCTGCCGATTGCCCAGCGTGATCGTCCCGGTCTTGTCCAGCAGCAAGACGTCGACATCGCCGGCCGCCTCCACCGCACGCCCCGAGGTGGCAATCACATTCGCCTGCATCATCCGGCTCATGCCGGCCACGCCAATCGCGGACAGCAAGGCGCCGATCGTGGTGGGAATCAGACATACGAGCAGCGCGACCAGGGCGGTGATGGTGACCGGTGTACCCAGCTTGGCGACAGCGACGCTGTACAAGGAGTACGGCAGCAGTGTGGCGGTGGCAAACAGGAACACCAGCGTCAGGGCCACCAAGAGGATGGTCAGCGCGATCTCATTCGGGGTCTTCTGGCGTTTGGCGCTCTCCACCATCGCGATCATGCGATCGATGAAGGTCTCACCGGGATTGACGGTGACTTTGGCCACGATCCAGTCCGACAGCAGGCGCGTACCCCCTGTGACCGCAGAGAAGTCGCCGCCGGATTCGCGAATGACAGGCGCCGACTCACCGGTGATGGCGCTCTCATCCACCGACGCGGCACCTTCAAGGACCTCCCCATCGGCCGGCACATAGTCACCGGCCTCGACCAGCACCACATCCCCCCGCCGCAGCTGGGTGGCGGGGACGGTCGTGTGAAGCATCCGGTTGGTAGGATCGGCGAGTTTCTTGGCTGCCGCACTTTGTTTCAGGCCGCGAAGTGCCGCCGCCTGGGCCTTGCTGCGCCCCTCGGCGAGGGCTTCGGCAAAGTTCGCGAACAGCAGCGTGAACCACAGCCATACTGCAACGTTGACGATGAACCAGGGCGGGGCTTCCCCTTGGCTCACCAGTGCCTGCACGCCAAGCACAGTGGTCAATATGGCACCGATGTAGACCACAAACATCACCGGATTGCGCCATTGCACGCGCGGATTGAGCTTCGAGAAGCTGTCCGCCACCGCGGGCCCCAGCAATGACTTATCGAACATGGACAGTTTTGGATGCGTCATAGGGTAAGCCTTCAATTCAAGCCATCAATGCCAGAGCATCAGATGTTCGACCACTGGGCCGAGTGCCAGAGCCGGCACAAAGGTCAGGGCGCCGACGAGCACAATGGTGCCGATCAGCAGTACGACGAATGTCGGGCCATGCGTCGGCATCGTTCCGGAAGTGACGGGCACGCGCTTCTTGGCGGCAAGGGAGCCTGCCACGGCCAGTACCGCGACGATCGGCCAATAGCGTCCAAACCAGATCGCCAGTCCCAGCGCCACGTTGTAGAACGGTGTATTGGCGGACAGGCCCGCGAATGCGCTGCCGTTGTTGTTTGCTGCCGACGTGAATGCGTAGAGAATTTCGGAAAATCCGTGCGCACCCGGATTGGCGACGCCGGCCTGCCCCGCCGCTACCGATACGGCGACCGCGGTGCCCGCCAGGACCAGGGCGGGCATGACCAGGATCGCAATCGACGTCATCTTCATCTCGAACGCTTCGATTTTCTTGCCCAGGTATTCGGGAGTTCGCCCGATCATCAACCCGGCGATGAACACGCCCACGATGGCGAATACCAGGATGGAGTACAGACCGGAGCCCACGCCACCAAATACCACCTCGCCCAATTGCATCAGAAACAGCGGCGTGAAACCGCCGAGCGGAGTGTACGAGTCGTGCATGGAATTGACCGCGCCCGTGGAGGTCGCAGTCGCCACGGAAGCGAACAAGGCCGACGCACCGATGCCGAAGCGGGTTTCCTTGCCTTCCATGTTGCCGCCGGATTGCAGCGCGCTGGCACTCTGGTCCACGCCGAGACGCGCGATGAGGGGATTGCCCAACTGCTCGTGGTACTCGGCCAGCCCCACCAGCGGCACCAGCAGGATGACCATCGCGGCCAGGACCGCCCAACCCTGGCGGGTGTCTCCCACGCTGCGTCCGAAGGTGTAAGTCAATGCGCCGGGAATCAGCAAGATTGCGAGCATTTCCAGCAAGTTCGTGATCGCGTTCGGATTCTCGTACGGGTGCGCGGAGTTGGCATTCATGAATCCGCCACCATTGGTGCCCAACTCTTTGATGGCTTCCTGGGAGGCAACTGGCCCCATGGGGAGAGTCTGAGTGTGGGTGGTGACCGTCTCTTGCACCGGATTGCCGACCTTATCCTTGACCGCGTTGCCCTGCGCATCGACTTTGGGCTGCTGGTAAGTCAGGGTCTCGACGGTGGTCACATCCTTATAGCCACTGAAATTCTGGACCACACCCTGCGAGGCCAGCGCAAGCGCCAGGACAGCCGCAATCGGCAGCAGCACGTATAAGGTCGTGCGAGTCAGATCCACCCAGAAGTTGCCGATGGTGGCGGAACTGTGTCGTGCCAGTCCGCGAATCAATGCAAACGCCACCACGATGCCCGTGGCCGCGGACATGAAATTCTGCACCGCCAAGCCCGCCATCTGGGTCAGATAGCTCATGGTCGATTCGCCCGAGTACCCCTGCCAGTTGGTATTGGTGATGAAACTCAGTGCGGTGTTGAAAGAGGAGTCCGGCGAGACGTTGGCAAATGCCTGAGGATTCAAGGGTAGCCACAACTGCACCCGCTGCAATCCATACAACACCAATGCGCCTACGGTATTGAACACCAGCAGCCCGAGCGCGTAGCGCTTCCAATCCATCTGCGAGCTGGGATTCACGCCAGCGGCCCCGTAGGCCAGACGCTCGATGGGCGCGCCGAGGCGCAGCGGCCATATCGTCGCGCCGTCCATCACATGTGCCATGTATAGCCCTAGTGGCTTCACGCAAAGCAACACGATGCCGAAATAGACCACCAGCAACGTCATGGTCGAGGCAGTCATCAGAATTTCTCCGGCTTGACCAGCGCATACAGCAGGTATGCACCCAAGGCGACACAGAGCATCCCGCTAATCAGGTAAGTCATGGTCATTGGGGGCTCCTCAGGCGCTCGATGGCCCAGACCAGCCAGTGCGTCACGGCGTAAAGCGCGATGACAGCCAACAGATAGACGACGTCCATGACGGCCTCCTTGCGGCAACGGCCGGGACTCTAACAATGCGCAGGTGAGCAAGGCGTTAGTAATTCGCCGGCGTGTACCTCAACCGGATTTGAGCTTTTCTTCGGCGTACAGTGACAGCTCTATCATTCGCTCGAGCAGCTGGTCGGCGGGTAAGCCTGCAAAATTCTTGAGCACGAGTTCTTTCACGTAAAGCCGCACGAGGTAGCGCAATTGCAGCGCACGGTTGCGCGTCGCGAAGACAAAATCCCGATGCCCGCTGTTGACCACGATGATATTGCGCTCTGCGTCGAACCGGCATCGCCACAGTTCACCGGCCGCCCGTTCGAAGGTGTAGCTCGGCAAACCACGCGCATTGATTGCCGCGGGAGGGGCGGCAGTCTCCAGATGCTCGGTCACCGTAATCAAGGCCTCCGCGGCGGCGCTGAAGTTGCGTTGCGCCACGGTGACTTTCAAGCGAGCAAGGCCCGGTGCGCCGGGAGCGCGGAACTGCACTTCCTGATCCGCGGCGCCCTGCAGTGTGCCTTCTCCCTCGAGGAGCTCCCAGATGAACGTCAGATCCTCGACGACGCGCCGGCGCGATCGGTCCCGTGGCAGCGCCCGGAACCTTCGCACTTCATTGAGTGGGGTAGTGCTGGCCGCAGGAGATACCACGACTGCAAAGAGCGGGCCGGCATAGTCGAAGAACTGCCGCTGGGGCGACTCACTTGGGGTCGGCTCGGGAACGCCTGACAGTTCCTCCTGCCAGTGCGTTCCGGGCGGCAGACCGCCGGCCGCGGCGCTGGGCGCGCCTGCCTCGGAGCGGGCACGTCCTTGGACGTCGAACCAATCGTATTCCTCCCGCGGGAGCGCAAGCATCGCCTCGTGAAAGGCTTTCTGGATGGCTTTGAGGGACTGCTGGCTCGCTTGTGCTTCTTCTGCGCGCTGCTGCTCCTCGATCAGACCCCTGACGTGGGTTTCCAGGGGCTTCAACGATTCAATCAGGGCAACGTAACGGTCATCCTGGATGATGCCACTGCGCGTACCCGGCGTGAGATTGAGGAAGGGGACATCGATGAGTCCTTGGACATAGCGCGAGTTCCACGGGCTATGCTCCAAGTGAGGCAGGGATGAAATATCCTCGATCACGCGGGTACCGACGCGCGTCAGGGCGACGCGCGCCGTGTCATTCGGCTCGGCTAAGTACAGCTCTGCATAGGCGTCCCCGAACAGCGTACGGATCGGCGGCAGTTGGTGCAGCAGCCGACCCTCGAATTGCCGGGGCTCCACCTCGTACTGCTTGCGCGCGAGTTTGTCGATCACCGTGACCCGCGCCTTGGAATCTCGTATCCGATCGCGCAGTTCGGAGGCCAGGTACCACTGGATCTTCTCCCCGCTCAGCGTGCGGATGCCCTCAAGGAGAGGACTGATTTTAAGCTCCGTACCCTTTTCGGCGAAAAGGACCCGGCGGGGCGCCACCTCGTAGCGCGAATCGCCTTTGCTCATCGTCATCTGGTAGGCCTTCTGGTCGGTTCCTGTCGAGGTCATGGTCAATGTGTCCCCGACCGTCCAGAAGCTCAAGAGCCCGATCCCGAACTCTCCCTGCAGGCCTGCGCCACCGCCATCGGCCTTCAGCCGTCGTTTGATCGAATCGCAAATGTGGGTTGCCACGTACTTGAAGTCCGGCAGCCCGTTTTCATCCCGCGGCACGCCATCCCCGTCATCCTTGATCGACAGGTAGTGAGCGTTGTGCTCCTTGCCGCGCGTAATCGTGATGGTCCTGGCGTGGGCGTCGATGCTGTTTTCGACGAATTCGGCAATGGCCTTCAAGGGATTGGACTGCGACAGCGCGATGATCCGGATGGCATTCCAGTCATCCCCGATCCGCAGCTTGCCGCTGTCTTTGGTTTTTGTCTTCATGCGCCGCAGAGCAGACTACGCCAAAGCGTCGTCCGGGAGCGCAGGTAGACGCCGGCGCGAGATCCAACCAAGCGGCGTTTAGTGCGGTTACGCGGTGTCATGGGAGTTGAGCCCACAAAGGCTGGACGGGTGACCAATTTTATGTTAAATCGCATGCTTGCGGGCAAGCGATAAGTGGACCTCGATAGGTGGGCGGCGTCCTGGATATAAATTGGGTAGCCGAATATGCTGATTGTTTGGAATTGATTGGCCGTCTCAAGGCCGAAAACCCGGGCTTTGGAGCGCGGCTTGATGGGTCAAGAACCCAACTAAGATCTGCCCGAGAAAAGTGCAATAAGCGGCGAAGAGGGGAAAATCGCGTGGTGCATCACACAAGACTTTTCGAGATTGCGCGGCCCGGGCTCGATCTGAGTGACGCGAGGAAACGTGCATGCATTTGATTCCGCAATCCTGGTCGCACTTTCACCTCCTGGTCAGCGTGTTCCCGTCGGTCGGGTTGATATTCGCCTTGGGCTTCTACATAGCCGCATTGGCGACCGACAATGAGACCCTGAAGCGCGCCTGCCTGTTCGTCTTCGGCTGCCTCGGGGTTCTGGCCCTGCCGACCTATCTCAGCGGGCACGGAGCCCTGCCCCAACTGGCGAATCGGCCCTTCGTCTCGCAGCAGCAGGTGGACGCCCACTATCTATGGTCGCTGGCAGCAATCGCGGCGGTGGTGCTGTCCGGGCTGACTGCCTGGGTCGCCCTATGGCGTGCGCAGCACAAGCCCACGGTGCCGGGCGTCGCACTCAAGGCCGTGCTGGGTCTGGAAACGATCACCTTGGTGCTGATGGGCGCCGCTGCCTGGATAGGCTGGGACATCAATCACCACCGCGAATTTAGCTTGCCGACGCCCGACATGGGCACGCCCACCGTCTGGGCCCATATCCACGTCATCCTCAACCACTTCCCGACGGTCGGCTTCGTGTTCACGCTCTTCTTCTTCTGCGTCGGCCTCATCCGCCGCAACGAGGGCATGACGCGGGCGAGCCTCACGGCCTTCGTCATCTGCGCCATCCTCGGTGCGCCGACCTACGTCACCGGCGCTGCGGCGATGTTTTCCCTGACCCAGCCGCCGGTGCCGGGCATCTCGCAGGCCGCGATCAACGCGCATCGCGACTGGGCTCTGATATCGCTGTTCGGCCTGGGCGCTACGGGCGCGGTGGCCTGGATCGAGCTGTGGCGCTATCGCTACTTGCGCCGGTTCTCCAGGGTCTCGCTTAATGTGGCCCTCATCTTGGCGATCGTCACGTTGGCCGTGATGGCCGAGACGGGCCACCGCGGGGGACAGATCAACCACCCGGAGATCCACGTGGCGGGCGAGGTCCTGCGCACCAATCCGCATCTGGGCTGGAGCACGGTGATCGAACAGTTGATCAACAACGTGATCTGGTTCGTGCCGTGGCAGACCGTGCATTTCTTCGGCTATACGCTGGTCTTCGCGACGGTACTGGTGGTGTGCCTGCGCATCCTGGGCCTGTTCAAATCCATCCCCTTCTCGGCGGTTCACCGCTTGCTGCCGCTCGGTGTGTTCGGCGTGATCATGAACGTATTCACCGGCATGTTGATGCTGATGGCCGACACGGGACGTTACGTGAACGAGCCGTCCTTCTGGCCCAAGATGTTCTTTCTGCCGATCGCCGCCATTGCGGTACTGTATTTTTCGCTGTCGGAGAACCTCTGGCAGGTGAAGGCGGGCGATGATGCAACCGTCGGCGCGAAGGCGGTTGCGGTGCTGGTGTTCGTTTCCTGGATCATCGTGATCATGGGCGGCCGTCTGCTGCCTTACCTGACGCTATAATCGAATTGCGCGAAGGAGATCGTCCACAATGCAGGTATTCATGATGGTGGTCGCTGTGTCGGCGTGCGTCCTAGGCGGCGCATTCACGGCCATGTACTTCCTGAACAAGTCCGTGGACAAGGCGGATCGATAAGAGGGACGGCGCGATGCAATTTCTGCAATTTCTCCAGAACTCCGCCTATGCGACGTGGGTCCGGGAAGGGTGGGGTTGGGCTATCGCCCTGACCATACATGCGTTCGGCAACGCAACCGTGGTGGGCCTCATCTTGATCATCGGCCTGCGCCTGTTCGGGCTTTTTCGGACCATCCCGCTAACCTCGATCCGGGCCTTCTTCCCATTCATCTGGGGGGGTGTGGTTTGCCAGGTGCTCAGCGGCGCAACACTGTGGATGACGAAGCCCGCGCGCTACCTGACGGATGGCGTCTTCGATGTAAAGTTTTCGCTGGTCGTAACAGGTGTGATCATCACAATCTTCTACCAGCGCTTCCTGCGGCGCGAGATCCCCGTCTGGGAAGCCGCCGGCGCGATTTCGGCCTCCGGCGCGCGCTTCGCCGCGCTCACCTGCGTGGTGTGGGCCGGGGTGCTGATCATGGGCCGACTGACCGCCTATCTCGGAACTCTTTATATTTCTTAGCCTGGCGATCCGCCCCGCTACCGGAGCGTGTGCAAATAGGCAATGACGTCCTGGATGTCGTTGGGGTTCTTCAGACCCGGAAAATTCATGCGCACATTGGGAACAGTCTTCTGTGGGGCGGCGATATAGCGGCCCAGCTGCTGATCCGTCCATATGATGCCGGACGTGCGCATGGCGTAGGAATACGCGTAGCCCTTGTAGCTTCCGGCTTTGCGCCCGATCACGCCCCACAGGTTTGGCCCGGCCCGCGTGGCTAGGTCTGCGCGCGAGGGGTCGCGCTCAGCCACGTGGCATGCGGCGCAGGTAGTCTTGAATATCTCCTCGCCGTGGCTTGGGTTCGCCGCGTGCGCCTGCCCACAAACGGCAAGTGCGACGATGGCGGCTCGGCTGTGTCGGTGACACGAATTTCTGTCAGTGCTGACTTTAGCCATACCGACCAGACTATGCCAATTCGTAGCTTCCGACGCACGCGTCGGACTCACCTTCCGACACTCGATCTGCTCGGAACCCGCCTTAAAACGCGTCATGTATGCAGCATCGCCGCTTCCTGCAGTGCGCCGCGTTGTATTCCTCTTTTCCTGCTTGTGTTCCTCGATCCCATATTCTCAAACCCCATCCGCGACAAGTAGGTCATTGGCTACACAGCATGGCGCCGTCGGTCCTCTCATCGGCGGCTCTGCAATCGGGTTTCATTGTGGGTACCTGCGCGTCGACCAATGCTGAGGCTCGACAATGAACACCCGTCCCGCAATCGCCATCGCGAGTGCCGAAACCGAAGCGGCCGTTCAGGCGTTTGCGACCGGGCTCCAGGCAGGCTATGACCAGCGCGACGCGGAAGTCCTGAATCTCCAGTTCGCGGCGGACGTTATCTGGGGCAGTCCATACGGCGCGTTGGTCGATGGTTACCATCAGCTCCATCCAATTCATGTCCGTTTCCAACAGCTACCGAGGAAGGGACCCGCCTTCCGCTATCAGGTGCGACACGTCGTGGCGGTCCGTGAGGACGTGGTGATTGCGCACATCGCGCGGCTGGCGCTAGGACCAGAAGGCGACCCGCTGCCGCCGAGTTCGGACCCCGCTCTGCCGTTCTCGGAGATGGCGATGTATGTACTGGTCCGACGCGACGGGCACTGGTGGCTGGCGGCAGGTCAGAATACTCCGATGCGGCCCGGTGGGGCTGTTCCGGCCTAGCTGCGATGGAAAGGAGATCTCCTGGGACGAGCTCGGGCGCATGGTGATGGCTTTCGAGGGCTGGCAGTTCAGGTTCGAGATTCGGGATCGAAGCGAAGAGATCTGATTTCGGCCTCAAGGGCTTGGGTGCACCCACGTCTGCGCATCGGTACCGAGCGCTGCCGCGAGCCGAATGGCCATATCCGCGGTGATACGAGCGTGACCGTTCACAATCCCCGATAATGCGTGGCGCCGTTCAGCAATCCCAGGATCAGCTTCCGTCACGCGGCGTGCTTGGCCAGCAGTGGAGCTTTAGTGGTTTAATCCACGTGTTAATACCGCACAATCGCTCTTATGATAAGCGGCCGAAAATGGTGAACGTTAGGGGTGGAGGTTCCCGAGACCTCGATCACGCCGCGTGCGGACGTCTCGTATACGCCGCACTCCTGCGGTGATCCGGCCTGTACACCGGATGTGCAGAACTCGGCCTATACGGTCTGCACGCTTTCTTCCGTGCGTGGCTTGAGTCATTTCACATCGACCGGTTGCGGAAGTCCCATCTTGTGCCGCAGCTCACGGTAGCGCGGATCGCCCTCCAGTTTCCTGAGGCACGTGCTGAGCGGCGGTACATCAGACAGGCCAAGGTGGAGCGCAAGATTCCTTTGCAGCCACTTTAACGACTCGTCGATCTGTCCCCGGCACGCATAATATTCTGCGATGACCAACGCCTCGTGATCGGGATACTTACTCACCAAAATGGAGAATTCACGATCCGCATCACTCTTGCGGCCGAGCGCGGCGAAAACCATTGGCAGGGCAACCTGACGAAATTCTTCATCAGGTTCGTTGTTCGCCTCCTGCAAGGCCTCGGAGGGCTTGCGATCGGCCAGAAGCTCGTAGGCAAGCAATGTGTGCACGCCATGGAAATTGGGGTTTAGCGCCAGCGTCCTGCGCAGGGATGCGTCCGCGGCGGAAAAATTTCCTGCTGTGCTCTGGGCGACGGCCAGTCGGAAGTGGAGACGGGAATTCAGAGGATCGCGGGAAACAGCTTTTTGAGCCAATTGCACCGCCTGCGCGGGCCGGTCGAGCGTATCCGCGAGACTCGAGTACCCGCTCAGCGCGTCAGGATTTTCCGGCTCAATCTTGAGCGCTTCCTTGAATTGTGTCTCGGCGCCACTCCAGTCCCAGTCGCACACCGAGAGTAGAAGCCCTTTCACAGTGTGCCCGGCGGCGCTGGTGGGTTCGAGTTCCAGCGCCTTGTTGGCCGCGATGTGCGCGGGTTCACAGGAGTGCTGGTACGGCGTTGCACTATGCCAATTCAAATCGCTCACCAGCAATACGGCAAGCCCGCGCCATGCGGCACTGAATCTATTATCCAGTGACACAGCCTTCTGCATGTCTAAAATGGCCGTGTGTATGTCATCGAGAGCGCCTGTACGCGAAATCGACTCGGCCTCCAGGTATAAGGTGTAGGCGCTCGTATTGGTCGTCAATTCGGCCTTTGGTGCTTGGCCCTCCAACAGAGAACCCTTGAGGGTCTGCACCACGGCTCCTGCGATCTCATCCTGGATCTTGAATACATCGGTCAATTGACGATCGAAAGTCTCGGACCAAACTTCGTATCCATTGTCGGCTCTTACCAGCTGCGCAGTGATTCGCAGTGTGTTGCCGGACTTGCGCACGCTGCCCTCGAGTACATGTGCAACGCCGAGGGCATGGGCGATTTCGGCGATTGTTGCCTGCTTGTCTTTGAAGTAGAACGACGAAGTCCGAGCAGGGACCTGAAGTCCTGGCACCTTCGTTAGCAGGTCAATAAGTTCCTCGGACAAGCCATCGGAGAAGTATTCGTTGTTCTTATCTTCGCTCATGTTCACGAACGGCAAGACAGCTATTGAATGTTCCGGAACTGCCGCAGCAACGGCAGCGCCGTCTGGTGCCGTGCCAGCGCTGATAGCGGTGGCCGGCGCGGGCGCAGAAGTCGACGGCTGCTCAACCCGGGGATGATCGCGGTTTCTAGCGATAAGTGCCCACAAGACCCCGGCCGCGGCAATAGCGACGGTGACCCAGACGCCCACCGGCTTCACACTGATTGTCTGTTTGTTGCGCGCGGTGTCGAGTATCAGCGCCGCACTCGAAATTGGTGCGCCCTTGTCGATGAATCGCCTAACGCCGGCGACGTAAGACCGCCACGCCTGGTCATTCGGATCTCCCTTCCAGTGCGAAAGATCCGCCGTATGCGTCAGCTCAAACATGATCGGCCGCTTGCACGGCTCGATCGTCGCCGGAAACAGTGTGCCATTGTCGCTTGCCTGCGTCGCCTCCGCGCGCACCCATCGCGAGGCGACGGACTTCTTTGACCACAGCACCACCACGGCCTTCGCTTCGAGTAGCGCCTTTTCGATGACCTGATCGAAAGCCTCACCGGGGTTCAGCGTCGCGTCCCACCACACGCTGAATCCCTCCCGCTCGAAGCCCTCCGCAAATAGCCGCACAACCTTCTGGTCGTCGCGGCTGTAGGACAGGAAGATGTCGGGCAAGGAGGGCTCCGATAGGTACGTTCGATAGCGGCCTAAAACTGGTCCGGCTCAGGATAAGGCTGGCGGCTAAGTGTATGCTACCCGAGGCTCTTGTGGGGTGACCCCAACCCATAGGCAAAACTCCGGTAGACTTCGGGCGCCTCGATGCGGCTGTACCGACGGGCGCGCGCCGAGGGAACCCTATCCTAGTCGCTCACGTCAACTTGGGAATGGACACCCGATGGGTGAAGCTTCCAAGGGTTTGCGGAAAGACAAGCCTGCACGTGAAGTCGTACGCAAACAGCCGAAGGCCTTGAGCACCGTCGCCGGTAAGTGGAGTTCTTGGTGTGCACTCAACATGGTCGACGTCGAAGACATCCTTGCCGAGGTTCGCTCTCGGCTTCAGGAGCTTCCGGCAAGAGCAACCGCAGTTCATGCGGATAAGATTTTCACAACGGTCTACAACAGCGGCAGCGGCACTGTCGTTGTAGGAAGCACCAACGTTCAGGAAAGCCGGCAAGGGTGCTCTGAAGGTTGGATCCGATGTCGCGGTCAGATCGATTTGACCTCGCCGCCATCCATGCGAACGCTCGCGCCGGTCATCCAGCGCGCCCCCGGTGACACCAGGAATGCCATCAATTCGGCAATGTCTTCGGCAGCGCCATAGCGCGCGATTCCTACCTCATGTGGAAATTTGTCGACCGCCTCTTCTACCGTCATACCATGCAGCGGCGCCCAGTGTTCAAGGTAGGATCGCCGGCGCCCCGTCATCACGGCGCCGGGCAGTACGCTGTTCACCTGCACGCCATCGGCAATTCCCCGATCGGAAAACGCCTTCGCGAGTGCCACGATCGCCGCGTTGATCGTGCCCACCGCCGCGTAGGGTGCCTTCGGGAAAACCGCGGAATTCCCTGAGATCAGTACCACCGAGCCCCTCGTGACCTTCAACGCCGGCCACGCCTCAATGGTCAGGCGGCGCGCGCCGTGCAGCTTCAGCGCCATGCCGGCATCCCACTGCTCATCCGTCATGTCGAATAGATCGATTTGCGGTACGGCGCCGGCGATGTTGAGCAAGGCATCGATGCGCCCGAATTGGGCAAGAGTTTGCTCCACGACTCTCCTGGCCGATAAGCGGTCGGACAAGTCGAGATCGATGATGAGTGCTGCGGCACCGATCTGCCTGACCGCTTTGGCAGTGGCTTCGAGTTTGGTCCGATTTCGCGCAACCAGAACGAGTGAATCGAAGTCGCGCGCAAGCCGGATGGCGGTGGCAAAGCCGATCCCCTGGCTCGCTCCCGTCACTATGGCGACTGCTTTGGCCATGTCATCGCTCCTGAAGGAATTCGCTTATAGCTGAGGCGATCTGCTGCGCATGGGTTTCCAAGGCGAAATGGCCGGTATCGAAGAAGCGAACGTCAGCTTGCGGAATATCGCGCCGGAAGGCCTCGGCGCCCGGCGGCAGAAAGAACGGATCATTCTTGCCCCACACGGCGAGGAAGCGCGGGCGGTGCTTGCGGAAGTACGCCTGGAAGCTCGGATACAGCGCGACGTTGCTCTGGTAGTCACCGAACAGGTCCAGCTGAATCTCATCGGCACCATCGCGTGCGAGATAGAAATTGTCCAGTGCGATTCCATCGGGCGACACCGATGCTTCGTCGGATACGCCATGAGTGTACTGCCAGCGCGTCGCCTCCGGCGCGAGGAAGGCACGCAAGGCTTTGCGATTCTCCTGGGAGGGATCCTGCCAGTAGGCGCGGATCGGATTCCAGCCCTCGCTCAGCCCTTCCTCGTAGGCATTGCCGTTTTGCGAAACGATCGCGGTGATGCGCTCGGGATGCCGGGTCGCGATCCGGAAGCCAGTCGGTGCGCCGTAGTCGAAGAGATAGAGCGCGAAGCGGTCGAATTTGACCACTTCGGTGAAGCGATCGATGATTGCCGCGATGTGGTCGAAGGTGTACTTGAACTGCGTGCGCGGCGGCATGTCCGAGAGACCGAAGCCCGGCAGATCCGGCGCGATGATGTGGAAACGCTCGGCCAGCAGCGGGATCAGGTCCCGGAACATATGGCTCGAGCTCGGGAAGCCATGGAGCAAGAGGAGCTTCGGCGCCTTTGCCGGGCCGGCCTCGCGATAGAAAACCTTGAAACCGTCGACGTCCACGGTGCGGTATTTGATGTCGGTCATGATGAGTCTCCTGCAGTGAAGGGGCGTAGCTAAGCGCGCAGTTCGCGCCCGGCGATGACAATCAGGTCCACGACGGAACCCGGTGCGGTGATGCTGGGGATGTGGTCAACCGGATGCGCACTCATCCGCGCATGCATGCGCTCGGCCATGAAGCGCTGGGTCGCGGGAACGATCATGCGATCCTGCTCAGCCAGCAGGTACCAGCTCGGTACGTCCTGCCAGAGTGGACGTCCGAGCGGAACGCTGATGCACGCAGGTGAAATCGGACGCTGCACGGCGGCCAGCACCGCCTGCTCTTCAGGCGATGCGTTCTGGGCAAAGGCTTCGGCAAATGCGGCCTCGGGCAACCAGATCAAATCGTGATCGTCGGGGGCGAGCCGCGGTGCCTTCGAGTGGGGCTCGTTGCGATAGAAGACATCGGCAACGGTTTCTCCCTCGGACGGCGCCAGCGCGGCGATGTAGACGAGTGCCTTGACCTTGGGATTGGCGGTGGCGGCAATGACGGCGCCTGCATAGGCGTGGCCCGCCAGAACTACCGGAGCTTCGACCCGCTCCAGCGTCCGATCCAATGCCGCCACATCATCGGCCAGCGTTGTTAGCGGTAGCGGGACCGTAACTGCCTTAATCCCTTTTGACTGCAGGCCGACAATGACTTTGCTCCAGCTCGAACCATCGGCCCAGGCACCATGAACGAGCACGACATTCATATTGCTTGCGGACATTTGTCCCTCCCGCGTGCCTAAGCGTAACCGTCTCAACCTACCCAGAAAGGTTATGATTTCCAAAGTAACTTGTCAAGAGGACTCAAGAAGGTTAGCTTTCTCGCTTTAGAGCTGACTCTGTGTCTCAGCAATTCCCCGCAATGTTCATCGCCGACTCCCTGGGCCTGGATTTCCTGAATTCAGTGGCCACGCCTGTGGATGTGCCGATCGACTGGATCGACGATGGCGCGGGACTGTTGGCATGGCTGGCACAGGCACAGTTGGTTCCTGCGCCAGTGCTCGAGGCGATGCACCAGCGTGCAATGCCCGGCGAACTCGATCGCCTGGCAGCTCAGGCGCGCAGCCTGCGCGAATGGTTCAGGACTTTTGTGCTTGAGCACCGCGGCCGGCGGCTCGACGCCGCAGATCTGGAAGAGCTGGCACCCCTGAATCTGTTGCTCGCACGTGATGAAGGCTTCTCGAAAATCGTCGCGCACGGCCCGGAAGCGCCAACACTGCTGAATCTGGAATACTCACGGCGCTGGTCTTCGCCGCAGTCATTGCTGCTGCCCATCGGGGAAATTCTGGCGAAGCTGGTTTGCGAGGAGGACTTCGCATACGTGAAGGCGTGCGAAGGCCCGACCTGCACCTTGATGTTTGCGGATCACACGCGCGGGCACGCGCGGCGTTGGTGCAGCATGTCCGCCTGCGGCAACCGAGCGAAGCAGGCGGCCCATCGCACTCGGGCCAAGGGTCGGAATTAGTCAGGGCAGCGTACGCGCCTAGACATTTCGCGTCGCGACTGCCGGGCTTACCCAAGAGCCGCGCAGAGCGGGCCACAGCACCGCGAGCTGCCCCAAAGCCAGCACTCCAATCACCCCCGCGAACAGATACATCACAGGCAATCGTGCCAGCGCGATGCTCTGGAGCACCCACAGATTGGCCGCCAGTGCCAGCAAGGCGCCGACAATCGAGCCGCCAATGCTGATCAGCAGAAGCTCCGATTGAAAGTACCGCAGAATCGCACCGCGCGTCGCGCCCAGCGCACGCCGGATACCGATCTGGCGCGTCCGCTGCGAGACCCAGTAGTTCGCAAGCCCGAAGATGCCAAATCCGGTAACACTCAGCAGGATGACACTGATGACCCCCATGATCAGCGCCACGCCGCGGGCGCTGCGATAGGCCTGCCTGCGTGCATCGGAAAGTGACTGCATGTCGAGGATGATGCGCGCGCGGCTGATCCTGTACAGCGCACTGCGCGCCGCTGTGGTGGCCGCCGCGAGTTGCCGGGGTCTCGCCCGCACCAGATAGAAGATCTGAGAATCAGACCATAGGTATGGTAACAATATCGATTGCTGCGCCAATGGTGCATTGCCAGCGAACGGCGTCGACTGCAAGCGCTCGAGGATGCCGATTATCGGCACCTTCGTGCCGTCCGGAATCATCGTTGCGATGCGCCCCAGCGCTTTACCGTCCGGCACGAGCTGGCGCGCCAGCGCCTGCGTGATGATCACGCCCCCGAGACTGGCAGCGGGGCGTTGGAATCCACTGCGAGGCACGATCTCATCAGGGTGAAAATTGCGCCCGGCGATCAAGCGCAGACCCAGGGTCTGGATTGCGTGCCCATCGACCGGATAGATCATTGTAAACGCACCGGATTTTGGATCGCTCGGATTGAGGGTAATGCCCTCCCCGTTAAAAGGTCCGCCCAGAGGATGATCAATCGATACGGTCGCGTCCTCAACTTCAGGCAGGGCTCGCAACGCAGCCAGATCCGTCCGCTCGCGTGCGATCAGATCGGCGGATTGTCCGATCCACTGATTGGCGATGACGAACACTGTATCTTCGTCCCGCACCCCGCTCGGATCGCGGCTCAGCTGCGTCTGCTGCCGGATGATGAACAGGGCATTGCAGAGCACGGCCAAGGTCACCGCGATCTGCAGCGCGATCAGCGCCGCGCTCGCCTTATTGCACCGAAGGGAGGACAGAATCTGACCGAGTTGCACGATGCCGCTTCCTCCTCTATTGCGCCTTGAGATGCACAGCCGGATGCACTTGGGTCGCCCGCCACGTCGGATACAGTCCGGCGATCAACGTTGCGACTACCGCTACGGCCAATGCGCCAATGACGTCACCACCGGCCAGGTGGGTCAGTACCGATAGATCCTCGGCCAGCACCACGCGGCAACACATCAGTCCGAGCTTCGTGAGCCCGATGCCGACCAGGCCTCCCGCCAAACCGATGACGCCAACTTCCACCAGGCACTGCCCGAAGATCGCCGATCGGGGCGCGCCGAGCGCACGCCGCACGCCTACTGCGGCGGGATGCGCCATGAACTTGGCGAGCATCAGGCCCGTAACGTTGAACACGCACACCAGCAGGACCGCCAGGGAGACACTCGCGAGGGTACGCACCGAGGCCGGCACGACATTGTTATAGGCCAGCCATTGCGTGACATCGCGGAGTGCAAAATGGGGCGGCCAGGAAAACCGCCCCTGCCGCCGCTGTTCGGCCGCGTAGTTGCGCAGGAAAGTACGGTAGCTCGCCACGTCGCGGGCAGTGGGCAGCTCAACCCAGACGTGCACCCAGATGCAGTTCGAGTGCAAGAGGCCGTTCCAGCCATCTCCCGGTCCATTGTTGTCGCAGCTGAGACCTCCCGATACCGCCATTTGCTCGTCGATGGCACGGGTGAACGGCACGAACAGCTCATCCGCACGGCTGTAGCTGTCTGAGCCAAGATCGTAGAAGCGCGGACTGGGTTGCCAGCTGCCCATGACACCGATGATCCGGTACGACTTCCCGTTGACCAGGAGGCTGCGACCGACGCTATTGGTCCCGCCAAAGAGGCGGTCGTTGAATGCACGCGCCAGCACGATGACCGGTGCGTGCGCGTCGTCCTGCACCCGGGTCCAGGGTCCGCCATACTCAAAGGAGGTATTGAACATCGGAAAGAAACCGCTATCGGTCGCGAGCGCCTGACCCTGGAGCGCGAGTATCTCGGTGCCCGGAGCACTGATGGTCAGCGTCGTCGGATACATTGCCGCCTGTCGGGCCGGATTGTGCGCCCGCACCAACTCGACGGCGTCGGTATACGTCAAACTCGTCGGCAGTTGATCTGGCCCTTGCGGGGCCGCGCCGGGCTGCGGGCCAAAATTGTCGATCTGCGGGACGAAAAGCCGTCCTGACTTGACTGGAATCGGATCGCCCGCGGCCGCGTGCAAAATCGTCAGCATGGACATCGAGGCGCCAATGCCCACCCCGATGGCCAATATCGAGAACACGTTCAGGGCCACGTTTCTGCGCAGGCTGCGCAGCGCCAGACGGAAGTAGTATCCGAACAATTCAGGTCCCCTCGACGGCCTCGACCGAATGGCCGTTGCAATCGGCATGCCCAAGCGCACGCAGGGTGTAACTTACTGTTTACAGAGGATGTACGAGCCTTGGGTTCGTTCCAAATTGTCCGGTCCGATTGTCCGCGGACACTCGCACGGACACTCGGACAGGTGCAGGTCCCCCCGCGGCACGCGGGGGGACCGGACCCTTTGACTACGAGAACATTTGAACCTAAGCGACTAGGTCCGATACGAGTCGCGCTTTTCCATGCGATGCACGACTTCGCGCGGATAGATTCCCGTATGCCGCGTCCGAATTTCGATCGGCAGACGCGCGGCCGGGAATGCCTCATCGGGGCATGACAGCAGGATGGAGTTGAAACGCTCCGCCATTCCGGCCCTGAATTCCGGATGCGACAGAATGAACAGGTCGTTGTTGCGCATGCCGTTCAGCACCCGCTCCCCGGCCTCGAGCGGATCCATGGTCGAGCCCGGCGGGAACGAGAACCGCCCCGGCGGCGGTGGCGGACGCGAACCGGGCGGCTGGTTGTCGGTGCTGACGCCGCCCGGACAGAACGCGGAGGTGCCGATGTTCGTGCCTTCGAGCTCGATGCGCAGCGCTTCCATGATGGCGACCGCCGCGAATTTGGTCGTGGTGTAGATGCCGGCGGTCACGGCCGGCAATAGTCCGCTCATCGACGCGGTGGTGATGAACTGGCCGCCCTCACCATGTTCCTTCATGTGCGGCAGAATCACGTTGACGCTGTGATAGATCGCACCGAAGTTGACATCGATGGATTGCTGCCAGGTTTCCGCACTTGACTCGCTCGCCTTGGCGAAGGTCTTGATACCGGCGTTGTTGACGACGACGTGCAGCTTGCCGTACTTGCCCTTTACGGCATTGAGCAGCTGCACCCAGCCATCATGCCCTACCACGTCGTGCTTGACGGGGAAGACCGGCGCGTCTTTGGCAAACAGCGGCAGCGCCTGCGCCAGGCGCTTCTCGTTGCGGTAACCGATGACCACATTCATGCCGGCCTTCGAGAAGGCTCGGGCAATCCCCAAACCGATGCCATCGGATGAAGCCGTGATGTAGGCGGTCTTGCCCTTCACATCGCGCAGCGGCGGCGGCTGTGACACCGTCGGCTCCGGCGGCGGTGGCGGACGTTGCCCTCCCGGGGCTCGCGGCGGGCCACCGGCCTGCTGCGCAATGGCGGCGGAACTGGCACCCAGCGCGGCGAGTAAACCCGCCCCCGCGGCCAGTCTTCCCAAAAATTGGCGCCGATCGCTCGGTTCCTGGTCGGTTTCGGTCGATTTCATGGACGGTTCCTTTATAGACATATGGCCCCCTGATCTTCTGCAGCTGATGTGCCTACCCTACCGCCCGAACGCCAAGCCGCCGGCCCTGGGGCTATGCGGCGGCATCGGTTTTCCGGTCACCGGATTGGGATAGTGGTATGGCTCGACGTAGTAATTCGGAAATGTCATGTACAGCACGCTCGGTGGCAGGTCCGGGTACGGCGGCCATTTCTCGGGCGTGGTGTTCAAAATGGTGTTATCGAGCCAGCCGACCTTGTATCCCGAGTACATGTTGAACGGCCCGTGCAGCTTCTTGAACTGCCACACGCCATTCACCTTGACGAACCTGTTCTCGTAGTAATTGTGGCCCCAGCCACCCGAACTCATCACGAAGGCAATGCAACGGATTGCGGCGGTCACGCCATCCGGATTGATGGTCGGCAGGCACTGGAACTGCTGGTGGTCGATCAACAGGCCATCATGCGGACCCAGGCGTCCGAGCCCGACGTGCATGTACTCGAACACGCGCGCGCGCCCGAGGAAGATACCCTTGCCGCCGATCTCGAGCGTCGCATCCGGGGCGAACAGGTCCGCCAGGTAGTGCCATTGCGCCTTGTCGACATAGTAGCCATACGCATCCTGGACGATCTCGACATCCGTCAGATCCTGCAGGCGCTGGATGCGATCGCCCAGTGCGTTCAACTGCTTCTCGAGGCCCTTGAGCTCATTGCTGTCCTGAGCCTGCGCCGCCGGGGTACCCAGGCAAGTCAGCGCGATCGCAAGAATGAGGCTTTTGCGCATGCCCTTATTCCTGCTCGCCGGGAGTGGGCTTGCCGCTGACGGGATTGTTGTAATGAAACGGCACGATATTAAGCTTCGGGAATGATTGATAGACGAGGGTGGGTGGCCTGTCCGGCGGCACCCTCGTACTGGGCGGGTCCATCGGATAAGGCTTGGCGGTCCAGCCCTGATCGTAATCACCCCAGAAGGTGACGTAGTAATGCAGTTTGCTGAATCTCCAGGTGCCCTTGTCGTTGACGTATTCGTTCTCGTACACCCCGCCGCCCCAGCGCCCCTTGCCGTCGCGCGCCAGCTGCACATCGCTGCGCCAGCGTGCCTTCGCGGTGCGGTTGTCCTCGGAAATATTGATGATGGGCTGCGCCATGACGTAATTGTTGAGCTGGCCTTCTTCGAGCCCCGGTGGACCCATCAGCGACAGGGCGCGCTCCACATGTGCGCTGCCGATGTACACGCCGCTTTGGCCGAACTCGTAGGTGCCATCGCGACTGAACAGGCTCGCGGCCTTCTTCCACTGCCCCTTGTCGATATAGTAGCCATACATGGCCTGCAGGTTCTCGATCGCGCGCACCGAATGCGCGCGCGCCAGCTGCAGCTCCTTCGCGTCCGCCAGTGCCTCAAGCTTGCCCAGGGCATCATCGGGCCGCTTGGGCACCATGAAGGGCGCGCGGCTTTGAATGGATCGCAGCGTGTCGGCATAGTCGTACGGCGGCACAAAGACGGCCGGAAAGGGCTGGTACTGGAGCGGCGCGGGAGCGTCGGCCGGAAAACTTGCTGCCACGGCGGATTGCCAGTTGCCGGACACCGGCTTCAGTGATGCCCAGCCTCCCTGGTAGGGTGCTTCGAAGTTCAGATAGTAGCGACGGGTGGCGATCTTCCACACATCGTCATCCTTGACATAGTCGTCTTCGATAATGGCATCGCCCCAGGTCGCCGACTTCTTGTACTCGCCCAGCAGGCCCCATTCGCGCCAGCGGGCATGCGCACTGTGACCGTCGGCGGCCACGGTGACCACCGGTTGCAGCTGCATGCGCAGATTGAGGCGTCCGAAGGGAAGTCCGGGACCGTCGGTCATGCTGCCACCACCATGACGGGTCAGCAGCTCCCTGATATGGGCCTTGCCCTTGTAGATTCCATCGACGCCCCACTGGAAGGTGCCATCATCGGTGAACAGATCGGCCGCTTCGCCGAAGTAACCCTTGTCGGTGTAGTAACCGAAGGCACGGCCCAGACGCTGGATTTGGGTGATGGCCTCGACGTAGGTCGTCTCCGCGGCCATCGCTTTGATGCGGGATTTCAGCGCGGCGAGCCGCGCCACGTCGTCCTTCGCCAAGGCGTTCGTGCACAGCGAGAGCCCCAGCAACAGGCTCAGCGCGAGCGACGCTGCTTTGGAAGTGAAGGCCATACGCACCTTTGTTTATGGTCTTTTGGAGTCGTTGCGGAATCTACACCGCATTGCCTCGCAGCGCATACCGAAAGCGCCGCGCCGCTCGCGTGAGCGCCAGATATAAGCCTTTATAATCAATATCCTATAAAATCCCGGCCGCCCGGCAAAGCTCCCGTACCCGTGCGCTGGGATATACTTGCGTGATGACCGAGACCGTGCGCATCCTCTCGATCATCCCGCCGATGACACAGCTGAACACGCCGTACCCCTCCACGGCGTACCTCACCGGCTTCCTGCGCTCACGTAACCTTCACGCCGTGCAGACGGATCTGTCCATAGGCCTTGCGCTGGCGCTGCTCTCCACCGAAGGCCTGCGGGCGATTCAGGCACGGGCGCAGGCACTGCCCACCCCACAGCGCACGCCGGTGGTGGGCTTTTTTCTGGACCATTTCGAGGTCTACCGAACGACCGTCACGCGGGTCATCCGGTTTCTGCAGGGACGGGATCCCAGCCTGGCCCATCGCATCGCCTCACGTCACTACCTGCCGGAGGGTCCGCGTTTCGTAGCGCTCGACTACGGCGCGGATGAGGCGGACAGCGGCGATGCACTGCAGTGGGCCTTTGGCGCGTTGGGGCTGCAGGACCGCGCGAAACACCTTGCGACCCTGTATCTGAACGACCTGGCCGACGTCATACGCGATGCGGCCGATCCGCGCTTCGAGTTCGTGCGCTATGCGGAATCGTTGGCGGCCAGCCAGCCGAGTTTCGATCAGCTGCACGCCGCGCTGCGTGCCCCGCGCAGCCTCGTCGATGCAGCGCTGCACGCCCTGACGCTTGCGGCGCTGGCGCAGCACGAGCCATCACTGGTGCTGATCACCGCGCCCTTTCCCGGCAACGTCTACGGCGCCTTTCGCGTGGCGCAATCGATCAAGGAGCATCGGCCGGCCACCGTAACGGTGCTGGGCGGGGGCTACTGCAACACCGAACTGCGCGCGATGCATGAGCCGCGCGTGTTTGACTACTTCGATTTCGTCACGCTGGACGCGGGCGAGAGGCCCCTGCTTGCGCTCATCGAGCATCTGCAGGCCAAGCGACCGGCCTCGCGGCTGGTGCGCACCTATACTCGCGCTCTTCATTACGTCGACCATACCGAGCCGGATCTGAGCCTCTCGGACACCGGGACGCCGACCTATGATGGGCTGCCGCTCAATGACTACCTGTCGTTGCTCGACATGCTCAATCCCATGCACCGTTTATGGTCGGACGGTCGCTGGAACAAACTCACCGTTGCGCATGGCTGCTACTGGAAGAAGTGCAGTTTCTGCGACGTGAATCTGGATTACATATCCCGGTACGATCGGGCCGTCACGGATGTCCTGATCGCTCGGATCGAAACCATGATTGCCGAGACCGGGCAGACCGGCTTCCATTTTGTCGATGAGGCCGCACCCCCGAAGGCGCTCAAATCACTGGCGAATGCGTTGCTGGCGCGCAAGCTCGATATTTCGTGGTGGGGCAACATCCGTTTCGAGAAGTCGTTCAATCCGCATCTGTGCCAGCTGCTCGCCGACAGCGGTTGCATCGCCGTGACCGGCGGGTTGGAGGTGGCCTCGGATCGGCTGCTGAAGCTGATGAAAAAGGGCGTATCGGTTGGACAGGTCGCGCGGGTGACGCGCGCGTTTTCCGACGCCGGCATCCTCGTGCATGCCTACCTGATGTATGGCTTCCCGACCCAGACGGCGCAGGATACCGTCGATGCCCTGGAATACGTGCGCCAGCTGTTCGCCGCCGGCTGCATCCAGTCCGGGTTTTTCCATCGCTTCACCTGCACCGTGCATTCGCCGGTCGGCAAGCATCCGCAACAATATGGCGTGACCCTGCATCCACCGCCGGATGCCACCTTCGCCAGCAACGACATCAATTTCACGGACGCCACGGGCATCGATCACGACCTGTTCGGCGCCGCACTCAAGAAGGCCCTGTACAACTACATGCACGGCATCGGCCTGGATCTTGATGTTCGCGACTGGTTCGACGCCGGTGTGCCGCGCACCCGCGTCCCGAAGTCATTCGTGGCGCGGGCGCTGCACCAATGACCCGGTCATCGGGTGCGCAGTTCCTGTTTCTTGAAATCGGCCGGCACCACGAAGGCATCGGGGCTGGCACCATCGGTCGACACGGACAACAGCTGTGATGACACGGTCATCAAGGCCACATCCCCCGCGGGCACGGGCACTGGCGTCGTCGTGGGTGCCGGCGTAGCGGCCGCATCCGTATCGTCCTTCTTCTTGTGGAACAGACCCCCGAGTTTGCCCGCGATGGCTCCGGAGAGGCCGCCCGAACTGCCTGAATCATCGCTGTCTTGACTGGCTTGCGACTGCTGGGCCTTCGAATCCTTGCACTGCGCACCGCCTAGGGCCAGCGTAAAGCTGCTTTTCACCGGGTAGCCCTTCATGCCTTGCAGTTTGGCCGCCACTTCGGTCCAGATGCCCTGGTACTGACTGAACAGCGCCTTCGCGCGTTGGCTTGCATCCTCGAGGCTCGCCTGATCAAGGCCCATCTTTGCGGCATAGGCGCCGTAGAACTTGCGCGCCTCGGCGTTCTCGGAGAAGCCGGTCGACATCCACTGATCCAGGATGATGGCGACTTCGCAGATCGATCCGGATTCCTTGTCCTGGCAGGGCTGCGCTGCGGTGATGATCGCGCGTTCGGCATCGAAGCCGGCAAATTGCGCCTTCTCACCGGTCCTGTTGACGGAGACCTTCGCGGGCAGCCACTCGCACTTGGACTGGTCGACGGCCGATGGTTGTTTGCGATCGGCATTCGAATTCATCTGGTCCGCGGCCTGCTGCAGCTGGCCGCGCATCTGCTCGAAGGTGGTTTCGGTGTACTCCTTCTTGTTGAGATTCAGATGGTCGACCTTGTCCTCATCCAGCAGCACGATCTCCGCGCTCGGCCCCACGGCATTGCGCGCCAGGAAGCCGACCAGCCTGGACTGCATCTTCATGTCGCTGTCGGTGCGCGATCTGTTGCCGGAAATCGTGGTGCGGGAAGTGCCCGCCATATTGCCAAGGGCCATGGCGCCGACCCCTTCGACGGACATCGAACGCGTGATGGTGACGTCGGCCCGTACCGTCGTGGCGACCGCAAAACTGGCCGCCATGACGGCAACGAGGGTGGCATGCAGTGTGTTCTTCTTCATGTTATCCCCTAATTTGTAACGATCTGGCACATGAAGTCGAGATGCTAACAAGAAATCGCCGCCGCGCCAGCTTGCCTACTGTTAAGTTCAAGCAGTCGAAGAAGGCCTTGGCTCAATCGCTACAAGAGAAATTCTCCGCCAGCTCGGAGTTGCCGCTGCCACGGTACTTCGCGTACTTCGGATAGGGACACAGCGGTCGGCTGCGCCCGGGGAATGCAGTGCCGGTGGCCGTCACCTTTTCGGGCGCCGTGCCCTGCTCCACCCAGGCGACGATCGCCGACACCATGTCGAAGCGGTCCAACGTCGCCGTCCCGCCGCCACAGTGGCCCATGCCGGGCACCACGAACAGTCGGCTCCAGTTGCTAATCGGGCCCGGACCGTTATCCGCCCCCAGACGCTGGTAGTAATCGATGGTGTCCAGCGCAGAGAACCACGGATCGCTGGCGCCGTGATAGAAGATCAACTTGCCTCCGTGAGCCGTGAAGGAGGACAGATTCGTCCACGCGTTGGTGTCTCCTGCCATCTCGCGCGCATCATGCGCGACGGCCGCCTCGGCCTCGACGTCCATCTGCACACCCTTGGCGGATGGCCCCTCGGGATTGGTTCCCCCGCTGAGCAGGCCGGGGATACCGCGTCCCGTTGCGGCGATGCCGGTGTCATACAGAAATCCGGGATACACCTGCCGACCGGCAGTCGTCTTCGGTCCCGCAAAGGCGCGCTGGATGGCGCGCACCTGCTCGGGTGACAGGCAGCTGTCGTTCTTCGGCCCCGAGCACAGAAGCACGTGCGGATCGAAGCCGCAGCCGCGCACGTTGAAGATCATGCCATCGCGCACACCATCGAGCGCATCGCAGGATTTCAGCAATCCATCGATGACCAGCTTGCGGTCCGATGCTGACAGGGCTTGTGCGGTGATCGGACGGCCCTGCGGGTCCTGCGGCGCTGCGGAATTGAGCGAGGTCGTAACCCAGCGGGTGGCAAGATTGGAATAGTTGGTACGCATTGCGGGTGACCCGACCACGATGCCGTCGAAGTCCCGCGGGTAGCGCTGCGCGGCGATCATTGCCTCGCGTCCCCCCGTCGAACAACCGACAAAGTAGCTGTGCGCGGCAGGGTGCGCGTAATGCGCCGCCAGCAGCGGTCGCGCGACCGTCATCACCTTGCCGATCGACTGGTAGAGAAAATCGAGCGCGGCTTGCTGATCGGACAGGAAGCTCGCATCAAACACCGCACCGTGATGACCCGAATCGCTGCTGACGACGGCAAAACCTCGGCCCAGCGCCGGCGTATCCCCGGCGGCGACCGCGCCCACCGGAGGCGTGACGGAGCCATTCAATCCGCCGCCACCTTGGTAGAGCAGCCGTCCATTCCACTGCTCCGGCATCGCAACGGCGAAGCGGATGCCGTAGTCCTTGCCATCGCGGCCCTTATGGGCATCGATGATGCCATCCACCCGGCAGTAGGCCGGCATCGGGCCGGCGGCCACCAGTTCGGCCTTCTGGATGACGAGCGCAGTTCCCGGCAGGGAGAATTTCAAAAGCGCTCCACACTCCGCCGCGGCTTGCGCCAGGCCGCACAATCCCAGCGACACTACGGACCCTGCACTGATGGCAAGCAGACAGCGAGGCAGCATGACTCCCCTCCCGATGAACGTAACGTTTGAATACTAGACGCCGGCGACCGCGCGCTCCAGGCCTCGAGAGCGGAAGGCGCGCGGCGACAGTCGCGCCTGTCGGGAAAAAAAGCGCGTGAAGTACGCGGCATCTTCAAAGCCCAGTGCATACGCGATCGTCCGCACGGGGTTGTCGGTATAGAGCAGTTGCCGCTTGGCTTCGAGCACGATTCGCGCATGCACCAGCTGGATGGGCGTGCGCCCGGTCATCGCGAGGCAGGCATTGCGCAGTCGCGACTCGGACACATTCAGCGCGGCGGTGTAGGCAGTCAGCGGCTCGCTGTTGCGATAACGGCTCTCGATCAACTCGCTGAAACGCGCGACCAGCCGACGCTGCTGTCCCACGACCGGATCCGCCGCATTGGGCCGCTGCTGGGTCAGACGCAGCACATTGGCAAGCAGCACTTCCAGCCAGCCTTGCAGCGCAAGGCTGTGTCCGGTCGCGCAGCGTGCAAACTCGCGCGCCAACATGCGAAAAGCCTGCGCCAGATCGGTCGCGCGCAGCGCCTTCAACTCGAACTCCAGCGTGGTCGGCGCCGCGAACAGTGCGGCAATTTCCGGCTCGTGGCGCACCAGGTCGTGCTGAAGCTCGACGGATAGCGAGGCGACATAGCCGGTGGTGCCCGGTTCGAACTCAAAGCCGTGCACGGACCCGGCGGGCATGAGCATCAGCGCCGGTGGCCGGAACTGCGTTCGGGCCCCTTCGGCCTGCACGACACCACGGCCGCGTGCCACGAAAATCATCTGGTGCAGCACCTGGTGCAGATGCGGATCAATCTTCCAGTGATGCCGTGCACTGCGCGCCTCGATGGTTTCGACATGCAGCAAAGGCCCGGATACGCGGCGCGGCGCTTCGCCATACAGGAAGTATGTCGGGATGCGTTGCAGGAAGGCGCGCTTGGCCATTGTGAACTGTAGAGCCACCGGATAAGAAAAGTCCAACTCTGCGCCGGGTTCTGACAGCTTCCGCCGGTCGCCGGGGCGCAGAATATAAGGTGAATTACCGGGAGACTCCACATGGTCGCCGTTTCTGAGGCCCTGGCGCGCGATTTCGGTAAAGTGCAAGTGGACGCGGTGCGAGGCTGACGGCGATGCGCACTCAGGTCGTGATCGTCGGCGCGGGACCTGCCGGCCTGCTGCTCGGCCAGCTGCTGCACCGCGCGGGAATCGCTGCGGTGATCCTCGAGCGCAAATCCGCGCACTACGTGCTGGGCCGCATTCGCGCCGGCGTACTCGAACAGGTGACCGTAGACCTCCTCGATGAGGCCGGGGTGGGCACGCGCATGCATCGGGAGGGTCTGGTGCACGGAGGCGTCGGACTGTTGGTGAACGGCGCGCACCACCGGGTCGATCTGCACTCCCTGACCGGCGGTGCGACCGTACTGGTGTATGGCCAGACCGAACTGACGCGTGACCTGATGCAAGTGCGTGCCGGGTCCGGTTTGACCACGGTGTACGAAGCACAGGATGTCACCGTCGCTGATTTCGCGGGCACTCAGCCCTTCGTGACTTATCGCCACGAGGGCCGCGAGCACCGCATTGATTGCGAGTTTATTGCCGGCTGTGACGGCTTCCACGGCGTCTGCCGCGCGAGTGTGCCACCGGCGGCGCGTCGCGAATACGAGAAAGTGTATCCCTTCGGCTGGCTGGGCGTGATGTCCGATACCGCGCCGCTGGATGAGGAACTGCTGTACGTGAGCAGCCCGCGCGGCTTCGCCCTGTGCTCCATGCGCAGCCGTTCGCGCAGCCGCTACTACCTGCAAGTGCCGCTGGGAGAGGACTGTGCATCCTGGAGCGACGAAGCATTCTGGGACGAACTGCGCCGCCGCCTGGATCCGAGGGCGCGCGAGCAGCTCGTCACGGGAGCCTCAATCGAGAAGAGCATCGCGCCGCTGCGCAGTTTCGTCGCCGAGCCGCTGCGCTTCGGGCGGATGTTCCTGGCGGGCGATGCCGCGCATATCGTGCCACCGACGGGCGCGAAGGGTCTGAACCTCGCGGCAACCGACGTGCGCTACCTGGCGAGCGCATTCATCGAGTATTTCAAGGAACACGACAGCGCGGGCATCGAGGCGTATTCCGACCGATGCCTGAGCCGCGTCTGGCGTGCCGCGCGCTTCTCGTGGTGGTTCACCTCGCTCTTGCATCGCATGCCCGACGAGGACACGATGACGGCCAAGCTGCGCGCCGCCGAACTCGACTACCTGCTGCATTCCGAGGCTGCGCTGCGCACGCTCGCCGAGAACTACGTCGGACTGCCGCTTGACTTCGGGGACAACCAGTGAACATGAGCATGCCAAGGGCGAGTGTTTTTGTCTGTGCAGCCGCGCTATTGCGGGCGGCCTGCTCCATGGCCGCTCCCGGCGCGGATTCTGTCGTCGAACTGAGCGTGGACAGCGCCCACCCGGGTGCCACGATCGATCGCAATATCTTCGGGCAGTTCGCCGAACACCTGGGCAACGGCATCTACGGCGGTATCTGGGTCGGCAAGGATTCAACCATCCCCAACGTGCGCGGCATCCGCAGTGACGTGGTCGCGGCCCTGCGCGCGCTGCATGTGCCCAACGTCCGCTGGCCCGGCGGCTGTTTCGCCGACGAATACCATTGGCGCGACGGGATCGGGCCGGCCGAAAATCGCAGATCAACGGTGAATGCCAATTGGGGCGGTTCGATCGAGCCCAATAGCTTCGGTACCGATGAGTACATGGATTTCATCAGCCAGATTGGCAGCGAAGCCTACATTTCAGTCAACGTGGGATCTGGAACCGTGGCGGAGGCGGTCGCCTGGATGGCCTATATGACCGCCGATGCGGCCACCAGCGCTGGCAAGGAACGGGCAGCCAACGGCCACCCTGCCCCCTATCGTGTGAAGTTTCTCGGTATCGGCAATGAGAGCTGGGGATGCGGTGGCGCAATGACCCCGGACTACTACATCAGCCAGCTCAAGCCCTACGCCCGTTATGTGCGTAACTACAATCCGTTGCAGACCGGTGACCAGGCGATGCGCCGGGTGGCAGTGGGTGCGGACGGCAGCAAGACCGATTACGTCGATGCCGTCATGAAGGCATGGCACGACAAGGTGTGGAGCTGGGACATCGAGGGACTCTCGCTGCACTCCTATACCACCGCGGGGTGGCCACCCTCCCATCCGAGTACGCATTTCGGCGAAGGCGATTACACCTTGCTGCTGAAGGATACCCTCAACATGGAGGGGCTGATTGCGCAGCACTCGCGGCTCATGGATCACTACGATCCGCAGAAGAAAATATCCCTCGTGGTGGACGAATGGGGTGCATGGTTCGCACCGCTGCCGGGCACCAACCCCGGGTTTCTGGTCCAGCAAAACTCGCTGCGCGATGCCATCCTCGCGGCGCTGAACCTCGATATCTTTGCGCGCCACGCCGACCGCGTGCGGATGGCCAACATCGCGCAAATGATCAACGTACTTCAGGCCATGATCATGACGGATCATGGGCGGATGGTCTTGACGCCGACTTACTACGTGTTCCAGATGTACGTGCCGTTCCAGGGCGCGACACTCATTCCGGTTCAGTTTGATGCGGGCCAAACTGGCAGCGGATTGCCGCGCGTCGATGCCATTGCCGCCCGCGACGCGCAGGGAAAGCTGTGGCTGGCCGCCGTGAACCTGGACCCGCAGCGGCCCGTGCGAATCCATGCATCCATCGCCGGCAGGCCGGTGCGAATTGCGCACGGGCAGGTGCTCACCGCAGGCCAGGTCGATTCGATCAATACCTTCGAGGCGCCCCATGTCGTGCAACCCGTGCCCATCGATGGCACCGCAGCCGCCGATGGGGTGTTGCTGGCATTGCCCGCGAAGTCGGTCTCAGTGCTGCAGCTACGCTAACGATACCGATACAGCCGCACCTTGTAGATTCGCCCCCGGGCCAGATCCGTCCCCTGCAGCCGCAGTGACTGTCCCTGGGAGCTCTCGTCGCCATTGAGCCGGCGGCCGGTCCGCCAGGCACCATTCTCGAAGAATTCCTCATCGATGCTCTCGATGCCGATGATGGGCGGCCCCGGGCTGTCCGCCGAAAATGCAATCTGCGCATCGCCGCTGCCCATCACCAGAAATTCGGCCGGCCCGGTCCGGATGAACAGGGCCGCAACTGTGTTGGTCACGCCGCCGGCTCCGGCCGTCGCCGTCACGGTGGCGGTGTACTCACCCATCACCAGCCGCGCCGAACGCTGTGCGGGTCCCTCAACCAGCGTGGCATCGACATCCCCCGTGCGCTGCTTCTCCAGAATTAGCGGCGCCAGGTGCGACAGCACCGCATAGGCATCGCCCAACGCGGCACCGTCCGGGTCATCGATGCCAAATGGCGAGAAGCCGATCGCGGCCAGGTGCCCGTATGCGTACAGCGCGTTGGCAGCGCCGGTCGCGCCGCCCTGCGCCTCGGGAATGAAGAGCGGATAGTCGGTGCGCGCGTACCGGCCGGCCCATTGGGCGAATTCGTTGAAGTACAGGTCCGGGGAGAGGAAATCCAAAGACGGCGCACCCGCGTGCCAAATGTCCATCGAGTGCGGCAGCGGACCTCCGCTGTTGTATTGGCCCGGCAGGTAATTCGGCCGAATGAGCGCCGCATTGGCATACATCGGCAGCGGATATTGCGCCTTGCCGGCGGCGGCGACGTGCTCGATGTAGTTCGCGTACTGCCAGGCCATGAACAGATCATCGGTCAAAGGCGCGCCGCCGAAGAGCTCGCGCCAGCCGCCAGCGGATTTTGCACCCGCCGCCTCCCAAGCTGCGCGAAACTGCGGATCAAGCGCCGTGTGATGCTGCTGCATGAAGTGCACCAGGGAGGGCGGCACGGCAGCGGCAAAAGCGGACTCCGCCGCAGGTGAATGGTCGCGCGATTCGGGAATCACCCCGACCTCATTTTCTACCTGAACCATGAGCACCGTATGCGTGGCCGCATCCGCCTCGTGCAGATGGCGCATCAGCTGCGCGAACGCCCGCGCATCCGCGTCGCGCACGACTGCGCTGAAGGGCGAGAGTCTTTCGGTGTCGCGGCCATCGCGGGTCTTAACCCGTGGAAAGCGCGTGATGTTGGTCTTGACCCAGCCTGGCACGTAGGTGGAATAGGTATTCTTCCAGGCGCCAAACCACAAAACGACGAGCTTCAGGTGGCTGTTGCGCGCTCCCGTGAGCAGTCCATCCACATTGCTGAAGTCGAAGTGACTCTCTTCCGGCTCAATGGTTTCCCAGGCGACCGGCGCCAGCACGGTGTTGAGGTGCATGGCCGCAAGTCGCGGCCAAACCGGCTCCATGTATGGAAGGCTGGAGGAGCTGGAGTTGTGCAGCTCACCTGCGAGCATGAGAAAGGGTTGGCGGTCGACGAGGAGCTGTATGGCGTTGCCGCGTTTTTCCAGGTGCGGCAGCGGCGTACCGGTCCCCGCCGAGGGTGCGGCGCGACACCCCCCGGCGCATAGCAGCGCGGCAAGTGCCGGCCAGGCCGCACCGCGCAGCCGTGGAAGCATGTCCGTGATCTGCATGCCCGACATCATCCGATATACTGAACCTGGCAACAATCTGCACAGGTTTGCGCATGCGCACGGCGCTCGCCCTCACACATGTTCCCTTCGAGGACCTAGGTTCGCTCGCCGAGGAGCTTGCCGCGCGCAAATTCGAGGTGCAGGTCATGGATGCCTGTACGGCGGACCTTCGCCGCGTGGACGCGCTGGCGCCGGACCTGTTGATCGTGATGGGCGGCCCGATCGGTGTCTACGAGAGCGCGGCGTATCCGTTCCTGCGGTGGGAACTGGAGCTGCTGCGTCGGCGCCTGGCCCAAAACTCACCCACGTTGGGGATCTGCCTGGGCGCACAACTCATGGCGGCGGCGCTCGATGCCCCCGTTTACGCCGGCCGACAAGGCAAGGAGATCGGCTGGGCGGTACTGGTGCCCGGCGCTGACGCGAGGGCCTGCCCGGCGCTAGCGGAATTACTGACTCCCGACCTGCCGGTACTGCACTGGCATGGCGATACGTTCGATTTGCCGCGCGGCGCGGCACACCTGGCCGCCACGGCGCGTTATCCGAACCAGGCCTGGTCGAAGGGCAACAAACTCCTCGGGCTGCAGTTTCACCCGGAAGTGCTCACGCTCGCTCTGGAGCGCTGGTATGTGGGACACGCCAGCGAACTGGCTGCCGCACGGGTCGATGTTCCGCAGTTGCGCAGCGCCGGCCTGACGTTCGGACCGGCACTGTATTCCGCCGCACGCCGGTTCTGGCGCCGCTGGCTGGATGACCTGTTCAAATAGGCAATTTACTTCATATCTGACAATTTTCCGAGGGAGCAAATGCACGCCTGGGAGAGTATCCAGTGCTATATTTGCCCGGCGATATCGCGCTGGATGCTTATGCCATATATGAAAACTTGTGCATATGTGGGTGTGGCTAAGGATAGCCCGTGATTCGGATTGAGATCGAGCCGGTATGGCGCTTTTCCCGCGACAACGGGGCGCCACCCATGCTGGTCATGCTGGATTTTCTCAACGATATCCGTGCGTCCGGAAAGATCACTCGCGCCGCGGAGCGTTCTGAGGTTTCCTATCGACACGCGTGGAACCTCATCGAAAAGTGGTCCAGCTACTTCGAAACACCACTGGTCGAACGTCGCCAGGGACGCGGCACAACGCTGACGCCTTTCGGCGAGCGGCTCGTCTGGGCTGGCCAGCGCCTGCAGGCGCGTCTGGGTCCGCAGTTGCAGAATCTCGCCCAGGAATTGCAGACCGAGCTCAATGAATTGCTGCCGCAGGCGGCCAGCGCCGTGCGCGTCCATGCCAGCCACGGCTACGCCGTCTCGAAGCTGCGTGAATTATTGGCCCTGCAGTCCAATCTGCGCGTGGACATCCGCTACATCGGTAACCCGACCGCGCTGGTATCACTCGCGCACGGAACGTGCGATCTGGCGGGCATGCATCTGCCGCAGGGGAGCTTGCGCGAGCAGAGCATCACGGCCTGCAAGGAACTGTTGTCGCAGAACGGTCATCGCATCATCGGCTTCGTGACTCGCGAAATGGGGTTGATGGTCAAACGCGGCAACCCCCTGCAGATCACGGCGCTCGAGCAACTGCTGGAACCGGCGGTGCGTTTCGTCAACCGCGATCCGGACTCGGGCACGCGCATGCTGCTCGAGCAACTGCTGGTGCAGCAGGGGCTGGAGGGCGCGCGCATCAATGGGTACGAACATGTCGAGTTCACGCATGCGGCCGTTGCCGCATACGTGGCCAGCGGCATGGCGGATGTGAGCTTCGGGGTTGAGGCGGCGGCGCGACAGTTCGACCTGGATTTCGTGCGCCTGCTGACCGAAGACTATTTCTTCGTTTGCCGCACACCGACTCTGGATGATGATGCAGTCAAGCGCGTGGTCGCGGTGATGCGCAGCAGGGAATTCCATGAGGCAGTCTCCGCACTTCCCGGATATACGGTAAACGCCTGCGGCGAAGTCCAGACTGTCAAGGAGGTGCTGCGCGCCCCGACGTGAGGGCGCAGATCCTAAGCGACCCGACCGAAGGCCTTGCGCAATTCGACCTTGGCCTGATTGAGCACTTTGAGGCGCTGCGCACTCAAGTTCCTGCCGGCACGGTTGATTTCGAAATTCAGCATCGACATGGCGGACCGGAACGGGCTCGACTTGCGGCGCTGACTCGCCTCGGAGGATTTTTTCAGCGAACGGGCGATGGCGCGTGCGCTTTTGAGTTTGAAAACCCCCGACTTGAGGTCCATGGCATCGCTATGCTCCATGACCTGCTTGGACCATTTGCTCTTGGCACGCGCCTTCGCCTTAGTCGCCATTGGCTACCCCTGTGTTTGCCGCTTTGCTCACGCCCTGCGCGTGGGACAAATGTGCCACCAGCGTGGCTTCGATATGCTTTGCCGAGCGCCGGTACAGCCGCTTTCCGTAGCGAAAGGCGCGCGCCTGCAGCTTGCGGCGTCGCTTCTTGATTTGCTTGCGCAAGGAGCCTCGTTGCCCCTCACGGGCCGGCAGCTTCCCGGCAAGCACACTCAGGTCATGATCATCCCCGAGAGCTTCGGCAAGCCGGCCGGCACGGCGCCGGAGTTTCTTGAATCTAGCATTGAACACCATCCTCAGAAGCTCCAGCTGATTCAGCAGATACTTGGCCTGCTTGCGCCACTCGTGCAGTGCCAGATCATCCCGCGACCGGGCTTTGCCCAGGGCCTTGCGTCCGGCTTTGTAGACGCCCTTGGCTCCGGTAATGGCTGAGGCGGCTTCAGAGTCCACGCGCGAGAGTTTGACGAGCCGTGCGCGAATGGCCCGTAGGCGCGCGATGCTGTTTCGCGCACCGCGATGGTCCAGGGCCTGCCACGCGCGGTGATAGTCGGCCTCCAGATGCCGCGCGAGGGAATGCGAGTGCTTCGACAGTGTTCCCAGTGTCCGGCGCAGCATCGCGGCATCCCTGACGGCCGTGAGGGGTCGCGCCGAGTCGCGAACTCGCCGGTTGTCGAGCCGATATTCACGCTCGCCCAAGCCGTCGCGCAACAAACGCAATGCCGCCCTGACGCGTTTGCAGGTCTTGCGGGCCGTGTGCACCGCCGCCTCGTCCGTACCGTGCCGCAGCGACTGGATCGCACGATCCAGCAGCGCCAGCGCGACAGCGTGCAGCGACGGGTCCTGTGGCTGCAGGCGCCGGCTCTTCATGCTTGTTTGTACTGGGTATTCGCAGCCCGGCGCTGCGGGGGCAAGCAAATTTCTGAGGTAGGCAATCTCTTACGCGTGCCCGTTTTCCGTGCAGCAAGTGGTGCTGTCAGCGTCGACCGACCTGCGTTGGCGCCTGCTTTGGATGGCTCAGCCCCGCGCCCGGGTCGCATATTGTGAATTGTGAAAATCACCGTATGCCAACTGCACAACGCCGCAGAGGCACTGGAAGATGACTGGCGCCGGCTGCTGGCGCACACCCGCTCGCAGGCGAGCGAGCTGCTGCTGTTGCCCGAGATGCCGTTCAGCCCGTGGTTGGCCCGGTCCGCTTCGTTCAGGGCGCAGTCCTGGGCTGCCGCAATCGACGCGCACGATCGGTTTGAAGCGCGCTTTGCCGAATTGGGCGCTACGAGCGTCGCTGCAACCCGTCCCGTCGATTTCGGCAATGGTCGCCATGACGTCGCGTTCCTGTGGGACGCCCGGCACGGAACGCGGACCATTCACGCCAAGTCACAACTTGAAAATCGCGAGGGAGCGTGGGAGCCAATCTGGTACGTAAGCTCGCCCGCCGACTACACCTCGGTCGAAATCGCCGCATCGCGCTGTGCCTTCCTCATCGGCGCGGAGCTTCTGGCTACGCAGGCCATTGAGCAGTATGAGCGCGATGGTGTGACGCTGATGCTGACACCACGTTCCACGCCGCAGGCCGATCTGAAGCGCTGGCTCGAGGTAGCGCGAAGTGCGGCCCGGCAAGGACACGCGTTTTCCGCATCCTCCAATCGTGCCCCGGATGGGGCCGGCTGGGTCATTGATTCTGAGGGGAATGTCATTGCGGTCACCGATGAGGCGCGGCCGTTTGTGACGGTTGATCTGCCGTTTCCGGCGCTGCCACGAATAGCAAGAGTCAGAAGGGAGCAACACACGCACAGTTGAAACACTCGCAAGCGCATAAGGGGCAACCATGAAGGCTGTTCGCATCCAGAAGTTTGGGGGGCCTGAAGTCCTGCGGCTTGAGCAAGTCGAACCACCCAGGCCCAGCCCCGGTGAGGTACTGGTGAGGGTGCAGGCCGCCGGCGTGAATCCCGTTGATGCGAAGATTCGTGAGGGCGAGTTTCCGCTGATCGGGCAGTCGCAACTGCCCATCGTATTGGGCCGGGATGTTTGCGGCGCCGTCGAGGCGATAAATGGCAGCGCGACGAACCTTCGGGTGGGGGATACGATTTTCGCGCTATTGGATTGGCATCTGGGCGGCTATGCCGAATATGCCCGGGTGGCGACCGCCCTGTGTTGCCCGAAGCCAAGCACCCTCGATGCGCAGCATGCCGCTGCCGTGCCCCTGGCCGCACTCACCGCCTGGCAGGGTATCTTTACGCATGGCAAACTCAAGGCCGGCCAGACGGTCCTGATTCATGGCGGCGCGGGCGGTGTGGGCCATTTCGCCATTCAACTCGCCAAGCACTTCGGTGCCCACGTCATCGCCACCGCCTCGAAGGCGAATATTGCGTTTGTGACATCGCTGGGTGCCCACACGGTCTTTGATTACCAGAAGAGCAATTTCGAAGATATTGGCAAAGAGGTGGATGTGGTGTTCGACCTGGTCGGTGGCGAGACACGGAAACATTCATGGAACGTATTGAAGCCGGCTGGAATCCTGGTCTCGACGGTGGGCATGCCCGACGAAAAGACTGCCAATTCTCTGGGAGTGCGCTGCGCCGGATACATGGCCGAACCCAATCGCGAACAGCTGGACAAGATCGCGGGGCTCATTGAATCCGGAAAGGTCGTGGTCACCGTCAGCAAGAGCTTCGGCCTGAAGCAGGCGGCCGAATCGCATCGCGCCCTGGAAAATGACCACCCACGAGGCAAGCTCGTGCTGTCCATTTAGCGTTCCTCGACTGAGCCGCTACAGCACCCGCAGCAGGGTCAGGCCCTCGCCGATGGGCAGCATCGACAGTTCGACCCGGGTATCGTGATGGACATGCTCGTTGAAGGCCCGAATGGCCTGCGCCCCCGGCGAACTCAGTTCGGTGATGTAGTGCCCGGATAATCCCAGGGTATTGTCAACCGCGATCAGGCCACCGGGACGTACCAGCTCCAGCAGCTTCTCGTAATAGGCGGTGTAGTTGCCCTTGTCCGCGTCGACAAACGCAAAATCGTAGCCAGCGCGCCCACCCGGCTGGGCCAGCAGCTCACCCAGGGTCTGCAACGCGGGTGCGAGCCGCAGGTCGATCTTTGACTCCACGCCCGCCTCGCGCCAGAAGGGGCGCCCGACCCGGGTGAACTCATCGCTCACATCGCAGGCAACCAGGCGGCCATCCGCTGGCAGCGCCAGCGCCACGGCCAAGGCGGAATAGCCGGTGTAGGTCCCCAGCTCGATACAGCGTTTCGCGCCGATCAGACGTACCAGCAGTCCCATGAACTGGCCCTGCTCCGGTCCGATCTGCATTTCGGCCTCGGCCCTGGGCGCGGTGGCCGCGCGCAGCCGCGCCAGCACCGGCGCCTCCCGAAGCGATGCCCCGAGCATGTACTCGCGAGCCCCTGCTGGCATACCACTGGTGCGTGTCGACATGGTTCCCCCTTTTCTGCCGCGAGCTTAAACCCAAAGACCCCCGCTACCGGTAATCTTGAGGGCATGAGTGCCATTCTTTCGATTCAAAACCTGACCAAAACCTACGCCACCGGCCACCAGGCTCTCAAGTCAGTGACCCTGGAGATCCGCCGTGGCGAGATCTTCGCACTGCTGGGCCCCAATGGCGCCGGCAAGACCACTCTTATCGGCATCGCCTGCGGGCTGGTGACCCCCACGGGGGGCAAGGTGACCGTGGACGGACACGACGTGGTCCGGGACTTTCGGGCGGCCCGGGCAACCCTGGGGCTCGTGCCGCAGGAACTCACCACCGATGCCTTCGAGACGGTATGGGCTACGATGAGCTTCAGTCGCGGCCTGTTCGGCTGCCGACCCGATCCGGCCATCCTCGAGCGAATCCTGCGCAGCCTGTCGCTGTGGGAGAAAAAGGACAGCAAGATCGCGACGCTCTCGGGAGGCATGAAACGGCGCGTATTGATCGCCAAGGCGCTGTCGCATGAGCCGCGCGTCCTGTTCCTGGATGAGCCCTCGGCCGGTGTCGATGTGGAACTGCGCCGGGACATGTGGAATGTGGTGCGCGGCCTGCGCGATGCGGGCGTCACCATCATCCTGACGACCCACTACATCGAGGAAGCCGAAGAGATGGCCGACCGCATCGGCATCATCAGCCGCGGCGAGCTGATTCTCGTGGAGGAGAAGGCCACGCTGATGCAAAAGCTCGGCCGCAAGCAGCTCACCCTTCACCTTCAGGACGCCCTGACCCAGGTCCCGGCGGCGTTGGCCGAATATGGTCTGACGCTCAGCGCCGATGGCATGACGCTGGTCTATTCATTCGAAAATGAGGGAGGCAGGGTGAGGATTACCGCGTTGCTGCGCCAGCTGAGCGAAACCGGCATCACTTTTCGCGACCTGGAGACCAGCCAGAGTTCGCTGGAGGAAATCTTCGTCTCCCTGGTACGGGGGGCCGCATGAACTGGCACGCCGTCAAGGCAATCTACCACTTCGAGATGGCCCGCACTTTTCGCACCATCGTACAGAGCATCGGTGCGCCGGTGCTGACCACCTCGCTGTACTTCGTAGTCTTCGGCTCGGCCATCGGCTCGCGCATGACCCATATCGGCGGGGTACCGTACGGCGCGTTCATCGTACCCGGCCTGATCATGCTGTCGATTCTCACGGAAAGCGTCGGCAATGGCTCCTTCGGCATCTACATGCCCAAATGGGCCGGGACCATATACGAGCTGCTGTCGGCGCCGGTCTCGACCCCGGAGATCCTGCTGGGGTATGTCGGCGCCGCCGCCAGCAAGTCCATGATGGTCGGTGTGATCATCCTGGCAACCTCCACCCTATTCGTGCCCCTGCACATCCAGCATCCGCTGGGGATGGTCGCCTTCTTGCTGCTGACTTCGGTCAGTTTCAGCTTGTTCGGCTTCATGCTCGGCATCTGGGCCGACAGCTGGGAGAAACTGCAGGTGGTGCCGCTGCTGGTGGTCACGCCACTGACTTTCCTGGGCGGCAGCTTCTACAGCATCGACATGCTGCCGCCGGTGTGGCGTACGCTCACACTCTTCAACCCGGTTGTGTACCTGATCAGCGGGTTTCGCTGGAGCTTCTACGGAGTGTCTGACGTGGGCATTGGCGCAAGCCTGAGCTTCATTGCGGTGTTCCTGGCCGTGTGCCTCACGATCGTGTCGTGGATGCTGCGCACGGGCTGGCGCCTCAAGAATTAGCGCCGCTAATTGGCTTTGGCCGGGGGCGCCATCGCCTCAAGCAGCGCCGCTGCCTCCACGCGCGCCTCATTGAGCGCGTCGGCCGCCTTCGGATTGGTCACTTCATCGATGCCGCTTTGGATCTCGATCACCCACAGTGATCCTTGCACGACGTCGCGTTGGGTGCCGGCAAACATGTTGATGAGGTCGTCGACGCGCCGCGCCGCCGGTTCGAGCCGGTCGCGATCGATGCGGTCATCCTTGAAGTGCATCAGGGAATCGCGTGCCTGGGCGAGGCTCGCACGCAAGGATCTGAGGTCGGCCAGTATCTTCGAGCGGGCCGAATGCGCTGGGCTGCTGTTCACGGGTACACCTTTTCAGCAAAACACTGCCAACGGGCAAGGCAGTGTACGCGTTTCAGGGTGAAGTTCGTTGCGGCAACCTCGCAATCGTGACCGAGTCGCCAAACACAGCCTTAGCCGAAGTAACGGCCGCTGGCCCCCACCACGACGGTGACCAGCCCGAGCACGAGGTTCACCATGACCAGGATGCGGATCTGCCTGATGTTCCGCTCAGCTTCAGCCCAATTGGCAGCGGCAACGGCACGCCGAAATCGCTTCCAGGGCGCAAAAAAGACATGGGCGAACATCATCATCATGACAATGCCCACCGCCATCATCACATTGATGTAGTGAGCCAGCGAGGCAAAGCCACCAAACCCGATCATCACCATTGCGACGCCGCTGACCAGGAGCGCTACGATGCTGAGCCAAACCCAGCTGAAGAATCGCCCCAGCACACGCCCCCACAGAGCCAGGCGAGTGGGGGTGTCCAGCGGGCCCGCGCCGGGCCGCAGCATCATGTGGGCGAAGAACATGCCGCCCACCCAGATGACCGCCGCCAGAACATGAAATGCCAATCCCAGACTCATTATTCGTTCCTCCCCAGTTCCCCGTATTCGATCGGCGTCTTGATATAGAAAAGGCGTGTTTGCGTTGCATTGATCTTGTTGAACAGCCCGGTCGACTGCTGCGGGGACACGGCCATCATGATTTCAATCGGTTGGTCGGCGAGTTCAAAAAATCTGGCCGAATGGCGCCGACCGTGGCTTCCGAAGCTTTCAACGCCTGCGAAGGTGGTAACGCCCAAGATACCCAGCAACTTCGCCTCCTGCATGAACCATTCGATCGGCGGCTTGCCTTCGATGCGCCGGTTCAGCTCAGTAATGAAACTCAGTTGATAGCCTTGCATGCCAGCCTCCTCCAATGCTTACGTTTAACCGGCCGGGTCGAAGCGCTCGGCGCCCGCATAGCAAGTGAAATGGCCTTGGGCGGCATGCCCGAACAGTGTCATCCCGAACCTGTCGGCCAGTTCGCAGCATGATGCGGTCATGCCTTTGCCCGAAACTATCGTCGCGATGCCGTTGTAGGCGGCCTTCATGACGATCTCGACCGTGAGTCGCCCGGTGCTGTACAGGATCAGCTTATCACCCGTGATGCCGTGCAGGGCGATCCAGCCGCTGATGGTATCGACGGCATTGCGCCGACTCACATCCTCGATGCTGAGCCAAAGTTCGCTTTCGCAGAACAATGCGCAACCGTGGGCGGACCCTGCCACCCGATAGACGGTGTCAGTGCGCGACATCTGTGCGAGCAGGCTCGTTAATGTGCTTCGGCAAACCCGCCATGGCGCCAGTTGCCGCAAACCCGGTGCCTCGCCCGGCAGCAGCGCGCCGGCCGGCGCGGTGCCCGTGCGGGATGTGACCGTGGCAATGCCGGCGCCCCAGTCGACATCGATCGACTCGATCGCGCTCACGTGGCTGAAGATTTGCTGATTCCACAGGTAACCCAGCACCAGCCATTCGCAGCGCGCGCCCAGTGTCCAAAGCGTCGCGACATCGCGGCCGTCGATGCGCACGCGCAGCGGCCGTTCGACCGGGACGTGGATGGTTCTGCGCTCGCCCCCCGCATCGGTGATGGCGATTTTGCGCAGCATTTCGCCGCCGGCTTGGCTCAGTCGCGGGCCATTCGCCACGGGCACGCGCACGCGGGCCGCCGGCTGCACAACCAGCGCGACGGCAACGGGGGATTGAGATTCAGCAAACCGCATCAAGCCTCGCATTGGCTACAATGGCAACGATCAGTGCATTCTTACGCCACTTTGAGTTCCAGACCAAGCGAGGCATTACGGCAATTGATCCGCAAATGGCTGAAGCCGCCATTGAGGCTCGCGTGAGCCGACAGCCCGCCGAAACGCGGCCCCTCGCGGGCTGCCTGCGCCAAACGCTGCGGCAAGATGTCTACGCGGAGCGGGACAATCCCCCCTTTGACCGGGTGTGCATGGACGGAATTGCGATCCGCAGTGATGCCCTGAGCCGCGGGGTGCGCCGCTTTGCGCTGCAGGCAACGCAGCCGGCCGGAGCGCCGGCCCTGACCTTGGAGGATGTCGCTGCCGCGATCGAGGTGATGACCGGTGCGATGCTGCCCGTCGGCACCGATTGCGTGATCCCCCTGGAGGAATACGACCTCGACGGCCGGATCGTTACCCTGACGAGTAGCGCGCAGGGCGAGCCCGACCGCAACGTCCAGCGCCGCGGCTCGGATAGTCGCCCCGGTGTGCCCATGCTGCGGGCGGGCGTGCGCCTTCACGCCCCGGAAATCGCCGTCGTCGCCTCGGCCGGCCTGGCCGCCGCAAGCGTCAGTCGTCAGCCCCGATTCATGGTCGTCTCCACCGGGGATGAACTCATCGAGCCCGGTCAGCCGATCGCGCCGCATCAGGTGCGGCGTTCGAATGCCTATGCCATCGTGGCCGCATTGACCGGACACGGGTTCGAGGAAGTCAGAACCGACCACCTGCTCGACGACGAACGGCTGCTGCGGGAGCGCCTCGCAGAACATCTGGCGCTATCCGACGTACTGATCCTGAGCGGCGGGGTTTCGAAGGGGAAATTCGACTTCGTCCCCAAGGTGCTCAAGGAGCTGGGCGTTGCCGAAGTGTTCTACCAGGTTGCGCAGCGGCCGGGAATGCCGATGTGGTTCGGCGTGAGCCCGTCGGGATGCGCCGTGTTCGGGCTGCCCGGCAACCCCATCGCGACGCTGGTGTGTCTGGTCCGCTATGTCGTTCCGGCGCTGCTCGCGGCCATGGGAACGCAGCGCAGGGTACCCGTCAGGATCGCCTTGGCAGCGCCCATACCGCGTGGCCGGCCCATGGCCTCGTTCATACCCGTGACCGTGCAATACGATGATCAGGGCCATCACTTGGCCCATCCGCATCAACCCAATGGCTCCGGTGACTTCCTGGCACTGGCCGGAACCGACGGCTTCGTCGAGCTTCCACCTCAGGCGGCGCCCTACCCGGCCGGATTCGTCGCGACCCTGTACCGGTGGTGAACCGCGCTAGCGGGCGAGGCGCGCGGCAATTGCCGCAAGATCCGCCTGCGTATTCACGTTGGCAAATGCCGGTTCATCCGCAAAGCGCACGCGCGTCGCACCCAGACTCTGCAGCAGCCGCCAGGTGGCAGGATGCGCGCCGTCCTGCAGCGCCTCGGTCACTTTCGGCAGTGTGCTGATGGGCCACAGCGCACACAGCGGCTGGTCGCCGGCGGAAGTCTCGGCCATGGCGGGCCCGCCGCCCGCTGCTTCGCCAAGTCGCAAAAACAGATCATCCGGTAGCAGCGGCACATCGCAGGGACTGACGGCGAGCGTGGTGGCCCCCCGATCGCGAGCCCACATGAGCCCGACCTTGACGCCGGCCAGGGGACCCAGGGCATCACCCGGCAGGTCATACAGCAACGGCAGAGCATTTGCGCGGGCGATGGCCTCGGCCTGCGTTCCCGGTCGCACATTGGCCGCCACTGCGGAACAATTGCGCTGCAAGCGCCGCGCCGCCCAGATCAGCAAGGCGGTTCCGGCAAGCTGCGCTGCCGCCTTTTCGCCCCCGAAGCGAATCGAACGGCCGCCGGCGAGCACCATGCCGACGATGGCAGTCAAAAGCGGGCTCGCGGCAAAGTTGAATCGCGCAAGGTTGCAATATACGCCAGCCTGCGCAGCTGCGGCATACTGCAGGCTGGCGCAACGATGGAGCCTGGAGAAATGATTCAGAAGCGAATGGTCACGCGAGTGCTGGCGGTGCTGGGCCTGGGAACCCTCCTGAGCACGGCTTCAGCGGCTGAGCCACAGACGGTACAGATCTTTGCCGCCGGCAGTCTGCGCGGCGTGGTGGGTGATCTGGCCGCACAGGCCGCAGCGACGATGCATATCGAGGTAAAATCCAGTTTCGGCGGCTCCGGGTCCATGCGCGAGCGCATTGAGAAAGGAGAACCGGCGGATCTGTTGATGTCTGCCGATGTCGGCGCGCCCGAGAAACTGGAAGCGCAGGGTCGTACGGTGGTTCCGACCATCGCCTTTGCGCGCAACCGGATGTGCATCGTTTCGCGCAAGACGGCCGGTGTAACGGCGGCCAATCTGATCGATCGCCTGCTCGACACGAAGACTCATCTGAAGACCTCGACGCCGATTGTCGATCCCTCGGGCGACTATGCCTGGGACATTTTCAAGCGCGTGGAAGCCTTGCGCCCGGGTGCGCAGGCCATCCTCGAGAAGAAGGCGCAGGCGTCCATGAAGCTTGTCGCGACAGCGGCGACACCGAGGCAAAGCGCCGCGGCCGCATTATTTGCAACCCATGCCATTGATATGTCGATCACCTATTGCAGCGGATCGGCAGCCTTGACGAAGGAGATGCCGGAGCTCACCAGTCTTATCGTTCCCGCAAAACTGGATCCGCGTCCCCTCTACGGCGTCGCGATCCTGTCCACCAGACCGGAAGTCATGCGCCTCGCGCTGTATTTGCTGTCTGAAAAGGGTCAGGCCATCATCGCCAAGCAAGGCCTGGTGCCGCTGGTCGCCCCTGCGGGACAGCAGTGAGCAGCGCCCGGGTATTGGGCCTCGTTGGCTGGAGCGGCTCAGGCAAGACCACGCTGATCACGAAACTGATCCCGCTGTTCGCAGGCCGCGGCGTGCGGGTCGCGACGCTAAAGCACGCCCATCATGCGTTCGATGTCGATCAGCCCGGCAAGGATTCCTATGAACATCGAAAAGCCGGCGCTTGTGAGGTCATCGTCTCCTCGGCACGACGTTGGGTGCAGATGCACGAGGTGGGCGATGGCACTGAGGCCACGCTCGCGCAGTTGCTTGAAAGAGTATCTGCCTGCGACCTGATCCTGATCGAAGGCTTCAAGACCGAGCGGCATCTGAAAATGGAAGTCTTTCGTCAGGCCACCGGCAAGGCCCCGCTGCATCCGCAGGACCCGCGCATCGTGGCCATTGCGAGCGACCAAAGCTTCCCGAACGCCGGCGTTCCGGTCGTCGATCTGAACGACATCGCCGCCGTCGCGGACCTGATCCACGAGCGCGCGCCGTCCTTGCAGGCCACGCGCGCCGCACTCGCGGGCTAGTCGAGCGTGGCGGCCTCGTGGATCGGTGTGACACGCGCCGCACAGAACTTGAACTCGGGAATCTTGCCCGTCGGATCGAGCGCCGGATTTGTCAGCAGGTTCGCCGCGGCCTCGGCGTAGCAGAACGGCATGAAAATCATGCCCACCGGCACGTCGCTGTCGGCACGTACCTTGACCTCGATCGCCCCGCGACGGGTTTCCAGCCTCAGTTTTTCGCCCGGTTCCAGATCGAGCCGATGCAACTCTCGCGGGGAAAGAAAGACCATTGCCTCCGGTTCAATTGCATCAAGGATCCCGGCGCGGCGGGTCATCGACCCGGTATGCCAGTGTTCCAGCACCCGGCCCGTCGACAGGATCATCGGATACTCCATGTCGGGCACTTCATCGGGGGCGCGGATGTTGGCCGGCACAATCTTCGCCCGCCCATTTTCGGTCGGGTACCCATCGACGAAAATGATGTCGTTCCCGGGCACGCTCGGAGAGTCAACCGGATAGGTCACCGACCCTTCGCGCACCACGCGCTCCCAGGTGATGTTGTTGAACGAGGGCATCGTCTTTGCCAGCTCAGCGAACACTTCCGCAGGCCCCGAATAGTTCCACTCGAGCCCCAGGCGCTTCGCAATCTCCTGAATGATCCACAGATCCTGCCGGGCATCTCCGGGGGGAGGCAACACGGGCATGGCGATCTGCACGCGCCGGTCGGTGTTCGTGAATGTGCCGGACTTTTCGGCAAATGCCGAGGCCGGCAACACCACATCGGCGTGAAAAGCCGTCTCGGTCAGGAACAGATCCTGCACGACCAGGTGATCGAGCATGGCGAGCGCCTGGCGCGCGTGATTCAGATCCGGATCCGACATGGCCGGATTCTCCCCTTCGACGTACATGCCGGTGATCTGCCCGGCATGGACCGCGTTCATGATTTCGACAACCGTCAGGCCCTTTTGCGGATCGAGCTTCTGCCCCCAGAGTGACTCGAAGAAATGCCGCACCTTGGCGTTGTCGACAGATTGATAGTCGGGATAGACCATCGGGATCAGGCCGGCATCGGAGGCGCCCTGGACGTTGTTCTGGCCCCGCAACGGGTGCAGCCCGGTTCCCTTGCGCCCGATCTGGCCGGTGATGAGCGCGAGTGCGATCAAACAGCGCGCATTGTCGGTGCCGTGCACGTGCTGGCTGATGCCCATGCCCCAGAAAATGATCGAGGCTTTCGAACGCGCATACAGCCGCGCCACTTCGCGCAGGGTTGGGGCGTCGATTCCGCATACCAGCGCCATCTTCTCCGGCGTGAAGCCATCGATATTCGCCTTCAGCGCCTCGAAGTTCTCGGTATAGGCGGCGATGTATTCTGCATCGTACAGCCTCTCCGTGATGATGACGTTCAACATGGAGTTGAGCATGGCGACGTCGGAGCCGGGCTTGAACGACAAGTGCTTGTAGGCGTGGCGTGACAGGCCCTGGCGCCGCGGATCCATCACGATGAGTTTCGCGCCCTTTTGCTTGACGGCGTTCTTGATGAACGTCGCGGCGACCGGGTGATTCACCGTCGGATTCGCGCCAATGACAATGATCACCTCGGCATCCAGCGCCGCCTCAAAGGGCGCGGAGACTGCCCCGGAGTTCAGGCCCTCCATCAGTGCTGCCACCGAGGATGCGTGGCAAAGCCGCGTACAGTGATCGACATTGTTCGACCCGAAGCCGGTACGGACCAGTTTCTGGAACAGGTAGGCTTCTTCGTTGGAACCCTTCGCAGAGCCAAAACCGGCAAGTGCACGCGGGCCTTTGGTGTCGCGGATCCTCTTCAGTCCCCCTGCGGCACGATCGAGGGCCTCCTCCCAGCTGGCCTCGCGAAAATGCGTCCAGGGATTGGCCGGATCAATCTGGTCGTAGGGGTCCTTGGGCACGTGATCGAGCCGCACCAGCGGCTTGGTCAACCGGTGCGGATGATGAACATAGTCGAAGCCGAAGCGGCCCTTGACGCACAACCGATTGTGATTGGCCGGACCATTGCGCCCTTCGGCGTAGATGATCTTTTCGTCCTTGACCTTGTAACTGACCTGGCAACCGACCCCGCAGTACGGGCACAGTGAATCGACCGAGCGATCCGGATATACCGTGCGCGTTTGATTGGCATCCAGGTAGGCCGTGGGCATCAACGCACCCGTCGGACAGGCCTGCACGCATTCTCCGCAGGCCACGCAGGTCGACTGACCCATGGGATCGTCGAAATCGAACACGATCTTGGATGCATGCGACCGAAACGCCATCCCGATCACATCATTGACCTGAACCTCGCGGCAGGCACGCACGCAAAGATTGCACTGGATGCACGAATCCAGGTTGACGCGCATGGCCGGATGGCTCGCATCCGCCTGCCAGCGCTCAGCCGCCGGAAAGCGGCTCGCCGTCACCGCGACCAAGTCTGCCTGCTGCCAGAAATGCGAGGTTGGATCATGTGACGAGGCACGTTCGGGCTGGTCGGCCACCAGCAACTCCATCACCATGGCCCGCGCCTTGGTCGCACGTTCCGTGGCGGTCTTGACCTTCATGCCCACACCCGGCACGCGCTTGCACGAGGCGGCCAGCACCCGCTCGCCTTCGATTTCCACCATGCACGCCCGGCAATTTCCGTCCGGCCGATAACCCGGTTCGGGTTTGTGGCAAAGATGGGGGATGTGCGTGCCGGCCCTTTGGGCCACCGCCCAGATTGTCTCGCCCGGTGCCGCCTCGACCTGCTGTCCGTCCAATTCGAAAATGATTCCCGGTTTCGTGAGAATCTTAGGATTGATGCGCCCAACGGGCTTGGGCGCTTCGAGCGCGTGATGATCGATAGGATTGCTGTTCATGATTGACCTACTTCGCTGCGAGAAGCTGTGGTGGTGAGAACAGCTCCGGGAAAAAGCGAATAATGCTCGTCAAGGGATTGGATGCAGCCTGGCCCAGACCGCAGATCGAGGCATCGCGCATGCACTGGGACAGTTCGCCCAGCAGAGCCGTGTCCCAAACGCCGCGCTCCATCAGCACGCGCGCCTTCTGCGTGCCCACGCGGCACGGCGTGCATTGGCCGCAGGACTCATCCTCGAAGAAACGCATCAGATTGAGGGCCGCCGCGCGCACATCATCCTGGTCCGACATCACGATGACCGCGGCCGAGCCGATAAAGCAGCCGTACTTCTCCAGCGTGCCGAAATCCAGCGGAATGTCGTTCATGGCGGCCGGCAGGATGCCACCGGAGGCACCGCCGGGAAGGTAGGCCGCGAATTTGTGCCCCGTGCTCATCCCGCCGCAAAACTCGTCGATCAATTCCTGGATGGTCAATCCGGCGGGCGCGAGCTTGACCCCTGGGTCCTTGACGCGTCCGGACACCGAATAGGAGCGCAACCCGAAGCGCCCATTGCGACCATGGCTCTTCCACCAGCCCGCGCCCCGCTCGATCAGATCCCGTACCCAATACAGCGTTTCGACGTTATTGATCAAGGTCGGACGCCCGAACAGTCCGACTTGAAACGGAAATGGCGGCTTGTGCCGCGGCAAGCCCCGCTTGCCCTCAATGGACTCCATGAGCGAGGACTCCTCGCCGCAGATGTAGGCCCCCGCCCCGCGACGCAGGTGCAGGAGCGGACCGCCCGGCGGAAGCTTTGCGATTTCATTGGCAAGGATTTCGCGGGCGATCGGGTATTCGTCGCGGATGTAGATATAGACCTCCGCGGCCTCCACCACGTGGGCGCCGATCAGCGTGCCCTCCAGGAAGCGATGCGGATCCTTGTTGAGGAAATACTGATCCTTGAAGGTTCCGGGCTCGCCCTCATCCCCGTTGACCGCCATCAGCCGCGGCCCCTTTTCGCCTCGGACCGAACGCCACTTGCGACCGGTGGGAAAACCTGCCCCGCCCAGACCCTTCAAGGCGCCATCGTCGAGGACTGCGAGGACCGCATCGACGGTAAGCGCCCCTGAACGCAGACGCTGCAGGGTCTGGTAGCCGCCCTCGGCGCGATAGGCTTCGTAATCGATGTAATCGGTAAGGTGGGGGTGCGTATCGCCATGGGTGACCGCCGTCTTCACGCTCGCGATATCGGCGCGCATCAGGAAGTTGTGCCCCACCTCGACCGCAGGGGCATGGTCACACAGTCCCACGCAGGGGGCACGGATGACCCGCACCCCTTCTCCCAACCCGTCACGCAGCGACTCCAGCAGATGCTGGGCACCAAACATTTCACAGGTCAGACTGTCGCAGACCCGCACCGTCAGCGCGGGAATCGGCTCATCCTCTTCCTTGACCACATCAAAGTGCGCGTAGAAGGTCGCGGTCTCGAAAACCTCCGCGAACGCCAATCGCATCTCCTCGGCCAGCGCCGCCAGATGCGCCGCGCAGATCTGGCCAAAGTGATCCTGGATCAGGTGCAGGTATTCGATCAGTAGGTGCCGCTCGCGCGGCCGGTCAGCGAGCAGCGCCTGGATCGCCTGCGTGGCGTGCGGGTCAACGGTGCGCCCCTTCGGTATGGGCCGCGCCCGCGCCTTGCCGCGGCCGGGGTGTTCGAATTTCCGGACTTTACTGAAGTCGGCAGGGGTTTCGGAATTACTCATGCGCCTAGGTTACTGAATGCTCAAGGGTTCGGGGCCCGTTCTTGCGCTGCGGCAACTACCCCGCGCGAAGGACTGAGCCTCTCACTTTAGCGGATGGCCGACCACGCAGTCATGCCGGGGGAAACCCAGGCCGCACAAGGCCTTACGCCATGGCGCTATTTAACATATTAAATGGCGCACGCCGCGCAGATCCCGGTCGCATGGCAGAGCGAAAATATATAAAAGGTGTCTTGCTTCCGGCGAATCGAAGGCGGACTACCGTGAATCACCTGCGCGCATCGCGTCGCACAGCAAGCATCCTGCTGGCGCTGCCTGTTTTCTTCGCCGCCGCCCCATTGGCTGCAGTCGCCAGCGATACGGCGGCTGCGTTGGCCCATATCCGGCACCTGGAAGCTGCAGTCCTTGGCCCGGTGCTGGTCAAGGCAGCGCCGAGCAGGCCACCCACGTTGGCGCAGCGGATGGAAGCACTGCATGTGCCCGCCGTCAGCATCGCGGTCATTCACAACAGCAAGATCGAATGGGCGCGCGGCTTCGGCGTGACGCGGATCGGGGGCGCACCGGTAACGCCTGACACGCTCTTTCAGGCGGGCTCCATCAGCAAACCCGTTACGGCGATGGCGGTGCTGCGGTTGGTGCAGTCCAACCAGCTCGATCTGGATGCCGACGTAAACCAGTACCTCAAGAGCTGGCGGGTTCCCGAGAACCGCTTTACCGAACAGAAAAAGGTGACGCTGCGGGAATTGCTCACTCACACCGCCGGCATGACGGTGCACGGTTTCCCCGGGTATGCCAGCAATGCATCCGTTCCGACAATCCTACAGGTCCTGAATGGCGAACCTCCGGCAAACTCTCCCCCCATCCGCGTGGACACGGTTCCCGGCACCAACTGGCGATATTCCGGCGGCGGCTACGTCGTCGCGCAACTCCTGCTCGATGACGTCACGGGCGAAGCGTTCCCCAAGCTGCTGCACGATACGGTCCTCGCCCCCATTGGCATGACACATAGTACCTACGAACAACCGCTTCCCGCGAAAACCGCGACGCAGGCCGCTACTCCGTATGATCGCAATGGTGTCGCCATTCTCGGCGGCCCGCATATCTACCCGGAGATGGCACCGGCGGGCCTGTGGACCACGCCATCTGACCTCGCACGGTATGCAATCGAGATTCAACAATCGTTATCGGGGACGGGCAATCACGTCCTGACACAGGCCATGACGCGGGAGATGCTCAAACCGGGCGGCCTCGGCGGCTGGGGACTGGGCTTGCAACTGGGCGGCAAGCCGGATCATCCTAATTTCGGCCATAGCGGGGCCGACGAAGGATTTCAGGCCAATCTGGTCGCATACGACGACGGCGATGGCGTGGCGGTCATGACGAATTCCGACAACGGTGGGGAACTGGCGAACGAAATCACGCGCACCATCGCCCATGAATACAACTGGCCTGATTTCCAACCCAAAGAGGAAGTCGCCGTAAGGGTCGACCCGCGCATTCTGTCCGGATATGTCGGGCACTACCGGGTAGGACGGTATTTCGTCCTGACCGTTACGCACGAGGGCGATCGGCTTTATTCGCAGATTCCGGGACAGCTGAAAGTGCAGATGTTTGCGGCCAGCGACAAGGACTGGTTCCTGGCCGATGTGGATGCCCACGAAACGTTTGCAACCGATGACCAGGGCAATGCAACACAGTTGACCATCCATCAGAATGGCCGCGATTCAGTCAGCAAACGGATCAGTGACGCCGAAGCCGCACGCGTCGCCGATGAACTCGCCGAACGGGTGAAAAATCAGACCCAACAGGCCGGAGCGCAGGCCGCGCTGCGTCGGGATATCGACGAATGGGTGCACGGCAGGCCGCAGTACGAACACATGTCGGCGGGCCTTGCGGCCGTGGTGCGTCAGCAACTGCCACAGCTGCAGCCGCTATTTGTCGGGTTCGGGACCTTGCAGAGTATCGCGTTTCGGCGCGTCAACCCGGACGGCTCCGATACTTATGACATCAAATTTGCAAACGGCAACACGCAATGGCACATCCTGCTTGCAGCTGACGACAAGGTCGAGTCGGAAGGGTTCCAATTGATCCCCTGACCTCTACATCCTCAACACCGGTTTGAGAACCGCTCCGGCTGAGCAGTCGGTCCATGCTTCGCCGATACGATCGAATGAATACTCGGCAATGAGCCGGTCGAATGGAAAGCGGCCCTGGCGCCAATAATCGATCAACAGGGGAATATAGAGCTGGGGCGCGGCGCTGCCACCGAGAATGCCCTGGAACTTGCGGCCGCCGGCAAGCAGTGCCCCCACATTGATCGACCAATCGCCTTGGGGCCGGGTCACGAAGCCGGCGGTGCCCTCGTTGGCCAGGCACTCGGTGGCCAGGGTATAGACCGCAGGCGCGCTGGTGGTGTTGAAGCTGAAGTTGAAGCCGAACGGCTCCATGGCGCGCAGGGCACCCGAGGTCGCGTTATCTGAAACCACGCCGTCCGTGGCCCCCAGGCTCACGGCCAGCGCCAGGCGCTGCGCTGAGACATCCACCGCCACGATGCGCGACGCGCCGGCGATTTTCGCGGCCATGACGGCGGCCATCCCGACACTACCCACGCCGAACACGACGAGCGACTGGCCGGGTCTCAATCGGAACGCTTCCAGTACGGAGCCCGCCCCCGTGATGATTCCGCACCCCAGCGGACCCAACAGGTGCAGCGGCACCTCGGTCGGAACTCTTACGGCACTGCGTTCCGGAACCACGACATGCGAGGCAAACGAGGATTGCGCAAAGAAGGCGCCCGCAATTCTTGCTCCGTGCTGACTGAGCGGCGAGGAGCCATCAGAACGCATGCCGCCAAAGCTGAGCTTCATGGCATCGCGGCAATAGGTGGGCCGTGCGGCACGACAGCTCGGACATAGGCCGCACGATCCGCCGCTGAGTACGACGTGATCCCCGACCATCAGTCCCTGCACTCCGGCACCCAGCGCCTCGACGATTCCAGCGCCCTCATGACCGAGCACGATGGGTTTCGGAACCGGAACGCCATACCCCGAATGGCAGTTCAGATCGGTGTGGCAGATGCCCGTGGCAACGATACGCACGCGCACCTCCTCGACCCGCGGCTCCTCGAGGTCCAGCTCCTCGATTTGCGGATGTGCCGTGCCAGCGCGCGAGACGGCTGCCTGGATTTTCACTTCGGCCTATCCCCCTTCTTATACTTAAGGCTAGTATCTGCGGCGCGAACCGATCCATCAAGACGCCGTCCGTTCACAGCACGGGAACGAGCAAGTGCGAGTCGAACCGGCCGCCGCCGAAGATCCGGTGCGCTCCGGAGTTGACGGTATTTTCATGCCGGTCGGCCATGACCGGCTTGGGATAATTGTAGATATCGCGACCCTGAATCACGACCCGCAGGGTCTCGCCAGCGTTGAAATGTGTGCCCGACGGCCAGATTTCGACGTCCATCGCGGTCGGCTCGGCAACTGTCAGTGGCAGCGTGCGTGCGTGGCGCAGCACCGGCATCCACTGACTCGAGCGTTGCGCATCGAGCTCGCGGTGGGATGCGCGCAGCCAACCCAGCGCGACCGGACCATCATCGAAATGTGCCCAAAACGCGAACGGTACGAGCTTGCCGGTACAGTCGAGCTTCTGGATGGCGACAAACAGATCCATATCCTGCGCACTTTGCGCGGCGGCCCACAGGTGCAGCTTCATGTGACCGATGAGGTCGGTCGCGGTGTCGAAGCGAAAATCGAAAATGGCACGCCCGTTGGCGGAGTCGTACGTCACATCGCCTTCGGCAGGCGGTGCCGCAGGCCCGAGGCGGCCGCCGTGGGGATCAAGGTACAAGGCCTGGTAGCGGGTGCGCGCGATGGGCCATTCGCGTTCGGCACGCACGGTGCCGACGAGGAAGCGCTCGCGCACCTCCAGGCGCACCGGCGGCCACCTCAGTACCTCCGAGCTCTTACCCAGCAGGAAGTGATCGAAGAACGCGCGCAACCGCGCCACCGCCTGCGGGTCGTAGTAGTAGGCCCACTTCTTGCGCCCATGCACGTCCAGCCACTTCAGCGGCGAGGCCATGCGCCTGAAGCCTTCCAGCGTCCCGCGCGTGTGCAGGCCCTGATCGGACCAGCTGGCGACCACGAAGGCCGGTACGGTGATCTTCTCAAGCTGCGCGGCCTTGGACTCCCAGAAGGCATCCAGAAGCGGGTGCTCGGCATCCTCGGCCAGCAGATCCTCGATCTCGGTGACCGAATTCCCCCAGCGCAGGGGCAGATAGGGCCAGAACGAGGTCTCCGGTATGCCCCCATGGCGCACGAGTTCGCGATAGGTGTCGGACCAGCCCTCCCACGGATTGATCGCGGCCAGATGCGGCGGCGCCTCCGCGGCGACGAACCATTGGGCTACCGCAAGATAGGAAACTCCGGACAGCCCGACCTTGCCATTGGACCAGGGCTGTGTGCCGGCCCATTCGATCAGATCGCAGAAGTCTTGAGTCTCCTGCGGCGACACGTAAGTCGCCCGGCCTTCCGAGTGCCATGTCCCGCGCGGATCCGGATTGATGATCGCGTAGCCTTTGGGCACCCACCAGCTCGGATCGAGCGCCTCGAACGCTGTGTAGGGTGACAGCGCATCCTGATTCACGCCGGCATTGGGGAACACCGTCGCGTAGCGGGTGTGGCCATGCTTGCCGTACGGCCCCCAGCCGATGATCGGGGCCGCTGGCGCCTCATCCGCGGGCCGGCACACATCCACATACATCCTGGTCCCGTCGCGCAGCGTCACCGCCACATCGCGCTCGATGATCATGTTGAGATCCGTCGTGCGCCGATAGACCGGCGCCGCTCCGCCCCGCAGCGCCGGATCTGCCAAGGGGCCCCGGAACCGGTATGTATAGCTGGAGTTGCGCATGGAGACAGGACCCCTTATATATGCATTACGATGAGATTTCCGGACATACCAATGTTCCAGGGCATCAATGCTCCATGCCGCGTGGAGGCGGACCTGGGCGACCTTGAAATACTCGGAGAGCTGCCCCGCGAAATCGATGGCGCATTCTATCGCGTCGCGGCCGATCACCAGTTTCCGCCGCTCTTCGAAAACGACGTGCCGTTCAATGGCGATGGCATGGTCTCGATGTTCCGCTTTCGCGACGCTCAGGTGGCACTGAAGTCGCGCTACGTGCGCACGGAGCGTTTCAAGGCCGAGCGGGCCGCCGGGCGCGCTTTGTTCGGTCGCTACCGCAACAAATGGACCGACCATCCCAGTGTCGCGGGCGTGAGCCGCAACCTGGCCAATACCAATGTCCTGGAGCACCACGGCGTACTGCTCGCGCTGCGCGAAGACAGCCCACCGGTGGCGTTGGACCCGGAAACGCTGGAGACCCTCGGCGAGTGGGATTTCCAGGGCACACTTCCGGGCACAACCTGCTCGGCCCACTGCAAGATCGATCCGCTGACGGGGAACCTCGTGGGTTTCGGTTTTGGCGCCAAGGGCGATTTCACCCGGGATGCCGTGTACTTCGAGGTCAGCCCCGCGGGCAGGGTCATCCATTCGGCATGGTTCGAAATGCCGTACTTCGCCGAGCAGCATGACTGCGGTATTACCCGCAATCACATCGTCTTTCCGGTCGTGCCCATCATGGGTGCCGGCGAGGAAGGGCTGAAAAAGGGCCTCGCCTACTATGGCTGGGATCCGCGGCGCGAAGTCTACCTGGGGGTATTGCCGCGCTTCGGGCGCGGTGAGCAGATTCGCTGGTTCTCGGCGCCAAACCAGTTCACCAGCCATGTGATGAATGCCTTCGAGGACGGCTCGCGCATACACCTGGACGCTTGTGTGTCGCCGGGCAATCTGTTTCCGTTCTTCCCCGAGTTCGGCAAGCCCTTCGATCCTTCCGGAATGGCCGTAAAACTCACCCGCTGGACCGTCAATCTGGACTCGAAGGACACCGGTTTCGAGCGGATCACCGTCTTATCGGACTTCATCGGGGACTTCCCACGCAATGACGACCGCTATCAGATGGGGCCCTATCGACATGGCTGGCTGCTGGGGTTCAGCGGCACACGTAACCAGCTGGCGCATGTCGACCTTCAGGCGCGCTCTACGCAGACGTGGGCGGCCGCGGCCACCAGCCCCGCCATGGAGCCGTGCTTCATTCCGCGCGCACCCGACGCGCCGGAGGGCGACGGCTGGATCGTGCAGGCCGTCACGGACGCACAGGCGATGCTCACCAACCTGAACGTCTTCGATGCGACCCGCATTGCCAAGGGGCCCATCGCCACCATCAGGCTGCCCCTGCGGTTGAAGCCAGCCTTTCATGGAACCTGGGCGCAGGCGCGGCGCGTGAAACGCGCGATTCTCCCGCTCCCTATGAACTCATGATCGATTACCACGAGTACGAACAGCTCTTCAATACCGGCGATGACGCGGCGCTGGTCGCGCGATTCTTCCACGATGATGTGGTATTCACGGGCGGGGCGCGCGAGTATCGCGGCAAGGCCGCGCTGAAGAGGTTTCTCGACTGGGCGCACGATGGCGTGCGTGAAGTCATGCGGCCGCAGAACGTGCTCCAAAGTAACGACCTGCTGTTCGCCGAGGTCGATATGGATTTTCACGCCAGCAAGGAGCGCGCGGACTTCCCCTTCGGCCACCTGCGCCCGGGAGATCTGGTGACCGTGAAGTTCTTCGTCACCTATCGGATACGCGATGGCAGGGTGGCGCAGCTTAAATCGATGACCTGGCCGCCCGGCAAGGGCGTCACGCAGCTGCCGCGTCTGGGTCCGCATCCCAGCCAGCTTGCGGCCTTCCGTGCCTACATGGCCGCTTTCAGCAGCGCCGATTTCGAGCGTTTCCCCAGCTTCTACACCGACGATGTGCGGCTGGAGCTCGGATCGGTGCCGGCCATACTGGGACGCCAGGGCATCATCGACTTCTACCGCCCGATGTTCGAACGTATACGCGAGAGCCTCACGGTGAACAGCGTCGCGGCGACGGTCGAGAGTATCGAACTCGATGCGCTCACGCGCTTCACGGCGCTCAAGGATGCACCGGACTTCGTCGTCGGCGCTCTGCAGGCGGGCGAGTACCTCGAGGGGCGCGTGCTGGTGAGCTACCGCCTACGCGACGGCCTCATCGCCAGCATTTCGGTGCGTCGCGGTGGCGAGATGGTGAAGCACTCCTGAGCCTCAACCCCAGAACGCAAACGCCCGGATCTCGATGCTTGCGCGCGGGGCCGCGCCGGGCGGACAACTGGGGTCATCAAAAGCGCTGTGCGGGCAGCCTTGTATGCGACCCGGATCCGAGTCAAACGCCTTGAAAACCAAGGCCTCCCCGGCAGTCATGTCGGGGAAGTAGTACCAGCGATGGCGTGGGCTGAAATGAAATAGCGAAGACTCGAAGCGCAATTCCGGCACGTTTGGCGCATCGATCACAGCCATGCCGGTGACGACATCCTCGGGCTGCACCGAATTCGCGTCGCAAACGGCCAGGGGCACGTCCTGGGGTGGTGCGGAGAAGACGCGCCATATATTGAACGCGGCGTAGCGTCCATTCAGCCAGCGTTCCGCGTCCCCGCGCTCCGCCACCTGCCTTCGAGCGAATTCAGCGAACGACTTGCGGCTGTAGTCCACGTGGACGAACCGGCCGGGTCGCGAATTGACAAAACCACTTGTATCCCCGCGCCGCTCACTCCAGCGAACGACGCCACTGACGGTGGCAACGACCAGAGGCGCCCCGGTTATTCCCCCAATCAGCTCGGCGATCTCCTCCCGGTAGATACGGCGTACGCCTTGCGCATCGGTGAAGTCCGGGACGGCGCTGAGGTGACTCGTCAGCATGAAGCCCGAGCGCTCCAAGCTGGGCTGCGGCCTCAGGCGCCGGGCGTTGGTCACGCGGATCTCGTGGCTTGCGAGCTTCAGGTTGTTATCCTGCTGGCGCTCGGAATAGAACACCGGCAGCTCCTGCATGTGCTGCAGGTAATTAACGGCGGCAGATACCTCTGGAGCCTGCATCGAATGTCTTCGTCATCTGCGCGGTCGAACCGCCGCAGTTCGCGTCCGCTGCGGCGCGGCGCGTGGCCCACGGCGATGCGAGACCGCCATATGCGCACGCATGAGTTCCTGCGCCTTGGCGCGAATCGAGCCCGGGTGCAGCGCGTTGCCCTCGGCACTCCTCCACAACGCAGCGAGCACCTCCTGTAGTGCCGCCACCTGTTTGTCATCCAGGTCCGCGAGCAGTTCAGCTTCGATGCGCCCCGCAACTCGCACCGCATCGGCCAACAGCTTCTTGCCCGCGCTCGTGAGGCGCATGTGCAGTACGCGCTGGTGCGCCGGGCTCGGCTCGCGCTCCAGAATCCCCTTGTTCTGCAGAGGTCTGATCAACCCTATGATCGACTGCGGGCGCACACCGATGTCACGTGCCAGCGCGGCCCCCGACAGCTCGGCATGGTCGCGCAATCGATACAGCATGAGAAACTGCGCAGGCGTCAGATCAAACTCGGCGAGTGCCACATCCATGCAGCTGCGTACGGCCAGTTCCGCGCGCTTCAGCAGATAAATCGTACCGACGGGGCGCTTGTACATGTCTGTCAGGATATAAGGGTGGCTGCCTTTAGCGCAACCCTTCAGGCATTGACATCCGCGAACTGCGCCTGGTAGAGCGCGTGGTACGCGCCGCCGGATGCGAGCAGCTGAGAGTGTGTGCCCTGTTCCACGATGCGACCCGCGTTCATCACCAGGATTCGGTCTGCGTCACGAATGGTCGAGAGGCGATGTGCGATGACGAAGCTCGTGCAATTGGCGCGCAGTGCGCGCATGGCCTTCTGCACCAGCACCTCCGTGCGGGTATCTACCGAGCTGGTGGCCTCATCCAGGATGATCACGCAGGGGCGCGCCAGGAACGCGCGGGCGATGGAAATCAGTTGCAGCTCGCCCGTGCTGAGGGTGCCGCCTTCTCCGTCGAGCATCGTGTCATAGCCCTTCGGCAGCGCGTGCACCAGTCGGTCCACATAAGCGGCGCGCGCGGCGGCGACAATTTCCTCCTCGGTGGCTCCCGGCCGGCTGTAGGCGATGTTGTCGCGGATGGTGCCGGCAAAGAGCCACGTATCCTGCAGAACCATGCTCATCTGGGAACGCAGGTGGCGTCGGGTCATTCGTGCGATATCGACGCCATCGAGCGTGATGCGCCCGGCATCGACTTCGTAAAATCGCATCATCAGATTGACCAGCGTCGTCTTGCCCGCCCCGGTCGGCCCGACAATGGCGATCGTATGGCCCGGTTCCGCCAACAGGTTCAGGTCCTCGATCAGCGGCTTGTCGGGCGCGTAGCGGAATGCGACATCCTCGAAAGCCAGCTGCCCGCGGGGCGTCTTGGCGGTCCTGGCATCGATCGGGTCAGCCCGCTCCTCCTCGGCGTCCAGCACTTCAAATACGCGCTCGGCCGAGGCAACGCCGGACTGCAGCAGGTTTGCCATGGAGCCTAACTGCGCCAGGGGCTGCGTGAACTGCCGCGAATACTGGATAAACGCCTGTACGTCACCCACCTGCAAGGATCCGGAAGCCACGAGAATGCCACCGACGACGCAGATCGCCACGTAGATGAGGTTTCCGACAAACGTCATCGCCGGCATGATCAGACCGCTGATGAACTGCGCGCCCATGCCGGTCTGGAACAGCGCGTCGTTCTTGGCGGCAAATCTTTCCGCGACCGCGCGCTGCTGTCCGAATACCTTGACCAGTGCGTGGCCCGAATACATCTCCTCGATCTGGCCGTTCAGCTCCCCGGTATGTGTCCACTGCGCGACAAACAGCTTCTGCGAGCGCTTCGCAATGAAAGTGGTGATGCCGATGGTCAGCGGCACCGTCACCAGCGCGATCAAGGTCATCATCCATGACAGTGCAAACATCATCGAAACCACGCCCACGACGGTCAGCACCGAGCTGATCAGCTGGCTTATCGTTTGCTGCAGGCTCTGCGCGATATTGTCCACATCATTGGTGACGCGGCTGAGCACCTCGCCGCGCTTGTTGGCGTCGAAGTACTGCAGCGGCAGGCGGTGCAGCTTCGCTTCCACACTTTCGCGCAGCGTATAAACGGTTCTTTGCACAATGCCGCTGAGCAGCCAGGATTGGCCCCAGGTGAACATTGCGGCACACACATACAGTGCCAGCGTCAACCACAGCAGACGGGCCAGGGCGGTGAAATCCACGCCGTGCCCGGGAGTAAGCTGCATGCCCCTGAGCATGTCGGCGCGTGCGCCGTGACCCGAGGCGCGCAGCTGCGCAAGGATCTGCGCCTGGGTCGCGCCCGGTGGCAGCGATTTCGAAACGACACCGGAGACCACGATATTGGTGGCCTCACCCAAAAGCCGCGGGCCGGTCACCGAACAGGCCACCGCCATGATGGCGAGTGTCACGACGACCAGGAGTTTTCCCGCCTCCGGTCGCAGCTGTCCCAGCAATCGCAGCGCGCTGGGACGAAACTGCTTGGCCTTCTTCACCGGTATGCCCATGCCGGCAAATGGTCCGCCGCGACCGGGCGGCCGCGCCGGTGTCGGCATTGGCTCGGCGCTGCGGCGCTCGGCGGTACTCATGCCGCATCCTCCGCGACCAGCTGGGATGCCACGATCTCCTGGTAAGTCGTCGAACTGGCGAGCAGTTCGGCGTGCGTGCCATGAGCTGCGATGCGGCCATTGTCGAGCACCAGGATCTGGTCCGCGTGGGCGACACTGGATACACGCTGCGCCACCACGATCAGGGTCGCACCGTCGGTACTGCGGTTGAGCGCCTGGCGCAGGCGCGCCTCGGTGGCCGTATCGAGCGCCGAAAACGCATCGTCGAACAGGTACAGCTTCGGCCTCCTGACCAGCGCACGGGCAATGGCGAGCCGCTGACGCTGGCCGCCGGACAAGTTGACGCCGCCCTGCGCTACGCGCGCCTCGAGGCCCGCGGGGAGCTCTTGGACGAAGTCCCTGGCCTGCGCTATTTCAAGCGCGCGCCACAGTTCCTCATCCGTTGCGTCCGTTTTCCCGTACTGCAGATTGCTGCGCACAGTGCCGGAGAACAGGTACGGGCGTTGTGGAACCAGTCCCAGCGAGGCACCCAGCTCCTGCGGCGCCAATGCGCGGATATCCACATCGTCCAAGAGCACGGCACCGGCGGTGACATCGAACAGGCGCGGAATCAAGTTGATGAGCGTCGACTTGCCGCTGCCGGTACTGCCGATGATGGCCAATGTCTCCCCGGGTCGGGCGACAAAACTGATGTCGCTGACGACGGGCTGGTCGGCGCCCGGATAGGCGAATGCCACATTGCGCAGCTCCACCTTGCCGTGGCGCTCGAGGTGTGTCACGGGGTTCGCAGGCGCAGTTACGCTCGACTGGGTGCGCAGCACCTCGCTGATGCGCTCGGCCGACACAGAGGCGCGCGGCAGCATGGTCAGAATGAACGTGGCCATCATGACCGCCATCAGGATCTGCATCAGATAGGTGAGGAAGGCGATCAGCGTGCCGATTTGCATCGAGCCCGCATCGATCCGATAGGCTCCCAACCACACCACTGCCACGCTCGATACGTTGAGCACGATCATGATCACCGGGAAGATGAGCGCCATGAGCCGACCGGTGCGCATGCTGGTGTCCGCCACCTCGCGGCTGGTCAACGCAAAACGGCGCGTTTCGACCTCCTCGCGCACGAATGCCCGAACGACCCGGATGCCGCTGAGCTGCTCGCGCATGATGCGGTTGATGCCATCGATCCGGGACTGCAGGTTGCGGAAAAGCGGGATCATGCGCGACATGATCAGGCCCAGTCCGAGCATCATGGCCGGCACGCTGACCGCGATCACCCACGACAGGTGGGCGTCCAGGCGCACTGCCATGACGATGCCGCCAATGCTGAGAATCGGCGCCGCCACCAGCATGGTGCAGGTGGTCATGACGAGCATCTGCACCTGCGTTACGTCGTTGGTGGTGCGCGTGATCAACGACGGTGCCCCGAACTGCGACACCTCGCGCTCCGAGAAGGTGCCGACATGCTCGAACACGGCGGCACGCACGTCCCGACCAAACGACATGGCGGCCTTGGCACTCAGGTACACCGCCGCAACCGTGCACAGTATCTGTACGAACGTGATGGCCAGCATCAGCAGGCCGGTCATGACGATGAGACGGATATTGCCCTTGGCGACCCCGTCATCGAAGATCCTGGCGGTCAGTGCCGGCAGGTACAGCAAGGCAAGTGACTGCAATACCTGCAATAGCGCCACCCCTGCGACCAGCAGCCAGTGAGGCCTGAGATAGCGCGTTGTCAATTTCCACAGCATGTTGCGGCTCTTCCGGCAGTGCACTGCGGCGCAATTCTACGCGAGTCTTGGCAGGCCTGAATATGAATGCGGAAAAGGGTATTTCGGCCGCGAAACGGCCGTGGACTCAGCTGTGCCGGGATGCGGCCACCGAGGCCATCCGCATGCGCAAAGGACGCTGCAGCTGGTGGCTACCCTGGCGCGGCAATCCGACGGTGCAGAGGGGATCTACGTTCTTCAAGAACACCGCGCCAGGGAGCCATCATGAGTGTATCGGGCCGAGCAGGCCCTGGAAAACAACTCTTGCTCATATGCAGATAACGAAAACGCCCTTGCGGCCCTGGGGACTTGGGTAGCCGCTGTCATCAACTTCAACGTACGGGGAGTGCTTCGCGGGCGAACAGCGCTGCCACGCTCTCCGGCGTCTGGCATTCCACCGCGCGATCGACCGCGCGGCGCGTCAGGTGCACGTAGCGTGCCTGAGTATGCGTCGTGCCAATGGCGAGCGCACCCCGATCCTCGTGCTTGAACTCCTCCGACATGCGCTTGATGTTCTGCACCTCGCGCAGGACCCGCAGCGCATGCGCGGCAATGCGCTCTCCCGGCTGCGTCATGTTCGTGAATGCGCGGCCCCTTCGGGTGAAGATCCTGAAACCCAACTCACCGTCCAACAGTTTCAACTGCTTGCTGACCGCTGGTTGCGTTGTAGCCAATTTGGCCGCAGCGGCAGTGCCACGGCAGTGACATCGGGGCCTCACGTTGCGATCTGGACAGCCGAGTGCACCAGGCGTGGGCCTTCATGCATACTGGATGCACGGGCAATGCTCTCGGATGAGCGATGAGGTCCAGATGAGGGGATACTGCCGCCTGTTTGCCAACACGGCGCTGCTGATGCTCGTGAGCGGCACCGTGCACGCCCAGACGGTGCATCGGGCTTTTGATCCGGCGCGAACCTTCGCGCGGCTGACGCTGCCGCAGCCTGTCAACCGCTATCGGTCCGCTGACGGTGCACCGGGCCCTGATTACTGGCAGAACCGCGCGGACTATCAGATCCATGCGCGGCTCGACACCATTGCCCATCAACTGCGGGGCAGCGAGGTCATCACTTACACCAACAACAGTCCCGGCGCACTGGATTGCCTGTGGCTGCAGCTCGAACAGAACATGTACCGGGAGGATTCGCGCGCCGCCTTCGGCGGTGGTCCGCGACGCACTCAATTCACGGCGGGGATGGAACTGGAAACCGTTGAGCTGCGCGAGGGCAGCACGGCTCACAAGGCCGACTACATTGTCACTGACACACGCATGCAGATCCGGCTGGCGCGGCCACTGCCGCCCGGTGGCCGGCTGCAGCTGCTGATTCACTACCACTATCAGGTGCCGGGCGAGTTCGGGGGCCGCACCGCCTACAACGCCACACGCAACGGCGAGATCTACGACATGGCGCAATGGTATCCGCGCATGGCGGTGTATGACGATCTGCGCGGCTGGGACACGTTACCTTACGTCGGCGCCGAGTTTTATCTGGAGTACGGAGACTTCGATTACTACATCACCGTGCCCGCGAGCTTCCTCGTTGCCGGTTCCGGCGAGCTGCAAAATCCACAGGAGGTGCTGACGGCACAGCAGCGCGCGCGCCTGCGGCAGGCCCGCAGCAGCGATGCCACGGTGTTCGTCCGCACCGCCGCGGAGGTGGTCGATCCGGCCAGCCGGCCCGCGCACAGCGGCGAGCTGACCTGGCACTTTCGGATGAACCGCACGCGTGACGTGGCCTTCAGCGCATCGCCCGCGTTCATCTGGGATGCCGCGCGCATCCGTTTACCCGATGGCGGCACCTCGCTCGCAATGTCCTTCTACCCGACCGAGAGCGCGGGCGATGAGGCATGGGGCCGGTCCACGGAATATCTCAAGCATGCCGTTGAGGAGTTCTCGCGCCGTTGGCTGCCCTATCCGTATCCGGCCGCCGTCAACGTCGGCGGCAAGGTCTCCGGCATGGAGTATCCGGGACTGCTGTTCGACGGTGCCGAGGTGCGCGGTAAGGAGCTGTTCTGGCTCACGGCGCACGAGATCGGCCACACCTGGTTTCCGATGGTGGTCGGCTTTGATGAGCGGCGTGACGCCTGGATGGACGAGGGCTTCAACACCTTTATCGACGTTTACGAGTCCGACGCCTTCGAGCATGGCGTGTACGGTCCGAAGCGCGATCAGGAATTCGCCCCGGGGGGCGGTAACCCGGTCGATGAGATCCTGCCGCTGATGAACGATCCGCAGGCACCGGTCATTCTCACGAACGCGGATATGATTCCGCGCAAATACAGTCATCCTGTCAGCTATTTCAAGTCGGCGCTGGGCCTGATCCTGCTGCGCGAGCAGATCCTCGGTCCGGAGCGCTTCGACTGGGCATTTCGCCGCTTCATCCGCCAATGGGCGTATCGACATCCCTCGCCTGCGGATTTCTTCCGTTCTATGGAAAGCGCGGGCGGGGAGGATCTGTCCTGGTTCTGGCGCGGCTGGTATTTCAATAACTGGACGCTCGACCTTGCCGTCGAGGACGTGCAGTACGTCAACGGTGACGCGCGGCAGGGCGCGCGCGTGACCATCGCCAATTTGGACTCCCTGGTGATGCCAACCACGGTGCAGATCGATTTTGCCGACGGCAGCAACAACCGGATCAGACTGCCGGTGGAAACCTGGCTGCAACAGACACGCTACACGTTGAATCTCAACAGCCACCTGCCGATTACTTCCGTCACGGTCGATCCGGACCATGTCCTCCCCGACAACAACCGCGGCAACAACGTGCTAAGACCGCCGCCACCGGCCGCCATAAGCGGCAAATAACGCCAGGCTCCCCTGCATCGGCAGCGATCATCCCGAATCTTCACCGCATCGATACCGGATTGATACCCCGGTTTCGCTAGGCTCGCTCGTACCTCAGCAATCGGAGCCAAAGCGTGAATCATTCGCCAAGGACCATCGTCATCGTGGGTGCGGGCTTCAGCGGTACCGCTGTCGCCATCAACCTTTTGCGACAGCCATCCGGCGCGCCCTTGCGAGTGAGCCTTCTGGACCGCGCGCCCGCGGGGCGCGGCGTGGCATATGCGGCACGCGAATACCCCTACCTCTTGAACGTTCCGACGGGTCGGATGTCGCTCAACGCCGCTGATCCGCACGATTTTCTTAATTTCGCGCTCACGTGCTCCCCGCACGCAACTGCTCGGGATTTCCTCCCGCGTAGCCTCTACGGCGAATACCTGCAGTCGCGGCTGAATTCAGCCGAGCGCCATGCCCCGCCCGGCGTGCAGTTCGAGAGGGTGTGCGCGAGCGCCTGTTCGTTGCAGCACGGAAGTGGTGGCAAAGCCTACAGCGTGTGGCTTGCAGACGGACGCTCTTTGCCCGCCGATGATGTGGTACTCGCGCTCGGCAATCCCCCTTCCGCAGCACTGCCCGGCAGCGAGCAGTTGCTGGGTTCAGCCGCGTATGTGGCCGATCCGTGGGCCGATGGGGCGGGACTGGGCTGCGCCGCCCGGATCCTCGTGGTGGGTACGGGCCTTACCATGGCGGATGTGGTCACCGCTGGAGTCAGCGGCGCGGACCGCCACATGCGTGTGTACGCCATTTCGCGGCATGGCCTCGTGCCGCCTTCGCAAACGGGGCTGCGACGCGAACACGCCCAGGTCGATACCCGACCTCTGCTGGAAGCCGCAGCGTTTTCGTCGCGCTCGCTGTTTCGCACCGTGCGCACGCTCGCCGCAGAGATAGCCGACCACGGCGGCGACTGGCGCGAACTGATGAACGTGCTCCGCGGCCATGCGCCGCAACTGTGGCAACGGATGCCCGTACGTGAGCGCCAACGCTTCCTGCGGCACATCCGACCGTATTGGGACATTCATCGACACCGTCTGCCACACCAAACGCTCGCCGAGCTTGAGAAGCTTCGCACCCGGCGCAGGCTCTCCGTACACGCCGGACGGATCGTGGCTCTTGAGCGCGCGGGACAGCAGGTGCGCGTCACTTGGCGGCCTCGCGGTACCCGCGCGCCCGCGACCCTGCTCGTCGACCGCGTCATCAACTGTACCGGGCCGAACTATGACGCCCGGCGTTCGCGTGACCCGCTGATGCTCTCCCTGCTCGCTCAAGGCTTGGCGGTGCCGGACTCCTTGGGCCTGGGTCTGCGGACCGCGGCCTTCGGCGCCTTGCTCGACGCACATGGCCGCACCGTCAACGGCCTGTACTACATAGGGCCAATGCTGCGGCCGGATCACTGGGAATCAACGGCCGTACCCGAACTGCGCGAGCATGCGGCGCGACTCGCTCAGCACCTCGCCGGGCCGCTCTTGATGCGTCATAGACCCTATTCAGATGGAGTACGTTACGGTTGAACACTCGAATCGAAGCGGCAACCAGGCTCTACGCGGTGCGGAGGTTGCCGCCTCCATCCTGCGCGTTGACGGCGACACTGGTTCCTACACCGGCAGTTTCAAAGACGGCGAATGGGTGTTGAGCCACTTCGATGGCAGTCGCCCTGGCGTCATCACGATCATTCCGCAGGCGGAAGGCACCCTGCAGATCCAGCAGCATCAGGACCGCCCGGACCACGGCAGGCTGGTCACGAACGAGGATCCGCGCTTCAAGGGCCTGGCCATCGTCGCGCCGGACTTCGAGGAGCCCGACCAGCAGGGCAGTCTTGAGCGCGAGCATGCGTTCGTGAAGCAGCACGGCGTCAAGTACACCTACCTGATCGCCGGCGCTCCGGAGGAAATGTGGGAAAAGGTTCCCCAGCGGTGCGGGTAGCCCACGCCGCCTGACGCGGCCCAGGATTACGCCTGTAGAAGCGCGGACTGGCTCTTCAGTCCGCGCTTTTTTTCCTGCGCCAGAAAATGCAACGCAGCGAAATGCGTGATCATCAGTAGCGGCACGAACAGGATCGGAATCGCGTATGCGCCACCCAGCTCCCCCGCCACCGCAGGAAGATTGAGCCGGACGGCGTGGTAATAATCGAGGCCCAGATCGACTGCGCCCACGATATTGAAGGCCACCACGAACAGCCAAAAGAGCGGTCGAATGCCAAACGTGAGAAGCGCCAGTATGGCCAGTATCCCCGTGGCAAAGTCGCCATAGGCTGCGAACGAGGCGAAAGCTGCCGGCAGTTGGGTGCCGACGACGCCGGGGAGGAGGAACACCAGTCCAAAGATGCGAAAGCTGTGCAAGGTGGCGATGGCGCGCTGCGCTGCGGCCGGTTGCAGCGACTTCAGCCACGGCCACACATACCGGCCGAAGCACAGCAGCCACACGAGATACCCGAGGACGAGCTGTATTCGAAAGATGGTTGCCGGCGACATGGTGAACTGCGACCCACTGGTTAACGATCCTGCGGCGAACTTTACGGCCGATTGCCGTCGACGACTATTGGCGATAATGTCTATGCACTATGAAGCAGAACTTCACAGTCCGCCAGGGAGCGCTCGACGGGGTGGAAGCGTTCCTGAGTGTCGCCCGGCACAAGAGCTTTCGTCGCGCAGCTGCCGAACTCGCCGTCACGCCGTCGGCGATCAGCCAGGCAGTGCGCACCCTGGAGCGCCGCGTCGGCGCGACGCTCTTCATTCGCACGACGCGCAGCGTCGGGCTGACGGAAGCCGGCGGCAAATTCCTGGCGCGCGCGAAGCCTGCCTTCGAGGAGTTGGTGGCGGCGGCCGGGATCGCGCGTGAACTCGGCGAGCGACCCTCGGGACTGCTGCGCCTCACGGTGCCACGCGCGGTGGTTCCGATAGTGCTGCAGCCCCTGATCGCATCCTTCTGCCGGGCGTATCCCGAGGTCGAGGTCGAGATCGATGTCAGCGAGAAATTAGTGGACCTGGCGGCCGAAGGCTTCGACGCCGGCATCCGACTGGGCCAATTCATCGCTGCAGACATGGTCACCGTGCGGCTGACACCACCGTTTCGCTTCGTCATCGTCGCGAGCCCCGCCTACCTGGCCCGCAGCGGCCGCCCCGAGCAGCCGCAGGATCTGCGCCGCCACGCCTGCTTGCGCCTGCGACGCTCAAATGGCGCCCTCGCGCTTTGGTCGCTCAAAGAAGCGGGCAGTGCCGTGGAGGTGGCCGTTTCGGGACCCTTCCTCGCCAACGATATTCCGACACTTCTGGGCGCGGCGCTCGAGGGGATGGGCCTCGCACAAGTGCCCGAGCCGATCGCCGCCGCAGCAGTGGCTGCCGGCCGACTGGTTCACGTATTGGATCCGTTCGCCCCCACGACGCCAGGAGTTTTTCTTTATCATCCGGGACGCCGCCAGGTGATGCCGAAGCTGCGGGCCTTCATCGACCACGTAAAGGGTCAATCGGCCGCAATGTCGCCTATACTTCCTGCCCACCAGACACACAGGGGCAGACGGCAATGAAGATCAAGGTGGGGCCTCGAATCGGCATCGCGGCATCCATGCTGCTGCTCGCAACCCTGGCGTTGCCCGCGGCGCAGACCGGCGCGCCCCTGCCGCCAAATGTCGGTACGGGCGATTGCGACCGCGCCTGCCTGCAGGGTCTGGCGGAACAGTTCATTGCGGCGGTAATTGCGCACGATGTCAGCAAGGTCCCGCTCGCCAAGGGTGCGCGGTACTCGGAGAACAGTGTGCCCTTGCCGATCCCGGACGGGTTCTGGAAGAACGCGACGGGCGTGCGCCCGTATCGGCTGTACATCGCCGATCCGCAGTGGGGCACGATCGGCTTCTATGCCCGGATGTATGAGAATGGCGCGCCGGTAATCCTCAGCACGCGGCTGAAGGTCTATGGCCATCAGATAACCGAGATCGAGACCATCGTGACCTCCGAGCGCAGCCGCCTCGCGCCCGCCGCAAGTGCAGCGGCGCAGACCGATTACCTGGGCGAGAAGCCGCGGCCGGAATTCACACAGATGGTGTCACCGGCGCAGCGCCGCACGCGCGAACAGCTGATGCAGATCGTCAACACCTATTTCACGGGTATCGAGAACAATACCGGTGACAAGCCGCCGATCTTCTCCTCGCATTGCCAGCGCCTGGAGGATGGCCGTCCGACCTCGAATGTTCCGGTGCGCCCCGGCCAGGAACGCGGCGGTATCAATATGAGTTGTGCCGAGGATCTCGCGACCGGCTACCACCGCAACGACAATCGCATCCGCAGCCGCCGGGTCATGGCGGTGGACCTCGAGCATCAGGTCGTGATGACCAGCGTCTATTTCGATCATGAGAACGACGCACAGATCCATACCTATCAGCTCAAGAACGGCAAGACCGTCACGGTCAACGACACCTCCCCCTCCACGCTGCAGGCGCACGAGACCTTTTCGATTGACCGGGAAGGCATCAGCCAGGTGGAGGCGGTATTCACCAATGTCACCTACGGAACGCGGCCCTACTTCACAACCGGCTTTCATATGGACAGTCCGCAGGCCGTGAAGGACGGATTCGACGAGTACGCGCGCTAGCGCTCGGCGGGGTTGATCATGAGGCTTCGAACAGCGCTGGCGAGTCTGGTCGTGCTGGCAGCGGCCACTGCCGGAGTGAGCGCGCAGGAACGTGCCCTTTCCTATACCAACCAGCAAAGTGAGGTCGGACGAAGGGCCTATCTTGCCAGCTGTGCAATGTGCCATGGCCCGAACCTGAGCGACGGACCGCTCGGCAAGCCGTTGAAGGGGCCCGCGTTCATGCAGAGATTCGGTGGCCACAGCGTACGGGACCTGTACGACCTGACCCGCACGACCATGCCGACCACCAAACCCGGCTCGCTCGACAGCGCCACGTATGCGGCGTTGGTGGCCTTCATGTTGAAGGAGAATGCGATCGTGGCGGGCCGCGATCCCCTGCCGACGGATGCTCGCGACTTGGCGGGCATGATGGTACCCGGAGGGGGCTTCAGCATCATGGCCTACTCGCCCTATACGGCCCAGAAAGTCGTGGCATTGCCCAATCCGCTGGACCACTTCATCCCCGTCGGTAAAGCCGATCTGGCGAACCCCCCGGCGCAGGACTGGCTGACCTGGCGGCGCGGCTGGGACGCCCATGGCTTCAGCCCGCTGCGGCAGATCACGGCGGCCAATGCGGCAAACCTGCGGCTGATATGGAGCTGGACTTTGCCCGAAGGTTCGACCGAGACGGTGCCTCTGGTGCGCGACGGCACCATGTTCGTCCTGGGGTACGGCGATATCGTTCAGGCCCTCAATGCGAAGACCGGGGATCTGCTCTGGCAGTACAACCACGCCCTGGAACCGGGTGCGACACCCTTCGTGAAACGCGGCCTGGCGCTGTGGGGCGATCTGCTTTATTTCGGCACCTCGGACGTGCACGTGGTGGCACTGAACGTGCGCACCGGGGCAGTGGTCTGGGATACCCGGATCGGCGACTTCAAGCGACACGAGGGCTTGAGCGGTGGTCCCCTGGTGGCCGAAGGCAAGGTCATGACCGGCACCACGGGGACCGGCGTCAACGCCCGTTTCGGTGGTCCGCAGCTGGTGGGCCTGGATGCGGCAACCGGCCAGGAACTGTGGCGCATCGGTACGATCGCAAAGCCCGGCGCGCCGGGCGGGGACAGTTGGAACGGAGTTCCCTTCGCAGCGCGCTCCGGTGCCTCGATCTGGACCCCGGGCAGTTACGATCCGGATACCGGGCTTGCGTACTTTGGCACCGGCAACACCTATGACACCGCTCCGTTGCTGGCGCCCAAGAAGCCCGGCATGAGCAATGCGGCGCTGTACACCAATTCGACTCTGGCAGTTGATCCGAATACGGGCAGGCTGGTGTGGTACTTCCAGCACTTTCCGGACGACCAGTGGGACCTGGACTGGGCCTTTGAGCGGCAGCTCATAAACCTCAAAGTCGACGGTGTGCTGCGCCGGGTGCTCATCACCTCCGGCAAGATCGGCATCTACGATGCGCTCGATGCCCGAACCGGCAAGTTTCTATTCTCGATAGACCTTGGGCTGCAGAACATCGTCACGGCTATCGATCCGGTCACGGGCGAGAAGCGGGTAAACACGGCCCTGTATCCGAACGACGGCAAGATCAAGCTGGTATGCCCGCACGGCGCCGGGGCGAAGAGCTACCTGCCGGCCTCCTGGAATCAGCACTCGGGAATCCTGGTGATGCCGCTGAACGAGGCGTGCATGGACCTGTTCCCCGTACCCGGCGGCGGCAGCGTCAGCGCATTGTCATCCGGCGTCAATTGGGGAATCCGGCCGCGCCCCGACAGTGATGGCAAGTACGGTCGTCTGCAGGCGCTCGACATGGCGACCCGCAAGCCTGTGTGGACGGTGCGCCAGCGCGCCCCGGTGTCATCGGGGGTCCTGACTACGGCCGGTGGACTGGCCTTGGACGCCACCTACGATCGTGTATTCCATATTTACGACAGCGCAACCGGCAAGGAGCTGTGGAGCAGTCGTCTCAACGACATCTCCAGCTCCAGCCCGATCAGTTTCGCAGTGAACGGCAAGCAGTACCTCGCGCTCGTAGTCGGTGAAGGCGGATTCCATGCCCGCAGTTTCGCGCCCCTCGTCCCGGAGTTGCGCAGTTCGCCGAACCGGGGCGCGACCGTGTGGGTCTTCGCGCTACCTTAGACGGCCATGCGCAAGGTGCTCTTTCAAATGCACCTGTGGATGGGGATGGGAATCGGCCTGTATATTCTCATGATCAGTGTATCCGGCAGCCTGATAATTTTTCGCCGCGAGCTTGACCGGGCATTGTGCCCCAGAATCATCATGGTGCCCAAAACCGGCCGCCCGCTGACGGATGCCGAACTGCAGGCGAAGGCACGGGCTGCCTACCCGGACGCCGACTTCAAGCAGGTGGAGATTCACCGCTCCCGGGTTCCCGGAGCGGCCGTTGAAGTATGGCTACTGGGAGGATCCTTGCGGCTCGAGCGCCTCTTCGATCCGTACACGGGCGCAAATCTCAACGATACCGTGGCCTGCGAGCCAAGGTCCGTCACGTGGCTCGCCGACTTGCACGATAACCTGACGCGCGGGCGAAGTGGCTTGCGGGTCAACGGTGTCGGCGCCCTGGCCATCTTGCTCTTGAGCACGAGCGGATTGGTGCTGTGGTGGCCCAGGAGGGCGCGCTGGCGCCATAGCCTCATGGTGCATCGAAATGTGGGTGGCCGCCGCTTCATCCGCGAACTGCATGGCGTGCTGGGATTCTGGTGCTTTGCGCTGATCCTGCTATGGGGAATAACCGGAATCTACTTCGCGTTTCCCGCCCCGTTCATCGCATTGCTCGATGTCTTTTCCGTGCAAGGGGCTGACACCGCCGCTTCACGCTTTCTCGAGGATGCGTTCGCCTGGTTGGTCCGGGTGCATTTCGGACGCTCATTTGGCCGCGGGATCGAGGTGACCTGGGCCATCCTCGCGCTGGTGCCCTGCACCCTGGTCATCACCGGAGTCGTCATGTGGTGGCATCGGGTCGCGCGAGCGGCGCCAAGCCGGGAGGGCCCCGGATAGCACTTCAGCTTGCTACACTGCGGCATCGATCGCTGTCGGGCATGAGTTCCAACTACAACTGATTCCTCAAGGATCCATCATGAAAGTGCTGCGGTTATCGGCTGTTGTGGCGCTGGCTGTGGCTCCGGTCGCCTTCGCCCAGACCACGGGGCCGCTGACGATCAAGGAGCAAGGCAGTTTCTTTGTGGGCGGTGAAACCAAAACGGTCAGCGAACCGCCAGCGGGCGCGATTCCCGCGCAAAGCGGCGAGATCACCGTAAACCAGATGTACGTGCAGTACCAAATTCCAATGAAAGGCGATCGGCACGTTCCGGTCGTCTTTGTCCACGGGTGCTGCCTGAGCAGCAAGACCTGGGAAACCACTCCGGATGGACGCATGGGTTGGAGCGAATACTTCGTTCGCAAGGATCGTTCGGTTTATCTCGCCGATCAGGTGTCCCGCGCCCGCTCCGGATTTGATCCCACCGCCTTCAATGAGGTTCACGCGGGCACCCTGGCCAATGCCCAGATGCCCGGCATCCTGGATGCCACTCATCAATTCGCGTGGACCGTGTTTCGCTTCGGTCCGAAGTATGGCGAGGGTTTTGCCGATGAGCAGTTCCCGTTGCAAGCGGTTGGCGAACTGTACAAGCAGATGATTCCGGATCTGAATTCAACACTGCCGGCGAACGTGAATCCGACTCTGACACAGATGGCCGCGCTCGGCGCAAAACTGCATGGCGCCGTTCTGGTCGGCCATTCGGAGTCGGGTTTCTATCCGGAGCTGGCCGCGTTAGTCGACGCCAAGGGCATAAGGGGCCTGGTGACAATTGAAATGCGCTGCCAAACCGATCTGGGTCCCGCACAGCTGGCAACGCTGAGTAAGATCCCGACCCTGGTCATGTTCGGCGATCACCTGGGGGATGTGAACGCCCCCTTCAGCTGGATGGACGCCAAGAACGCCTGCGATACATTCATCGATCAACTCCGCAAGGCCGGTGGGGATGCCCAGATGATGTACCTGCCGGGGATGGGCATAAAGGGCAACAGTCACATGCTGATGCAGGATCGGAACAGCAATCAGCTGGCGGACCTGGTGATCGCGTGGATCGATCACCACGTCGAGGCCCGCAAAAGCGGCGCGCACTAGCGTGAACTGCTGCCGTCGCGCAGCCATCAACAATCCACAGTGGGGACCGCGAGCATGTCGATAAATAAGGTGTTCCTGTCTGTGATGGCCTGTTCGGCAGTCATCACCCAGGTGCGTGCGCAGGCGCCGCAACCGGATCACGGCTCCGCCCGGCAGGTGGCACCGCGGGTCTCCTGCACCCGCGAGTCGCTGCAGTCGGCGGTGGATAGCTACCTGGCTGCTCAGAAATCCGGCGATCGCACCAAGATGGCGTTCGCCGAAAAAGTGAAATACCTGGAAAACATGAGCGCGGTGGCACCCGACAAGGGGATGTGGAACACCGCACTGCCAATTGCCGAGTCGCGCAGCTTCCTGGACCCGGTTCGCTGCCGGACATTCTCGGAATTTGTCGTGACCGGCGCAGAACCTCAGTATGTCATTGGCACGCGCCTGAGCGTCGACAATGGCAGGATCACGGCGATCGACAGCCTTGTTTCACACAAGGGTGACTGGCTGTTCAATGCCAATTCGTATCTGAAGTATTCGAGCAAGGAGGACTGGAGTGCACTGAAGCCGGGAACGCGCAGTTCCATGCAGGAACTGATCAATGTCGCGAACAGCTATCTGGACCTGTTCTCCGATAAATTCGTGAAGACCCCGTGGGGCAGACCCTGTGCGCGACTGGAGGGCGGCGCCTACACCAACCGCAACGGCGATCCGAACGCGACCTGCGAAGTCGGCATTCCGGCTGGCGTGCTCTATATCGTGAATCGCGACTACGTCGTTGACGAGGAACACGGGGTCATCAACGTGTTTTGCCGCTTCGGCAACAGCGCCACCGGCATGCCCGACTCACATACCTTCCGCATCGTGAACGGCAAGATCAGGAATGTTCACACCATCAGCATCAACCAGAATCCGGCTCGGCCCTCGCCGCAAGCGGATGACAACGGCGCAATCGTGCGGTGACGCAGCGGCCTGGCATCACGCCACGGCGGGTGAGCGCATGCGAAAGTCCGCACTCCATTCCAGCTCGCGGCGCGCTTTCGCGGTTGAAACCAAGCCCTTCTCCTCGGCAATGTTGAAGATCCCCGTATGCGTCGCCGCGATGGCGAGCAGCGCCGCGCGCGCGGCGGCGTCGACGTGGACCGGTACGTTGCCGTCCTGAGCCGTGTTCCAGGTGCCCGGCCCGTAGAACTGGCCGTAGCGCAGCACCACGCCCACGAGCGGTGGCGAATTCAGCGTCATCTGCTCCAAGGCAATGACACTGGGGTTCGTGATCGCCGCCGTTCCGCTGGCGCTTGCCTCAAGCGGGTCCTCTTCGCGGTGCGGTGTCGGACCGGGCGCATAAAGCCACGCCAGGCTCTGGGCAATGAAGCGGCCTGCGCCCGCGGACCGCGCCGCGTCGATAAGATTGCGCGTCCCCAGGTCGCGTAACCGCGCGTTGGCCAGCAAGGACTTCTCCGACAAGGGACCCGCCAGCGTTTTCGGCAAGTCGGTGAGTTGATTCATCACGATGCTCGGCCGCACCTCGCGAAGCGCCTGCAAGAGTCTGGAATGATCGAATACATCCACGATAATCGGTGTCGCGCCGAGGTTCTCGAGTTCGCCAGCCCGTTGCGCCGCTCGGGTCGTGCCGAAAACCTGGTATCCGGCGTCGATGAGCTGTGGCACCAACCTTTTTCCGATGGCTCCGCTGGCGCCAGCCAGAAAGACGATTTGCGCTGCCATGGTTCTCTCCTACTGTGTTTGGCGCGCCAACAGCGCGCGCACTGAATTCAACTCGGCGGTTCCCACGCCATGGTCCGCCGAGTACGCCACGTAACCATCCGGGCGCACCAGCGTCGTCGCATCGCGAGCCGTGAAGCGCGCTTCGACGATATCGCTCAATGAGTTCGCAAATCGCTGCGCCGACTCCTTGCCCGCCAGGTTCTCGCGGCCGCCGACCAACAGGACAAATCGGCTGCCGATGCCCTTCCCGCCGCGTACCGTATCAGCGAAAAACCGCTGTCCGCCGCCGGCGACGATGGGGCTTCGCGCGTAGTCGATCTGCAGTCCCGACAATCGATTCACCAAGGCGTGCTGGAAAAGTGGTAGTCGAGACAGTGCAGGAATCAGTGTGTTACGCAACGCCTGCGCGAGCCGGCTCGGCGTCCCCAGCGCCTTGGTCAGAAAGTCCGTATTGTCAATGACGTCCTGGATGATCGGGAGACGCTCAGTGGTATAGCTGTCAAGCAGCGTCTCATTGGCATGACCACGTACCGCGAGGTCAAGCTTCCACACCAGGTTCCACACGTCGTGCAACCCGGTATTCATCCCTTGCCCCCCGAATGGGCTATGAATGTGCGCGGCGTCCCCGGCGATGAATATACGCCCAACGCGCAATTGCGCCGTATGACGGTGGTGGATACGAAAGTAGGTGCTCCAGCGCAGGCTGCGCGCCTCCAGCCCGGCTGGCGCGCGTTCGGTGAGCAGCCTTCTTACCAGGTCCAGTGACGGGGCATCGCCTGCGGCGTCCTCGACGCTGGCCACGATGCGGCGCCGGGTCGCACTCATGGGAAATATCGCTACCGGGCCGGATTCGTGGGGGCATAGCTGCATTTCGTCGGCCGGTAGTGCCTCATTGGTCTCGACGTCCGCGAGCATAAATGACGCCGAATAGTCCCCGCCTGCAAAGGGCAGATCAAGCAGATGGCGGACCGCGCTGTGTGCTCCGTCGCAGCCCACGAGGAATGACGTGCGGAACCGCTTCGAAATGCCCTTTTGCACGGCATTGACCGTGACGGCCTCATTTTCCTCGAGCGCCGAGACGAATGTCGTTTCGTATTCGACCGAGCCGCCGCCGTGGCGTAGCTGTCCTGCCAGCAGCGCTTCCGTAACGTCCTGCGGAACCATGGCGACGAATGGATAGGGAGTCTGCTCGGGCGCAAATCGTAAATGCGCGAGCCTGTGTTCATGAACCACCACGGCGACCGATGTCACGTGATTCGCCTGGGCAAGAAACGGCTCGGCGAGGCCCGCCATGTCGAGAATTTCGAGCGTTCGTGGAAAAATAGCGAGCGCCTTGGAGTGCTGCGACTGCGCCGGGCGCGCCTCGATGATCCGGAATCTCAGGGCGCGGCGGGCACACTCATTGGCCAGGAAGAGTCCCACCGGCCCGGCTCCGACGATCAGCACATCCGTATTCAGGGACTGTGAATCCGTCATCATGCACCTCTCAAAGTATCAAGGCCCCGGCCTGTAAGCTTGCAGTCGAAGTCGACGACTTGATAGTCCACTCGGACCGCAACGTGGAGTGGGCGAGAATGGCACCGCCCAGGCTGCAGGATGAAGACGAGCAGACAGTGACGTTCACGCCACGGCTAAATCGGGCGCCCCGGATTGGATCTCGTCACGCGCGAGCTGGTGCTCATTGCCGCCTGCACAACACTGGGATTTGCGGCATCGCTGCGGCGGCCAGCAATGCGCTGCGCGTGGCCGCCGAGGCCTTCAAGAATGACGCCGACACGGTGCGCAACTGTGCGTGATTTCAGCATTGCAGTTGATGTCGCGGCCTCCGCAGAGCGGATCTGGCAGGTGCTGACGGACATCGAGCGCTGGTCGGAATGGACGCCATCCGTGCTGCGGATCGACCCGCTCAGCGCCCCACCCCTGGGGCCCGGATCGCGGGCACGAATACATCAGCCAGGGCTTCGGCCCGCGGTTTGGGTCGTCACCGGCTGGGAACCGTACCGTCGGTTTAGCTGGACGGCACGTCACCCCGGCGTTGCGGTCGTCGGGGACCACGTGATAACTGCAGGCCCGAGGGGGTGCCGGGTCGAATTGGCGATACGATTCAATGGCGCCCTCGGTGCATTGGTCGGACGCCTGACTGAGCGTCTCACCACGCGAAATCTTGAACTTGAATCGACCGGGCTCAAAGCACGCAGCCAAGCACCTGCACACCAGTAAGGACTGCATGCCGCGGGCGATCGTGTTGCCCTCCTGTGCCAAAATGTGCTACAACATGTCACATGTTACTGAGAGTCACACTATGAGCAGCCTCCCTCCTCTTGGTGATCTCGAGCACGAAATCCTCACCATTCTCTGGGCGGGAGGCGCGATGACCGCGGCGGAAGTGCGTCGCAAGGTCACCCGGCAGCTGAAGGACGCGACGATTCGCACGGTGCTGCGGCGTCTGGAAGAAAAGGGTTATCTCACGCACACCGTGGAGGCGGGAACCTTCATCTACCGCTCCACTGAGTCGGCGGCCAGCGCGGCGGCCGATGCGGTGCGGGGCATTCTCGATCGATTCTGCGGCGGCTCCGTCGAGCGCGCACTGCAGGCGCTCGTCGATGCCACGCTCGTCGAGCCCAAACAACTCGCAGCCATCGCAGGCCGGCTCAGGCGCCCGATGCGCTAAGCCCTGGCCACGGCGCAACAATGGTGCTTTCTCCCATCGAGGTCTCCGCAACCGCCCAGACCGCAAGGCGCGGGATGGATAGCCCTGCGCCACGCAATCCCTGGTCGCCGGCGCAGTGGCCGATGGCGGTGAAGCTCGGCGCGGGAATGCTGGCTGCGCTGCTCGTGATGCTAATCGGCGTGCGCCTGATCGCAGGTTCCGGCGAAAAGACGCTGCGGGTAAAGCAGGCACAGCTGAACGTGGCGGCAGTTGAGCCGGGAATCTTCCACGACCTCATCCCCCTTCGGGCACAGGTCGAGCCGCGCGAAACGTTGTATATCGATGCGATCGATGGCGGCCGCGTCGATAGGGTACTGGTTGAGCTGGGCGACCAAGTTCAACAGGGTCAGCCCCTCATCGAACTCAGTAATACCAACCTGGCGCTGTCGGTCATCCAGCAGGAATCGCAGTTGAACCAGGCCATGTCGCAGCTGCAGCAGAATGAAATCGCCCTTGAGCAGAATGACCTCGCCAACAATCGGGCGCTCGCCGAGATCGATTACAACCTGGGCAAGCTCACCCGCTCCGCCGCACGCCGCGAAGCCCTGGTTGCCGGAGGGGCGACCTCGCGGGAGGACCGCGATGATGTGGTGGACGAGCTGGCGTACTACCGCCGCCTGCAACCGATCCAGGCGGCGAGTTCCAGGCGCCAATCGGAACTGCGCGACCGCCTGCTGCCGGACATTCAGCACCAGCTGCACAGCCTGCGGGCCAACCTCGATGTCGTGGAGGGCAAACTCGCCGCGCTGATCATTCGTGCACCGGTTACCGGAGTGGTCACCGCGATTGACCTGAAGGTGGGCGAATTGCGCAACCCCGGCGAGCGTCTAGCGGAAGTGACCCCCGCGTCCGGCATGAAGCTTTCCGCCGATATCGACGAGTACTATCTTGCCCGGGTACGCACCGGACAGTCCGCGATCATGGACATCGATGGCAAGGCGGTGAAAGTGAGCGTGCACCGGGTCTCGCCGCAGGTCAAAAATGGCCAGTTTTCGATCGATCTTGATATCGCGGACCCCAGTCCCCGCAATCTCGTCTCCGGTGAGTCCGTTCAGGGCCGCCTGCAGCTCGGCGGCGATACACCCGCCCGCATCGTGCCGGTTGGGCCCTTCCTGGAACGCACGGGCGGCAATTGGATTTTCGTTGTGGCGAGCGACGGGAAGTCGGCACAGCGACGCCAGATCAAGGTTGGCCGACGCACGTCCGAACAGCTTGAAATTCTCAGCGGTCTCGCCGATGGCGAGCGGGTGGTGATCTCCGACTATACCGGTCTCGACCGCGCGGACCGCCTCATCCTCACCGATTAAAAGGGATAGCCATGCTCAAGCTCGAACACATCTCGAAGGTCTTTCGGGCCGCCGACCTGCAGACCGCGGCACTTGACGATCTGTCGCTGGAAGTCCCGCAGGGCGAGTTTCTCGCCATCATGGGTCCCTCCGGCTGCGGCAAGTCGACGCTGCTGAATATTCTGGGTCTGATCGACTCCCCCACGGCGGGCAGTTACTGGTTCATGGGCGAGGACATCGCAAAATGCCCGGAGGAGGATCTGACACTGCGCCGCCGGGCGGGCATCGGCTTTGTGTTCCAGAACTTCAATCTCATCGATGACCTCAACGTCGCGCAGAATGTCGAGGTGGCACTCATCTACCGGCGCGTGCCGGGGCCGGAACGGCGCAGGCGCGTGGCCGACGCCCTGGAGCGGGTAGGCCTGGCGCACCGCGCAAAACACATGCCCAAGCAGCTCTCCGGTGGGCAGCAACAGCGCGTTGCCGTGGCCCGCGCGCTGGTCTCCGACCCCAAGGTCATTTTCGCCGACGAACCGACCGGCAACCTGGACAGCGCCAATGGTGACGCCGTGATGGACATGCTCTCGGGTGTCGCCAAGAGCGGCACCACCATTGTCATGGTGACACACTCGCAAGTGCATGCGCGTCGGGCCGATCGGGTCATGCAAATGCTCGATGGTCGGTTCATCGACGAAACGGAGCTGTAACAACATGTGGCGCAACTACCTGGCCGCGGCGCTGCACAATCTGTTCCGTAATCGCGCCTACGCTGCTATCAACATCCTCGGGCTGGCGCTCGGCTTTACCGCGGCCATTCTGATCGGACTGTTCGTGCGCGACGAGCTCAGTTACGACCGCATGTACCCGCATGCCGAGCGAACTTTCCGCCTGTCCATGGACATCAATGGCGCCACCCGCACCTCGCTGGGAGCAGCAGATGCGCGGTTCGGCCCTGCGATGAAGCTGGATTTTCCCGAAGTGGAAGCCGTGACCCGGCTCGGGCTCCGCCAAGGGTACATAAAACACCACGACGTCTCGGTCTGGGCGAACGTCCGCAGCGCCGATCCGAACTTCTTCCAGATGTTCCCGCCGAAGGTGCTGGCAGGCGATGTCAACGCCGCACTGGCCAAGCCGGACAGGCTCGTCATCACGCGGCGCTTCGCGCGCCAGCTCTTCGGCCGTGAAGGTGTGGTCGGCGAATCCGTCGAGTTTGGGGTCGGCAGCGTGAAGACGCTGCAGATCGGCGCCGTCATCGAGAACCTGCCGTCCAACACCCATTTCCGCTTCGACATCGTCGCATCCACGGTCGGTGAACACGCGGATGAGGGGGCCAACGCCCTGACCTACGTTCGGCTGCGTCCTGGCACGGACATGCAGAAACTGCGTGCCCGCCTGCCGGATTTCGTCAAACGGCACGTTTCTGAGGTCATTGGCGGCCAGCCCGCCTGGAAGATGATCGAGCTGAATCTGGTAGCCCTGCCGGACGTCCACTTTCTCCCCCCCAGCGTCGCGGACATGGCCACGCCGTCCGACCGGCGAACCGTAGATGCGTTCATCGTCATCGGAGCGCTGATCCTGTTCGTCGCGGGCAGCAACTTCGTGAGCATGATGACGGCGCGTGCGGCGCGCCGCGCCGCGGAGGTCGCCGTGCGCAAGGCCGTTGGTGCGACCCGGGGCCAGATTATCGTGCAGTTTCTGGGGGAGTGCCTGTTCTATGGCGGACTCGCCCTGGGCGTTGCGATACTTGCAGTTGACCTGGCGCTGCCTGGATTCAATGCCTTCCTGCAACGACAGATCAGTTTTGACTTCGTGCGTGATCCTGCGCTCGGCGCGAGCATAGTGGCCGTATGGCTGACTGTGTCGCTCGCTGCCAGTGCTTACCCGGCCATCGTGCTATCGCTGTTCCGTCCCGCCACAGTGCTCAATGGTGTGCTGTCGCTGCCAGACGGACCGGGTCGCCTGCGTCAGGCACTGGTCGTGCTGCAGTTCGGAACGCTGGTCGCCCTGATTATCGCGACACTGACCATTCATCGTCAGGCGCGGTTCGCCATTGAAGATCAGTTACGTGTTCCCGGCGACCAGATTTTCGTCATGGGAGCCCCGTGTGCGCTCATGGCCTTTCAGGATGTCGCCCGTCGCATCCCCGGAGTCCGTTCAGCGGCCTGCACTTCCGCTTCGGCAATGGGCACGGACCGCGGCGCCTCCGCCTTCGCCCTGCAGAATGGGGGCACACTCAATATGAACGCGGGGCCCGTCGACACAGACTTCTTCGCCATGTTCGGAATCGAACCTTTGGCTGGCCGCCTGTTCGACGCGCAGCACGGCGAAGACAACGTGCTGCGGCAGGCGGGGGCGACCACCAATCCCTCGATCATCCTCAATGAGTCCGCCGCACGGGCGCTCGGATATGCGAATCCGAAGGACGCCGTAGGCAAGACCCGTTTCTGGAGTCGCCAGGGTGTGATCAAAGGCGGGTATGGCTTTCTAGAATCGCAGCCCTCGCAGATCGTCGGTGTCGTCCCGGACTTCAGCGTGGGCTCGATTCGCCACCTGATCGAACCGACTGCGTACTTTATCGATCCGCAGACGAGTTTCGCGCTGGTGCTGAAGCTCGACGGAAAGACGATTCCGGCAACGATGCGAATGCTCGAGACGCAGTGGAAGAAGACCACCAACGGGCTACCCGTAATCGGGGGCCGGTTCCTCGACCAGCTCATGAACGACACCTACACGGACGTATTGCGTCAGTCGAGCCTGTTCGCGGCATTTTCTGCGGTAGCTTTGGCCGTGGCTGCGCTCGGCCTGCTGGGACTTGCCGTATTCGCCGCCGAAAGGCGCACGCGGGAGATCGGCGTGCGCAAATGCATGGGCGCGAGCCGCCTGGACATCCTGCGCTTCATCAGCTGGCAGTTCGCGCGGCCGGTGCTGATCGCGAACCTTATCGCGTGGCCCGTTGCCTGGATCCTCATGCGCCGATGGCTCGAGGGATTTGCCTATCACGTGAATCTGGACCCGCTGGTGTTCGTGCTGGCCAGCGCGCTGGCCGTGTCCATCGCGCTCGCCACCGTCTGCAGCCAGGCCTTGGTCGCCGCCCGGGCAACGCCGGCGCTGGCGCTGCGCTACGAGTGAAGGCTGATGCTGCCCGGCCGCGTGCAGATAGCAATCAACCTCGTCGATGGAGTACCGATCTATCGACAGATCGTCACTCAGATTCACTACCAGGTGGCCTCGGGGGTGCTTGAACCTGATGCGGCATTGCCGTCCATTCGCGCCATGGCGCTGGAGCTCAACGTTGCGCCGAACACCATCGCGAAGGCGTATGAGGAACTGGAGGGGGCGGGCGTAGTTCACAAACGCCGCGGCTTTGGCACCTTCGTCTCATTCGAACAGGCCGACAAAGTGGATCGGGAGCGGCACCGCATCGTCGAGCAGCGAATCGATGCGCTTTTGGCCGAGGCGCGTCAGTTGAATTTCTCCGCTGCGGCGGTGCTGGCACTGATACAGCGCCGTGACACGCGCAGCGGCCCTGACCAGCCCACCGTGACTGCAGGCGAATAGCCCACCGCCGTTGGCGCTATGAGGGTTTCCAGAACGTGGTGATCGCACCGCCGATGATTATCAGCGTGCCACCGAGCATTATCGGCACGGTCGGTGAGGTTCGAAAGACGACGTAGTTAATCACTTGCCACACGACGAACAGCGTCGCGATGTAGAGCCCAACCAAGCGGCCGAATTCCAGCGGCGCGAGATTGACAAATAATCCGTAGCCAAACAGCAGGAATGCCCCGCCAACGAACCATGCCAGCCGAATGGCGCCGGCATGGTTGTAGATTCCAATGCGGACGACGGCGTCGCCACTCACTTCAAGTAGGGTCGCGATCAGCAGGAAGATGAGCGGGTGAACGCCATGGAAAACCTTCGGCACGTCCCTGGACTCCTGGCATAGGGAAATAAATGCGAGTGGGAGTGTACTGGAGTATTGCCGGCGCGCCGAGGATATCGGGAGCGTTGCGGTAGCGGATGTCGTATTGCGCATCAACCGCGCGTTGTGTGGCGCCACCAGGGAAAAACCTTCTCTATCATCAGCACGCTGCCCGGGGCGTCCGGGGACCGATAGCCCGGAAGATCCGCCAGAATCGCGCGCCATCGAGGTCCTGCGAGAAGCTCTCGTAAACGATCGACCGCCGGGTGATCGATATTCGGAGCGAGGCAGGCAAGAAAGTAATTCTCTTCAACCACAGGCACGAAATGCAGGCCGAATTGCAATGCGGCCGCTTCGATGCCAACGCCTGCGTCGACCACGCCACTTGCCACGCAAAGCGCAACAGAGACATGGGTATTCTCGATATGTTCGACCTCCCCCAGCACAGTCCCCGGCGCAATGGCATGCTCGTGAAAAAGATGATCCACGAGCATGCGGGTACCGGACCCCGGCTGGCGATTCACAAAGCGCAAACGATGACGCACGAGGTCCGGAAATTCATGAATGAGCGCCGCGTGCTCCTTGCGCACCATCACTCCTTGCGTGCGCCTGGAACAGGCGATCAGCCTATGAAGCTTGGGCTTGAGCCATGGTTTCAGCGCGTTGGCGAAGATCGGCGCACCGCCGGGCAATGCGGGAACGTGGAAACCTGCCACATGACACTGCCGGTCGTTGAGGGCGCGCAATGCGTCGACGCTGCCCTGAAACCCGATATTCAGGTGCAGATTCACGGCCCTGGCGGCGTGCTGCTGCAGAACGGGCAGCGCGAGGTCGTGGCTGGCCCGGAGCGTGAGCAGTTGATCACGATCATCCCGCGCATCGATGAGGACGCGCTCCAGATCGGAGCGCAAGGCTTCGATATGCGGTTGCATTCTGATTCGTGCCCGACGCTCCGCCCAGGCAAGCCGCTCGGCGAATTCGGTAGGACGTGCCTTCCTTCCCTGCGACCAGATGACCAGGGGCTCACCCAGAATGGCCTCCCATTTGCGCAGCGAATCCCATACATGTCGGTACGAGGAATTCAGCAGCTTGGCGGCATGGCGTATCGATCCGCCCTGCGTGACTGCCGCCAGTAGATCAAAGAGCGCGTTGTGGACTTCCGCGCCGCACTGCTCCCCCGGCTCGAACGCGTATCGAAGGTGCAGGCCGAGCTTTCCTTGCGGCGCCCGGCTCCTTCGCGCGCGCGGCGGCACGAATGGCGTCGGGAGACCCGTTTTGGCTACTTTCGGTAGATCCACCTACGTAATGTATCGCGTCCGGCGCGGATAGCCAGCGACGGGAGACGTACGGGGGCGTCCTGGCGCGTGCCCTTACAGTTTGACGGTGACCGAAGCCTCCAGCGTGCGCGGCGCGCCGACGTGCGCAACCAGATTGCCGGTGTTTGCACCCGTGATGTTGCTGGGTCCGATGGTGGACCAGTAGTGCCGGTCGGTCACATTGTCCACCGCCAGGCGCCAGGCAACCGGTGTGCCCCACATCCTGCTCGTATAGCGGGCCCCGACGTCGAACAGATTGTAACCCGCCGCCTGGAACTGATTGGCGTCATCGCCAGGTCGCGGCCCCGAGAACTGGTAGTCGAAGGTCGCTACCAGCCCCGGAATTCGCGGCACGTGGTACTCAAACAGCACGTTGCCCTTGACCTTCGGCGTGCCGACATACAGCTTGTCGTTGGTGGAGGCCAGCGGCGTGTCTTCGAGAATGGAATTCAGCAGCGTGATGCCGCCATACATCGTCAGCCCGGTGAGGACTTCGCCGACCGCGGACAGTTCCAAGCCCTTGTTGACCTGAGTGCCGGTAATCTCGAACGTGTTATCGAGCGGGTTGACGTTGGCGAAGGGACGCTCCAGGTCGAACAATGCGGCGGTGAAGTTGATCGTGGCGAAGTCCGCCTTGTACCCGACCTCGTACTGCTTGCTGCGATAAGGCGCGAGACTGTCTCCCGCATTGACGGTACCCGCCGGAGCCAGATCACCGGCCTGCAGGCTGTTGGTGTAGGTAGCGTATACCGACATGTTTGAGGCAGGCTTGAAGATGAGGCTGCCCGTGGGGCTTATGCCATGGTTGCTGTACTGGGTGGTCGGCACGCTCTTGTTGTTGAAATTGTTGGTGTGGAACCAGTCCTGGCTGGCGCCGACGTGCAACAACCAGTAGTCGCTGAACTTCAGGGTATCGTTGAGATTGAAGCCCTGCTGGTAGGCATCCGACGAGTCGTAGATAAACCTCGTGCTCACAAGCGGCGGACCCTGGTAAGGCTCGGGGTAGACCGCAGGGACATCGACGCTGGCGGTACCCAGCAATAGACCGGCGGCGGTGGCGGCGGTGATGGGCGAGTAGGATGAGGCGCGATAACCGGCCGAGCCGAAGCTCAGGTCATGTCCGATGCCCCAGGAATCGAAACTACCGTTCAGGTATGCGACATCGCTGGTCATCAGGAAGCGGGGCGCGAAGCCGCTACCAAACGACGTCGTGTAGGCACCGGCGTTCGATGTGAGATTGTTGACGGCCGTGTCGATGTCGCGCTGGACGTCCTGATTGAGGATACCGGCCACCAGATGCCAGTTGTCGCCCAGATCCTGCTTGAGGCGCGCCTCGCCGATGATGGTGCGCAGGTACACGCCAGCATACGACTGGCCATAGCCGAGCCGCTGCGGATCCGGCGCCGGCGGCAACACGGTGTATTGACCATTCTTCTGCGGTGCGTCCGCATAGGTGAACCAGCCGGGAAAGCCCGTGACATCGAGCACGTTGCTGCTGTAGTTCAGCTGCAACACGGTGTGCTCCCAGGGATGTACGTCCACGCCCAGGTCGGCCAGCGTGCGGCGCTCGTGGCTCTCATCGACGAAGCCGTCGCCACTGCCGTACAGCGCGTTCAGGCGATAGCTGATGATGCCTCCCGGATCGAGCTTGCCGCCCATGTCGGCCTTCGCCGTCCCGAGACTGTCGCTGACGTACGTCGCCGTAAGTTCGCGCAGGTCATAGTCCGTGGATCGTTTGGTGACGAAGTTGAACATGCCGGAGGGCGGCGCCGGCCCGTACAGCGAACCGGCCGCACCGCTGACGACCTCGATCTGGTCGAACTGCTCCATCGATGTGATGCCGGTGAAGAAGACCTGCATGCCGTCGATCTTGGTGTTCTGGAAGTTGCCCCCCTGCATGCCACGCGTCATCGGCCGCAGGATGTCCGGACCCTGCTGCTCCTGGTATGACACCAGCGGCATGTACTTGGAGACTTCCTTGAAATCGACCGCCTGGGTGTTCTCGATCAGGTCCGAAGGCAGCACGGAGATCGAGTAAGGCACGTCGACGATCGGTGTACTGCCCAGGGGTCCGATTGAATCGAGGATATCGACGCGGTAATCGCCCTTGTCGCGCGAAGTCTGGATCACGATCTCCTCAACGGGAGCGGCCGTGGTCGACGTACTCGGGCCGGCGTCGGCGGCGTGCGCGGCCCCTGCCAATGCCAGTGGAACGATTGTAAGGAACACTGAGCCGTATCGGTTGGTCATCATGTCTTCTCGCGGCATAGACAAGGGGGCAACTGCCGCCCTTGTAACGCGCGCGAAAGCTAACATGAGACACTTGCGCTAACGATATGAACGCGAAAGCATAAGTTCGCGAATCCCGGGCACGGCCTAGCGGCTCTTCGTGGCAAAGCCGTCATGCCCGGGCGGGGGATAATCTTCAGCGATGGGGCGACAGAACGTCGGCCTTGAGCAGCCCGCGCAACAGTGCGCGCTGGCCTCTCGGGCCGCCGCAGACTAACCTTATCCGGCCCCGTATGGCCGACCGCCGCGAGGATTGCCTATGAATTTGAAACTTCTTCTCGGTGCATGGGTACTGTTGGGCAGCGCTGCCGCGACCCCGCTGATTGCACAAGCCGCGGTTAATCCCTTCGCTGTCTCGAGCAACCTGCCGTTCCAGGCGCCACGCTTCGACGTCATTAAGGATGGGGACTACCAACCCGCATTTGACGAGGGCATCAAACGGCAGTTGGCCGAAGTGGATGCGATCGCGAATAATCCTGCCGCGCCGAACTTCGACAACACCATTGTTGCCCTGGAAAGATCGGGCCGCATGCTCGATAGGGTCAGTGAGACCTTCTCGGCCGTGGTCCAGGCCAATTCCAACGCTGCACTCGGCAAGGTACAGACCACCGAGGCACCGAAGCTGGCCGCGCAGGACGATGCGATCACGCTCAATGCCAGGTTGTTTGGCCGCGTCAAGGCAGTCTATGACCAGCGTCGAACGTTGAGTCTGGACTCCGAATCCTTGCAGTTGCTCACCACCACCTATCAGCGCTTCGTCCATGCCGGTGCGAATCTGTCCGAGCATGACAAGTCGCGGATGATGCAGATCAACAAGGAGCTGGCTGAGCTCAGCATCTCCTTTCGGCAGAAACTCGTGGCCGCTACCAAGGCGGGCATGCTGGTGGTGGATAACAAAGCGGCGCTGGCCGGCCTGTCCGATGCCGCCATCGCCAATGCCGCCCATGCCGCCGCGGAACGTGGCCTTGCGGGAAAATGGGTGATTCCGCTGCAGAACACGACTCAGCAGCCGGCGCTGACCGATTTGAGCGTGCGCGCGACGCGCGAGCGATTATTCGATAACCGCTGGACAGCGACCGAACGCGGCGATGGCAACGACACCCGCTCAATCATCTCACGCATGGCGCAACTGCGCGCCGAGAAGGCCAAAATCCTCGGTTACCCCAACTATGCGGCCTACGTGCTCTACGACCAGATGGCCAAGACGCCCGATGCCGTATTGAAATTCCTGGCGCAGTTGGTGCCGCCGACGGCCGCGAAGGCGGCTGCGGAGGCGAAACTGATCCAGGCCGCCATCGACAAGGACGGACCACACTTCGACCTGCAGCCCTGGGACTGGGAGCGTTACGCCGCCCAGGTGCAGAAGGAACGCTACAACCTGGATGAGGACGAACTTAAGCCGTTTTTTGAGCTGCACACGGTACTGGAGCAGGGTGTGTTCTACGCCGCCAACCAGCTGTACGGCATTACCTTCAAGCGTCGCATGGACATCCCGGTCTACCAACCGGACGTGATGGTGTATGAAGTGTTCGACAAGGACGGCTCCTCACTGGGGCTGGTGTATTTCGACTACTTCAAGCGCGACAACAAGGAGGGCGGAGCGTGGATGGGAAATTTCATCGAGCAATCGCACCTCCTGGGGACCAAGCCGGTGATTTACAACGTCGCGAACTTCACCAAGCCGGCGCCGGGACAACCGGCATTGATCAGTTTCGACGACGTGACGACGATGTTCCACGAATTCGGCCATGCCCTGCACGGCCTGTTCGCCAATGGCAACTACGCGTCCCTCTCGGGCACCAATGTGGCACGCGACTTTGTCGAGTTCCCTTCCCAGTTCAACGAGCATTGGGCGCTCTATCCTGCCGTGCTCAAGCATTACGCCATCAATCACAGCACCGGCCAGGTGATCCCCGACGCGCTGGTCGAAAAAATCAAGAAGTCGCAGACATGGGGCCAGGGCTATGCGCTGGGTGAATTGCTGGCGGCTTCCGAATTGGACATGAAGTGGCACATGTTGCCCATGTCGGCAACCAAGCAGGATGTGGATTCCTTTGAAACCCATTCACTGCAGGGGACGCACACGGATTTCGTCAACGTCCCTCCCCGCTATCGCTCCAGCTACTTTCTGCACATTTGGGGCAACGGGTATGAGGCCGGCTACTATGCCTATCAGTGGACGGTCATGCTCGATGACGACGCATTTGCCTGGTTCACCACGCACGGGGGACTGACGCGTGCCAACGGCCAGCGCTTCCGCGACCTGATCCTCTCGCGCGGCCACAGCGAGGACTACGGCCCGATGTTCCGCGCCTTCTATGGCAAGGATCCGGACATCGGCCCCATGCTGAAGCACCGCGGCCTGACTCTGAATTGATTTTTGCCCGAATTCGGGCAAAAATTGGCACTCCCATCCCCCATACGGCAGACTGGCCCGGCATGTCGGATCCCGGTGAGCTTCAGGAACTGATTGCATACCTCGCGCGGACCAGCCGCCTGACGCCCTCGGAGGCACGGCGCGTGGTCGCGGAGGTGCTGAGCTTTCTGCACGAGACTGCGGAGGACTTCGTACGTCGGCGGCATCGGGTGCTACAGGCCGAAGGAGTCGCGAACGCCGCGATCTACCTGCAGCTGGCGGCGGAGTTGTCGGCCTGGCGTTTTCGAGCGCCGCAATGCACGGCCCGGCAGATTCGCCGAATGATCTACGGATGAGGGCGCGGAGACACGCGGATGTGCGGAATCGTGGGGTACATCGGGCGGCAGGAGGCCGCGCCAATTCTGGTGGAAGGCCTGCACCGGCTCGAGTACCGCGGCTATGACTCCGCCGGCCTCGCCGTGGTGCGAAACGGCGCGTTGCGGCTGTACAAGAGCAAGGGCAAAGTTCGCGAACTGGAAGCGCTGCTTCCCGCCAAACTCAAGGGCAGTCCCGGCATCGGGCACACCCGCTGGGCGACACACGGGGAGCCCAGTGACCGTAATGCCCATCCGCATACGGACACGCGCAATCGCTACGCCGTTGTTCATAACGGAATTATCGAGAACGCCGCAGCCTTGCGTGCGCAGCTGCGCTCCAAGGGAGTTGAGTTCCGCTCCGAGACCGACTCCGAAGTGCTCGCGCACCTGATCGCAGCAATGCCGGGCGAGACGCTCGCGGAAGCGCTCCGCGCGGCCCTGCAACTGGTTACCGGCGCCTATGGCATCGCCGTACTCGATGCCGAGCGTCCGGACTGCGTCGTAGTCGCGCGCAACGGCAGTCCCGTGATCCTCGGGTTAGGTGATCGGGAGATGTTCATCGCTTCCGATGCCGCAGCGCTGGTGCGGCATACCCAGAGCATCATTCACCTGGACGACGGGGAAATCGCGGTAGTGCGCCCGGATCGCTACGAAACCGCAACCCTCGATGGCAATTCAACCGTAAAAGTGCCCTTGGCGCTGCAGTGGAAGAACGAGTCTTTGACCAAAGGCAGCTTTGCGCACTACATGCACAAGGAGATCACAGAGCAGCCGGAGGCGATTCGGCGCACGCTCAGTGGCCGCATCGAAACTCGGTTTCACACGACACACCTGGGTGGACTGCAATCGGCCGCCCGCGAGCTGCTGGAAATCAAGCGCATCAAGATTCTCGGTTGCGGTTCCGCCTACATCGCGGGCTGCGTCGGCGCACAGCTCATCGAACAACTTGCGCGTGTCCCCGCCCATGCCGAAGCGGCCTCTGAATTTCGCTACCGCAACCCGGTCATTGAGCCGGATACGCTCTACATCGCCGTGAGTCAGTCCGGCGAAACGTTCGACACGCTCGCCGCAATCGAGGAAGTCAAGCGCAAGGGCGGCCGCGTGCTCGGGATCGTCAACGCCGTCGGCAGCACCATCGCTCGGGCCTGCGGTCGTGGAATCTATCTGCACGCCGGTCCGGAAATCGCGGTGGTATCGACCAAGACATTCGTGTGCACGGCCGTGGCATTCGCCTTGTTCGCGATTCATTTGGGCCGCCTTCGCGATCTGTCCGGTGCGAAAGGTGAACGCCTGGTCGCGGCGCTGGAGGCGCTCCCGGAGCAGATCGCAGCGATCGTAGCGAACGAAGCTGCCATCGATTCGAGCGCGCGGTCGATGGCCGCGTATCGCAATGCATACTTTATCGGCCGGGCCGCCGGCTATGCCGTCGCCATGGAAGGGGCACTCAAGCTGAAGGAGGTCAGCTACCAGCACGCCGAGGCGTATCCTGCCTCGGAGCTCAAACATGGCCCGCTGGCTTTGATCGATGCGCACACGCCAACCATCGTGGTGCTGCCACGCGATGAGCTGTATGCAAAGAATATCTCGACCATTGAGGAGATTCGGGCCCGGCGCGGCCCCACCTACGTCGTTACACATTCCGGATCACTTCCCGTCGAGGTCGACGGCGTGTTGGAAGTGCCTCGCTCCGAGCCGGAGTTGGACGCCATCCTGCTGACGATTCCGTTGCAGCTGCTGGCCTACCGGGTAGCACTGGTGCGCGGCACGGACATCGATCAGCCGCGAAACCTGGCGAAATCCGTCACCGTGGAATAGGTGAACCGGGCCTCAAAAACCACACATCCTCCGTGGCAGGACATTTCCCCTTCAGCCCGCCCGGCAGCTCGGCGCTGCCGAGCGCCTCAAGATCGTAGGCGCCCTGATACAACCGTGCGACCTCAGCACCGTCGACCGAAAAGGGCGGTCCGGCGATGAGACGCTGCTCGTAGGTCACGCAGATGAGCAGCTGCGGCGCGCCGTTGGTGATTTGCACCAGGTGGCGGGCATAGCGAGTGCGCAACTGCCCCGGCAGCGCAATCAGCGCCGCTCTGTCATAGATGGCATCAACGGCGCCGAGCTCGCCGCGGGACAGGTCGAAGATATCGCCTTGGAAGATATCAATGCCCGGGGCGCTGAAACGGGTGAGCTGGCCGATGCTCGTGGCATGGGCCGCAATTCCAAGGTCGGCGAACAACTGTTGTACGGCGATTTCGCTCAGTTCGGCGCCGGCAACGCGATGGCCGCGCGCCAGGAGCCAACCAATGTCGAGCGTCTTGCCACACAGCGGTACGAAGATGCGACTGGGCCCCGGCAGGCACACAGTGTTGACATGCGCAAGGAGCACTGGATTGGCTTTGGGTTCGTGGAAACCGATTTGGTTTCGCTGCCACCTGTCATGCCAGAACGATGCCTCCACGCCCCTGCGTCCTTTAGCCAAATGTGGCTTTTAATTCAATCACTTAGCATCGATTGCACCGATTGCAATCGGCACCGCGAACCTCCACAGACTACGACCATTCCCCGTAATCCCTCAATATGGGTCCGACGACCCCGCGCGTCGGTTTCGCAAAGGAGCGTAACAGTGACCGATCCAACAGTTCTGCACATCAGCCAAATCGGCTTTCCGTGGGCCACCCTGGATCCGTTCCTGTTCTGCGTATACCACCAGGACGCATACCCGAAAGGCAACGCAGGTTTAGGGCCCGATGCCTCGCTGAACGGTCGCAATCTGGGTCAGGACTTCGCGGGCAAGGATGGCTGGCGCATGTATCACGGACGCACGGTCCCCGGCTTTCCGGCGCATCCGCATCGCGGATTTGAAACCGTCACGATTATGCGAAGCGGCTACATCGACCATGCTGATTCGCTCGGCGCTGCCGCCCGATTCGGTGCCGGTGATGTGCAGTGGCTGACCGCCGGTCACGGCATTGTGCACTCGGAGATGTTTCCGCTGCTGAAATTGCGCGAGCCCAATCCCTTGGAACTCTTCCAGATCTGGCTCAACCTGCCGAAACGCAGCAAGATGGCGCAGCCTTATTTCACGATGCTGTGGTCCGAGGACATCCCCCGTGAGGTCATTACCGATGCCAATGGCGCAAGCACTGAAGTGACTTACATCGCCGGCACCCCTGCCGCAACGGTGATCCAAAGAGCGCAGCGTTCTCCTCCGGATTCCTGGGCATCGGACCCCGTCGCGGACCTGGCCATTTGGACGATCAGGATGTCGGCGGGTGCACGATGGACCGCGCCGGCGACCACCACAGGCCAGCCGCGCCGAACGCTTTACTTCTTCAAGGGAGACGCGTTGGTCATCGCGGGCCGGACCGTCCCGGTTCAATCGGCCATCGAAGTCGATGCGCGACAGCCCGTGGAGCTCGTCAACGGCGCCGAGCGCAGTGAATTACTCATGCTGCAGGGCCGTCCCATCGGTGAACCGGTGGCACAGCACGGTCCCTTCGTCATGAACACCGAGCAGGAACTGAGGCAGGCGTACGCGGACTATCAGCGCACGCACTTCGGCGGGTGGCCCTGGGCGGACGAGGCCCCGGTCCACGGTGCCGATCGCGGACGATTTGCGCGCCACGCCGACGGGCGTCTTGAGTCGCGCCCCGGCCCGCACGTCTCCTGAGTGTGGCCATGGAGACACTCTCGCCTGCCCTGCGCGTTCGCCACCTGGTCAAGATATTCACCCGCCCAGCCGTTGATGGCATAGATCTGACCATTGCGCGCGGCGAATTCTACGCATTGCTCGGGCCCAACGGCGCCGGCAAGACCACGACCCTGCGCATGATCAGCGGCCTGCTCCTGCCGGACCAAGGCAGCATCGAAGTCTTCGACGTGAACGCCGTGACGCAGCCGCGGCAGGCCAAACAACTGATCGCGTGGCTGCCCGATGAACCGCTGCTGTATGACAAGCTCACCGCGGCGGAGTACCTGGAATTCATCGCCGGCCTTTGGGGCATGGATGTGCGCCGCGCCGAGCGCAACGCCGAGGAGCTATTGCGACGCCTGGATCTTTGGCAGCACCGCAATGAGCGCTGCGAGGGATTCTCGCGCGGCATGAAACAGAAAGCTGCGCTGGCCGGCGCGCTGCTTCACGAGCCGCAACTTTTGATACTGGACGAGCCATTGACGGGGCTCGATGCCACGATCGCGCGCGAAGTAAAGGATCTGTTGCTGCAGCGGGCTCGTGCTGGCTGCACCATCATTCTCACGACGCATATCATGGAAGTCGCGGAGCGGCTGGTCGACCGCATCGGCATCATTCAAAGCGGCCGCATTGTCGCCGAGGGCACTCTTGAGGAGTTGCGCACCCAGGCCGGACGCTCCAATGCCACTCTCGAGGATCTGTTTCTGAGGTTGGTGGCGCTGCCCACCGCGGCATCGTGACGCTGACACCCGGCTCGATCCCGTGGCTGATGCGGCATGAGCTTCGGCTCTACGGCCGCTCGGGAGTCTTGAAGGCTACCAGCCTCACCTTTCTGATCATCGCGGAAATCCTCCTGCACCTGGTTGCAGCGGCAGTGGCGTTTGCGCTGCACGCCGCAAGCGCGTACGGGGGCGCCAGGATACCCGCCGCGCTTCCCTTGCTGCTCGTCACCGGGGGCCTGGCAATTTGTTTCATTTTCATGCTCTCGCGCGCTCTGAATGGCATCGTCCAGGTGTTGTACACCCGCGCCGATCTGGATCTGCTGCTGTCCTCACCGATTGCGCCAAAATCTATTATCGGTGTACGGGTCGGCTCGGTGGCACTGACCGTGGCGCTCGAAGTCGCGATGCTGGCGTGGCCATTCGCGAACATGTTCGTACTGTTCGGTCTGTATGGCTGGTCGAAACTGTACCTGCTGATACCTGCGATCGGCATGCTCGCCACCAGCCTCGGCGTGGTACTGGCGCTGACCTTGTTTCGCGTGCTCGGGCCCAGGACTACGCGTATCGTCGGACAGGTGCTGGCCGCATTGATCGGGATGGGCATCTTCATGCTAAGCCAGCTGCCCAATCTCATGCGCCACGGGCCGCATCGTGGCCCCGGCAGCTACAATGGATTCGCCACTTTGCTGAGCGCGGACACCGGGCATCCGGGCGCAATCCTGGTACCCGCCCGGCTCGTGCTCGCCGGCTACTGGCCCACCGTGCTGTTCACGCTGGCCAGCGCGGTGCTGCTGCTGTGCACCGTCCTTATTCTAAGTGGCCGCTTCCTGCGCGCGGCCACCGCGATCGGCAGCATGGGCGCTGCCCGCGGCACGCGCGTCTCGGCACGGCCGCTGCGATTTCGCGGCTCCCTGCGCGCCGTGCTGATCGTCAAGGAGCTACGGCTGATCCGTCGCGACCCGCTGCTGCTGATGCAGCTGCTGCAACAAAGCATCTACCTCGTACCCATGTGTCTGGTGCTGTGGCGTCAGCCACTTGGCGGCCCCGACCGGGTACCGTGGCTGTGGCTCGGGATAATTCTGGTGTCGGGCACTCTGGCCATGGCACTGGCCTGGATCACTATCGCTGCGGAGGACGCACCGCAGTTGCTGCTGGCCGCGCCGCTGACGCGCACAACGGTGGTGCGCGCCAAAATGGAAGCCGCGCTGCTGCCACTCGCGCCGCTGTGGCTGCTGCCGTTACTGGCCCTGGGGCGAACCCATCTATGGTTCGCGGTTTCGCTGGCCCTGTGTGCATTCGGGTGCAGCATCAGCAGCGCCCTGCTGCAGGTCTACCGGCCACCGGGCAAGCGCGACAGCTTCAAGGCACGGGGCCGAAGCGCGCCCGGCAGGGGCTTCCTCGAAATGGGCGTCATTCTGTCCTGGATTCTGGCTTGCGCCATCGTGACGTGGCTGGGCACAGGGATGATTACACGCTTCAGACACTTGCCCGTTGCGGGTCTGCCGCCCCACGCGTTGCGAGGAATGAGCCCGCCAGGATGACTGAAAATGCGATCACACCGCCCACGCCCAGTCGCTCGTGCAGCAGGCCCACTCCGAGAAGCGTTGCGACAACCGGATTGATATAGGTGATGATCGCAGCGCGCGGCGCGCCGGCGTCGCGGACCAGGAAGAACATCAGCAGCATGGCGACGGCCGTACAGAGCACGCCGAGCACGGCGATCGAGGACAGCGTGACAGCGGAAGGCCACCGCCGAGGGAAAGTCGCGGCTGCGGGCAACACCAACACGCCGCTCGCCACGGCCAGGCTTGCCGCAACCGGCCCAATCGAGTCCAGGCCACGAAGGTGTTTCTGAATGATGAGCGGACCCACCGCGTATCCGACGGCGGCCAGAATCATGCAGCCGAAACCTGCCCAGCCCAAGGGCCCGGAAATAGTGCCGAATCCCAGGAGCGCAACCACGCCACTTAGGCCGAGTAGGAGTCCCAGGGCTCTGCGCGCCCCCAGTCTTTCATGTACGCCGAAAAAGCGGCCGATCAAAGCGATGATAATGGGCACTCCGGCAATGAGGATTCCGGCAAGGGAGGAGCTGATCCAGCGTTCCCCAATGGAGATTGCCGAAAACGGCACCACGAACTCGATCGCGGCGAAGCTGCAAACCGCCGCCATGTGACCTCGCAGCGGGCGCAGTGCTCCGCGCTGCCACGCGACCGGGAACAGGATGAGGGCGGCGAGTGTGATTCGGCCCCAGGCGACGACAAAGGGTGACAGTTCCTCCACCGCGAGTCGGATAAAGAAGTAGGGCAGGCCCCAGATGATCCCCAGGGCCACGAACGCCAGCCAACCCCGCCAACTCACGGATTATGAACCCCCTGGAGCCTCAACCTGCCCATCTTACCCGTCACGTCGGGAAGTTCGGGCCTGTGCCAAAGAGTCATGAAAATTTGGCCCAAGAGGTGCAATTCGGCTACCGTGCCGGTCAAAAGGGGGAAATCATGAAAACGTTCACCGCGCTCTGCCTCATCCTGTTGAGCGGCTCCTGCGCCGCGCAGGCCGCCTCCGCACACTCGTCCGCCTCCGCATCCACCTGCGACCGCGAGTGCCTGCGCAGCACCATGACCGCCTATCTCTATGCCCTGCTCCGACACGACACGAGCAAGCTCCCGGTCAGTGACAAGCTACGCGTCACCGAAGATGCCATCGAGAAGCCGCTCGCCAAGGTGAGCCTTCTCACCACCGTCACCCGCCTGCGCGGCTTTCGGCAGGACATCCTGGATGAGCGCGCCGGCATGGCCGGCGCAGACGTCATTGTGGAAGAAAGCGGTGCACCGACGATGCTGGTCGTGCGCCTGAAGGTGGTCGACCACAAGATCACCGAAATCGAGACGGTGGCGACTCACAGCAGTGCGGAGGGGCTGATCTTCAACATCGATGGCCTGAGCGCGCCGAGCGAAGTGATGAACTATGCGCCGCTTCCCGAACAGCTCCCCACGCGCGAGGAGGCCATCAAGGCGGCCCTGCACTATCCCGCCGGACTCGATGCCGCGAAGACCTTCGCCGCAGTGGACGCGCCGTTCGCTGCCGATGCCTACCGGTACGAAAACGGCCAGATCATGGCGGGCCCGGACTGCAAGTTCGCACCGGGCTGCCAGAACATCTCAACCCAGTCGCTCGCGATCTTCAACCGCCTTGGCAAGGTCGCGACGCGCGTGATCGGCGTCGATGAAAGAATGGGAATCGTCTGGCTGCGCATGGCCTGGGGCGTGCGCGAAAGCGGCGGCGATCAACTCACGGTCTGGGAGACCTTCAAGATCTACGATGGAAAGATCCACGCCGTGGAAGCGTTCATGAAGATCCTGCCGTTCGCACTGCGCAACGGTGGGTGGGAGTAGGCTAAGGCGTCGCCGTATACGGGATCAATACTGTACCGCTCTTTACGGATCCGGAATCATTCGTATATGAGAATCCGAGCGCCAACGTGCCGCTGTCCGCAATGGCGGGCATGTAGGTAAGGGCGAGTTGGCAGTTGACCCCGGCGCTCACGCTGGAGCAGGCAAAGGTATTCGCCGTGCTGCTCCAGCCGGCTGGCAACGCGGCCAGCCCCGAAGTCACGGACAAGCCGCTGGCGGGATTGCCGTCATCCGTGGCGAACGCAACCGTAAGCATCGTGTTCGTGCCGGTGACCACGCTGAGCGAGGCCGGGCCCGCGGTTCCGATGACGCTGTCATCTGTGGTCGCCCGGAAGGGAACGTTGAGCGATCCGCTCTTCAATTGGCCCGCATTATTCTGGTAGGCGTAGCGCAGGGTCATCGTGCCAGCGTCGGCCGCCGTTGGCGCATAACTGAGCGGCAGCTGGCACGTCGATGCACCGGCAACCCCGGCACAGGAGAAGGAAGTGTCGGTGCTTGTCCAACCTGCCGGCAACGCCGCCAGGTCGGAGGTCAATTGCAAGGCCGTGGCAGTGCGCCCGTCGTCCGTGTTGAACGTGATCAGAACCTCCGGGGTAAGCTCTGCCACGATCGCACCAATCTGCCCCGAGGGAGCAGCCGTGGCGACAACGTTGTCGTTGGTGGTCGCGGCGTACGGAATGTTAAATGATCCGGTCGTAAACGCACCCGCTGGACTCGTGTAGCCGTAGTTCAACTGCACCGTGCCACTCGTCAGTTGGCTGGGCGCGTAGGTCAGGGCCAGCTGACAAGCATTGCCGGTGCTCACCGTAGCGCATGCGAAACTGCTCATGGAGCTGCTCCAGTCGGCGGGCAGCGCCGACAGAGGTGATAGCAGCAACAGGCCGCGCGCGGATTGACCATCGTCGGTGGTAAAGGTGACGGTGACTGCCTGCGTACCGCTCTTTTGGATCGCATCGACCTGCCCCGCGGGAGAGACCGTCGCAACGACATTGCCACTTACGGTTGTGGAGTACGGGAGGTTGACGGCGCCCGTGCGGGCCGCGCCTGAATGGTCGGTGTAGCCGTAGCTGAGCGTGAGGGTGCCGCTGCCGGCCGACTTCGGTGCGTAGTTCAATACCAGTTGGCAGCCGCTGCCATTACTGATGATGGCGCAGGAGAATCCCGGCGTCGTCGTGCTCCAGCCGGGCGGCAAGGAAGACAGGTCGGATGACAGTGTCAGGCCGGTCGCCGCATCGCCATCATCGGTCGTGAAATTAACGCTGACGGAGTGGGTTCCGGTACCGCTCGCGGCGTTGATCTGACCGATCGGCGCGGGCGTCGCGACAACGTTGTTGCTCGCGGTGCCTGCATACGGAATGCTTACCGAAGCCCCCGGCGGGGTGCTTTGGTCGCCCACGTACACGTAACCGACCTTCAGCGTACCGGTCTCGATTCCCGTTGGGGCGTAGGTCAATGTCAAAACACAGTTGTTTCCCGAACCGGTCACCGCGCAGGTGAAGTCGCTCGTCCCGCTCCAATCCGGCGGAAGTGTCGTGTTCGAAAGCGCAAGCCCGGATATTGGACGCCCATCCGCGGAAGTGAATGCAACCGTGATCGTCCGGCTGGCACCTGAAATCACCGACACGGTGCCGGCGACCGATGGCGTTGCGTTTACCGAGTCGGGTGACGCCGTGGGACCCCCACCCGCGCTGAGTCCAACGGCCGGAGCGCTGCCCCCGCCGCCGCCGCTGACGACGGAACCGGAATCGATGAGGGTTTCCGATCCGCTGCTGGCGCTGGTCGCCCCGTCGAAATTGCAACCGGCCAACAGCGATAACGCACAGACCCCGCCACGCAGGATCCGATGGATTGATGGCATTTTCCTCGACTCCCCGGACAGCGAGGGCTTCCACTACGATCGGGGGAAAGGGTACAAGGTCATGCCGGATCGAACGCTCACGGACTTCGTTAACTGCGTCACGAAAATTCCCCTGCCACCTGCAGGCGTGACAGGCGGCCGAGGACAGTACTCCCCACTTCAACTTAATCACGTCGCCAAGCAGCGACGTACCTGAAGCAACGCGCACGCCGACCATTCATCGAAGATCGGGCCTTCGACACATATTTGTGGCATCCACAATCGTAACCTCCGATCTCATGTGCCAGCGCTACGCTCTGCCGGAACAACTCGACGTGGAACGTGAATTCCACCCAACCAAGGGCTGGTGGAAATTCGCCGCGCGGTTCAACGTCGCGGCTGCTGCCTATGTGCCCGCGATTCGGCTGCATGAGGGGCAATCCGAAGGCGTGATGATGCGCTGGGGTCTGATCCCGTCGTGGGCGGAGGGCAAGCCGCCGGCTCAGCAAACGGTGTGTGTGCACAGCAATCGCGTTGAGCGCTCGAATATCTATCGCGAGTCATGGCTCAACAGCCAACGGTGCATCCTGCCGGTTGCGGGATTTTATGTGTGGAAACTGACGCGCGAGAACTACCGGCAACCGTTTTTCGTCCGCCTGACCGAGCGATCGGTGTTCGGCGTCGCCGCGATCTGGGATCGCTCGGTCAGCGAAGAGGACGATGTCATCGAGAGCTGTTCGATTCTCTGCGTGGCGGCCAACGAGTTCATGACAGATATCGCCCACGTGGGCGGGAAGATGCCGGCGATATTACGGCGCAAGGACTACCAAACCTGGTTGCAGGGCACACCGGTTGCGGCCAAGGCCGTTCTGCAGCCTTGCCGACCGGGTTGGATGGAAGCGTACCCTGTCAGCCCACGGATCAATTCGACGGCCGTGGACGATGCCGCCCTGATTCAACCATTGCGCGCAACCTCTGGCATCGGGTATGCGGACCGCACCGCCCAGGGTCAATCAACGGTCAGCGTATAGGTTTGCTTTTCGAGCGTTGAACCGCTCGTTGCCGTCACCTAATCGATGTTCACGTCAAGCTCAGCAAGATGTTCGGGATCCATGATGACGTCAATCCGAGCGATCCTGCCGCCCTCGACCCGGAATACGAAAGCCGCCCGCACCTGACCCCCACTCGCCCAGACCGCACCGGCCGCGCCATCTACTAACGCAGGTACGGCAGCCTGCGCGCGGCCCTTGAAGGTATTCGCCACCGGCGATGCGCCGCGCACTTCGGCAGCAAGTCGGGGGGCTCCATGGCGCTGGTGGGCGACGGATGCACGCACCGCCGCCTCATCGGCGTGGAGCACGACATCCGGGGAAAGCACCGCGAGCAGACGATCGAAGTCTCCGTCGCGGGAGGCTGCGAGGAATGCGCTGACAAACTCGCGCTGCCGCGCGAGGTCGGCCGGTGGAGGCGCCGCCCCGTGCACGCGGCGCCGCGCACGACTGGCGAGCTGCCGAGCGGCAGCCGGGGTGCAATCGACAATGCGCGCGATTTCCTCGAACGGTAAGTCGAACAGATCATGTAGAACGAACGCGACGCGTTCCGCAGGCGCGAGCATTCCCAGGACAACCAGCAGCGCCGGACCCGCGGCATCGGCCAGCTCAAACTCATCTTCGAGGGGGCTGACGGACACTGCATCCACCGCCGGCCCCAGGGGGGCCTCGCGCCGCGAGCGGCGCGTGCGCAGCATGTCCAGGCATATCCGCGCGACCACTGTCGTCAGCCAGCCGCCCAGATTGTCGACCGCGCGACTATCTGAGCGGCTGAGCTTCAGCCATGCCTCCTGCACGGCATCCTCGGCTTCGCTTGGCGAGCCCAGCATCCGATACGCCACGGCTCGCAGATGCACGCGACTTTCATCAAAGCGCTTGGCCAGCCAGTCGTTCTCGTCCATCTACCAGTACTGCTCAGCCGGCCGAATCTCCACGGCGCCACCCAGCCGCGCTGCCGGAACCCGCGCGGCAAAAGCGACCGCAGCCTCGATGGTCTCAGCTTCGAACGCAAAGTAACCGCCCACCCCTTCGGCAAGATGCGTCCCATGCTTTATCTGTGGTTTTCCGTCGCGCACCTGCACGGTGGTCGCGGCGCTGGCCAGACCCAGCGGAAGCCCCGGCGTCACACTGGGTGTCTTGTTAAGCTGGCCGTAGTCCGCGTAAATCGCCTTCTGCTGAGCCTCGGGCAGCGCTTTCCACGCCTCCGAGCCGGGAAGTGGCGCCGTCCCCTGGTAGATCAACATCACGAATTTCATGTCGTCCTCCTTAGCGCCTGTCTCATAGGGTGACAGGTCATCCATATGACGGATCGGACGGCGCAAATGTGACTTCACCGTGCCGGCTGAAGGAAGCCACGTAGGCGTGCCGGACATTCTTCGTTCATTCTGGCTACGGCGCGACCTGGACTTGACATATTCCAATATTCTAGATATTTATTCTACTATGCAGGATGCAGCCGTAGCCAGCGTCACCGCGACCATCGATGACCGAATCGCCCGTCGCGTGCGTACGTTGCGCGCGCAACGCCGCTTAAGCCTGGATGCGCTCGCTGCGAAATGCACCGTCAGCCGCTCGATGATTTCCCTGATCGAGCGTGGCGAAAGCAGCGCTACGGCAGTGGTGCTGGAGAAGATCGCCAGGGGACTGGGTGTCTCGCTGGCGACATTATTCGAAGATTCAGCGACACCGGCGAGTCCATTGTCCCGTGCCAGTGACCGGATGCCCTGGCGCGACCCACAATCCGGTTATCTGCGGACCAATATCTCTCCAGATAATTTCCCCTCCCCCCTCCAAATCGTCGCAGTGGAGCTGCCGGCCGGTGCAATCGTCTCTTACGAAAGTGGCGCTCGGCCAAACGATGTCCATCAGCAGATTTGGATTCGTGACGGATCGATAGAGGTGACAATTGGCAAGGTGACCTATCGACTCTCGGAAGATGACTGCCTTGCAATGCAGCTCAATGAGCCCATTTCGTTTCGCAATCGCACGCGCAAGGCCGCCCGCTACGTCGTGGTGATCACAGCCGATCACTGGCAGCCTGGGGCATCGCGCACGTTCGCCTGAGTCAGCGTGGGCATATCAATGCCGCCGGTGGGCTCGGCGACTGGGCGCAGGGTTGGGCCATCGTCAAGCGTTGGCGCAATGAGTGACGGCCAGGCTAGTCGGCACGCGCGGCTCCGGGGCCATCCAGAAAACGTTGCACGAATACCAGGCCGAGCCAGCGTTCGAATTTACGTCCCACCTCGTGGAAATGCGCGACCTGCTCGAACCCCAGCCGTTCGTGCATCCGCAGGGAACCCGCGTTCGCGGCATCGATGCCACCGATCATGACGTGCTTGTCCAGCGCGCTCGCCAGCGGGAATAGCGCGCGAACCAGCGAGCTGCCTACGCCTCTTCCGCGTTGGTCAGCACGCACATGCACACTGTGTTCGACCGAATATCGATATCCGCACTACAGGCCGCGGAAGTCGGCGAAGGAGGCAAATCCAAGGACACGGCTGTCGCCCACGGCCACGATGACGGGAAATCCCGCCGCGGTACGCGCATCGAACCACGATTGCCGCTCGGCCAGGGTGCTCGGTGACGATGAGTACACCGCGGTCGATGTGGCGATCACGTCGTTGTAGATTTCTGTAACAGCCGGCATGTCCGCAACGCTTGCCGGACGGATTTGCAGTGGGATCATCTTACCCTCTGATCTAGCATGCTAGATGTAGTGTCCATTATATTGGATTCACTGTCAACACGGCAGGATCCGGGGCTTCCCGTTTTCGGTTACATTCGGCAATCCAAAGGGAGGGGCGACCGCCAGGCGCCGTGATCGATATGCCCACGCTGACAATCGACAAGCTGACCCACGTCTATCCGAACGGCGTCAAGGCGCTGGACGCAGTCTCACTCGACATCCCGCATGGGCTCTATGGGCTTCTGGGTCCGAATGGCGCGGGCAAGTCGACCCTGATGCGCACGGTGGCGACGCTGCAGGCGCCGACATCGGGATCGGTTCGTTTCGATGATATCGATGTGCTGGCCGATCCCCAGGCGCTGCGGCGCAGGCTGGGCTACCTGCCCCAGGATTTCGGCGTCTATCCGCGCGTTTCGGCCCTGGAGATGCTCGATCATCTGGCGACGCTGAAGGGTCTCGCAAACGCGAAGGCCCGGCGCGCGACCGTCGAGCACCTGCTCAACCAGGCCAATCTTTGGAACGTGCGTCACAAGGCTCTGTCGGGGTTCTCCGGCGGCATGCGCCAGCGCTTCGGCATCGCCCAGGCCCTGATCGGCGATCCGTCGCTGATCATCGTCGATGAGCCGACCGCCGGCCTCGACCCGGAGGAACGCCTGCGCTTTCTGAATCTGCTGGCCGAGATCGGCGAGAATGTCGTCGTCATCCTCTCAACCCACATCGTCGCCGACGTGTCGGACCTGTGTCCACGCATGGCGATCATCGTGGACGGCCGCATCGTGCGCGAAGGCGAGCCGGCGGCGCTGATCGCGGCCCTGAAAGGCCGCATCTGGACCAAGGCCATCGGGCGCGACGAGCTGGAGGCCTGTCGTGCCAAGCACGAGGTCATCTCAACGCGCCTGTTCGCGGGGCGTACGGTCGTGCATGTGCTCGCAGACGCAGATCCGGGCGAAGGTTTCGCATCGGAACAGGGTGGGGTCGAGGATGTCTACTTCTCTACCCTGTTCACCGTCCGCCACGCCGCCTGACCGCGGGCCCGGGCCATGTTCGCCAAGATCTGGGCTTTCGAATTCCGTTACCAGCTGCGTCAGCCGATCTTTTGGATCGCGCTGCCGCTGTTCGCTCTTTTGGCGTTCGGTTCGGTAGCCTCGAGCAACATCCAGCTTGGTTCCACCGACAACATCCACAAGAACGCGGCCTTCGTCATCGCCCAGTCGTGTCTCATTTTCGCGATCATGTACGCCTTCGTGGTCGTGGCCTTCGTTGCCAACGTGATCGTGCGCGACGACGAGACCGGCTTCGGCGCCATCATTCGCACCACGCCCATCCGCAAGTTCGAGTATCTCTACGGGCGCTTTGCCGGTGCCTTCGCTGCGGCGGCGCTGGCTTTCCTCGCGGTGCCGGTTGGCCTGTGGCTAGGCTCGTTGGCGCCCTGGGTCGACAAGGAGACGCTCGGGCCGGTGGTATTGGGCAACTACGTCTACGCTTATGGGGTGCTGGCGCTGCCGATTCTCTTCCTGTCCTCTGCGCTGTTCTTCACGCTGACCACGCTCACCCGTTCGATGATGTGGACCTACGTCGGCCTCATCGCCCTCCTGGTGCTCAGAGCGGTATTCGGGGCGGTCCTGAGCAAGGCCGGGCTGGAACATGTTGCGGCGCTCTGGGAGCCTTTTGGCGGGTCGGCCTTCAGCGCGGTCACCCGCTACTGGACCGCCAGCGAGCGCAACTCGCTGCTGCCGCCGCTCGCGGGTGATCTGCTGTGGAACAAGGTGCTGTGGCTCGGGGTTGGCTGCGGCGCCCTGGCCCTGGCCCATCGACTCTTCAGCTTCCAGTCCGCCGAGCGTTCAGGGCGAGGGCGCGGACCAGCGGCCGCCATCGAACCGGCGGTAGTCGGACGCAATCTTGCGGAGCGTGTCGCAGGCCTTGCGAAACCCAGCTTCGGTGCCGCCGCGACCTGGGCACAACTGTGGGCGCGGACGCGGCTCGACGCCAGCCAGGTGTTCCTGAGCCCTGCCTATTTCGTGCTGGTGGGACTGGCGGCGTTGTTGGCGGGCCTGACCCTGTGGCTCTCCACGGACATCAGTGACTACGGCGGACGGATCTTCCCGGTCACGCGGGTGATGATCACGCCCCTGGCGGTTTTCGACTTCTTCGCCCTGATCATCGCCATCTACTATGCCGGCGAGCTGGTGTGGCGGGAGAAGGAGCAGCGCACACACGAAATCATCGACGCGACGCCGGTCGCCGACTGGATGTTCGTCGGCCCCAAGACCATGGCGATCAGCCTGGTGCTGATCTCGACCCTGCTGATCGGGGTTGTCGTCGCCATCGCCCTGCAGGCGGCGAAGGGCTACTTCAATTTCGAGATCGGCAAGTACCTGCTCTGGTGGGTCCTGCCGCAAAGCATCGACTTCGTGCTCTTGGCGGCACTGGCGATATTCATCCAGGCTCTCAGTTCCCACAAATACATCGGCTGGGCGGTCATGGCCGTGTATCTGATTTCCACGATCGTGCTCACCAGCCTGGGTTTCGAGCACCATCTCTATCAGTACGGTAGCGCCTCGAACGTACCGCTGTCGGACATGGACGGCCAGGGCCGCGCCTGGATCGGCGCCTATTGGTTCCGACTCTATTGGAGCGCGTTCGCGCTCATCCTGTTGGTGCTGTCATACGGCCTGTGGCGCCGCGGGACCGAGACACTCCTGGCACCACGCCTTCGCGCTCTCCCCGCGAGGCTGCGCGGTACGACCGGCGTCGTTCTCGCGATCGCGGTCGCGATCTTCGTCGGATCGGGCGCCTTCATCTTCTACAACACCAACATCCTCAATTCCTATCGCACCCAGCTTGATAATGAGCGTTGGGCAGCGGACTATGAAAAGAAGTTTCTACGCTACGCGACTGTGCCGCAGCCGAGGGTCGCCTCCGTCAAGCTGGCCGTCCAGATCTACCCCCACGAGCCCAGGGTCGAAACGCAGGGCAGCTACACCATCCAGAACCGCACCGGCGCGCCCGTGGGCGTGATACACATTCGCTTACCGCGCGATCTGGTCGTGAACAGCCTCACCATCCAGGGCGCGCACTTGCAAACGGCGTTCCCCGGCTACAACTACCGCATCTACTCCTTTGAGCATGCGATGCAGCCCGGCGAGACCCGCACGCTCAGCTTCTCCACCACACTCGCGCAGCACGGCTTCCGCAACAGCGGCGACATGGTCTCGGTGGTGGACAATGGCACCTTCATCAACGATCAACGCGTGGCGCCCCGCATCGGCATGGACCGCAGCCTGCTGCTGCAGGATCGCTCCAAGCGGCGCAAATACGGTCTGCCGCCCGAGTTGCACATGCCCAAGCTCGGGGCCCCCGGCGCCGATCAGGTGAACTACCTGCGTCACGACGCTGACTGGGTGACCGCCGACATCACGGTCACAACGGACGCAAACCAGATCCCCATCGCGCCCGGCCAGGCGGTCAGCCAGACCCTCAAGGACGGGCGCCGCACGGTTCGCTTCGTCACCGACTCACCGATCATGGACTTCTTCTCGGTGCAGTCGGCCAGGTATGCGCTGGCCACCCAGGCCTACAAGGGTGTGCAGATCAGCGTCTACTACGATCCGCAGCACCCCTGGAACGTGGCGCGCATCGAAAACGCCATGCGCGCCGGGCTCGACTACTATCAGGCCAATTTCGGCCCCTATCAGTTCCATCAGGTGCGGGTGCTGGAGTTCCCCGCACCACAAGGCGCCTTCGCCCAGTCCTACGCCAACACCATCGCGTGGTCCGAAGGCATCTTCTTCATTGCCGATAACCGCGATGCTACCCGCCTCGACATGGTCACCTACGTCGGCGCCCACGAGCTGGCCCACCAATGGTGGGCGCACCAGGTCATAGGCGCCGACGAGCAGGGCTCGACAGTGCTGTCGGAGACCCTCGCCCAATACTCGGCGGCCATGGTCATGAAGCATATGTACGGGCCGTACCTGATGCGCAAATTCCTGAAGTTCGAGCTCGACAGCTACCTGCGCTCGCGCGCCACCGACGTACTGCAGGAAGAGCCGTTGGAGCGCGTCGAAAACCAGGCCTACGTGCACTATCGCAAGGGGTCTTTGGTGATGTATCGGCTGCAGGACGAGATTGGCGAGGAGGTGGTCAACCGCGCCCTGCGCCAGTTGCTGCACGACTTCGCCTTCAAGGGGCCGCCCTATCCCACCTCACTCGACCTGGTGCGCGATCTGCGGGCCGAGGCACCGGCGGACAAGCAGCAACTGATCACGGATCTGTTCGAGAAAATCACCCTCTACGACGTGAAGGCCTCGCACGCGGTGGCCAGGCGGCGCGCCGATGGGCGTTACGACCTCACCTTCACCGTCGACGCCAAGAAGCTCTACGCCGACGGCCAGGGCAATGAAACGCCGGCGCCCATGGAGGAAACCTTGGCTGTCGGGGCTTTCGACGTGGAGCCGGGCCATGCCGGCTATGACGCCAGCAAGGTGATCGCGGTGCAGAAGTTGCCGATCCGCTCCGGCGTCCAGACGGTCACTCTGACGGTCAGCCGCCTGCCGAAGTTCGCCGGCGTAGATCCGTTCAACGAGCTGATCGACCGCAACTCCGAGGCGACGATCACCAAGGTCGCATCCCGCTAATCGCCACGGGTAAGCGGCAATCGTGCGACGCTGAAAAGCGTTATCGAGACGAACAACGCACGGGATCAGACTGACCCACCGTCCACGAAGCGGCCGACAATGGTATCTATGATCCTCTGCGGATCGCCCGGAATTGCATTACCCCGCCAGGCAATGTGCTGGTCCGGCCTGCACAGGCACAACGCATGGCGATAAGGCTCGGGTCTTAGCGGGAAATGCAGGTCCAGAAGTCTCATTGGCACTGCGTTGCTTTGTGCCGCGGCCAGCAGCGGCTCTATGTCGATTGATTGATCAAATCGCAGCAAGGTAAATTCCGGACCGAGTTCGCTGTAGATCGAACGCCCTTCCCCCAACCACAGATGCGGTAGGCGGCAGCCGGGAACCGTCGAGGGGGTGTAGTCGTGCATCGTATAGCGCGGCTGCGCTTCGCCGTCATACAGAATCAGCGGCGAGTCAGGATAGAAATATCCGTAGTTCAAACCCGCACAGGCAAACTGCTGAACGTGCAATGCATACGCTGCCGAGCCGACGGCCTGCCGGGCCGCCGCTCCTTGCTCGGTGGCATCCTCCAGTTCCCTGGGCACGCCGGTACGCTCGGCAATCGCTCCTTCCGCGATTCGCATCGCAAATCGCGATACCTGTTCGGTGATCGGCAACCGTTCGATCTCATAGCCGCGCAGGATTCCGGAAGGAGCCCATCCATTCAGGTGAGCGGCCAGCAGCCACGAAAGGTTCAACGCATCCGCGATACCTGCGTTCATCCCATAGCCGGCATATGGCACCCACAGATGCGCCGCATCACCGCAAATGAAGATGCGCCCATCCCGCAACTTATCGACAACCAGCCGCCGCCCGATCCAGTCCTCTTCCGCGAGCAATTGATAGCGGAAGGACTCATCCACACCAAGCAGCAGCCGTATGCATGCATCCCGATCGACGCTGTCAAATCCCTTCTCATCGGGCAGCAGGTAGTTATGAACCAGCCACAGCTCCTGCCCGTCGATGGCCACGAGATTCCCGGCGCGCTGCGGATTGTAGAGATAACTCATCCAGGCGTCCGGCTTCGTGATTCGCCTGATCAGCTCCGGCGTGCGGATGAAACTTGATTGCACTCGCTGGATGACCTCATCTCCGCTGAGCGTTGCACCGATCGCCTTGCGTGCCACCGACCTGCCACCATCACATCCCACGACATGATCGGCACGGACCTGAAACCGCCCGCCATCCTTCAGACTGCGAACATCGAGCCAGGCACTCGTATCATCTTGCCCGACTGACTCGACTCTGCAATCGTTCAGTATCGTAATCCGCTCTTGTGCTGCGGCCTGTGCATACAATACGGGTTCGAAATAGATCTGATTGCACCGGTGCGGCGGTTCGGGCGTCGCCCACCCACCGTCAGGTCCGCTCGTGTCCCGGTAGCGGTCACGGCGACACGGAATGTGGATCCGGGTGAGCTCATATCCCGTGGCACGCGTGCGAAATACGACATCGTTGGGATAATCGTCCGGCAGACCGGCCGCCCTGATTTTTTCGACGAATCCCAGACGCCGAAACGCCTCCATGGTGCGCGATGCGATATGGTTGCATTTCACGCTGGGCGGCTCACCGGCCGCCCGTTGTTCGACAACGACTACGCGTATGCCACGCCAGGCGAGATCAATGGCCAAGCACAGCCCGACGGGACCGGCACCGAGGACGGCAATCTGGGTTTCGTGACGCATCCGGAGGGATGATCGCAGAAGGGTTATGCCGAATGCACCCTCATCTGCTGGCCCGTCGCCAGGCGTAGTAGCCGTCCAAAGTCTGCAACTGTGGTTCATTCGGTACCGGCCGTGCATCCGGGTGCTGATCAATGACAAGCGCCTGCGGCGCCGCGGCCGAGAATGCCGGCCACTGAGGCAGGCCGCCGCCATTGGGATTGCCGGTTTTCGCAAATTTCACCCAATAGCCGCTCAACAGGTCCGAGATTTGCTCATCCTCGGCTGTCGGCGGCCGCTGTATTCCCGCGGGGCCGCCACCCGGGCCGCCCAGGTTGCGGAACACATACCCGATTTCGGAGCCATGGCTCGAACCGTGCGGTGAATGTGAAAATGCCCCCCTCGTCCGAGTTGGTACCGATCAGCACATTGGTGTCATTGAACTGTCGATGCGAATACCGCACGTACAAATCGCCGGGAAGCACGTCACCATCGACAACCGGGAAAAACCCGCCCTGCAGGCCCGGACCCAGTGCTTTCTGAATGACAGCGGCATCGAGTGCGCGAGCCGCCTTGATGTCATGGGCGCCGAGCTTGTCGAGAAACGCCTTGCCCGAGATCTCGGCAAGCTTCATTGGTGGCACTGACTCTCCACCTTCATTGCCCATGCGCGGTGGACCAAAACTGCCGCCACTTTCTGAAATCACCCCATGGAAGAGTCCTTTCGCGCGGGGCGAGGCGGCCAGCAGGCTCACTGATATGCCGCCGGCCGATTCACCGAATACGGTGACCCTGGCGGGATCCCCGCCGAAAGCCGCGATATTGGCTTTGACCCATTTGAGCCCGGCAATCTGATCAAGCAGGCCGTAATTGCCGGACCCCTTGCCGGTCTCCTGCGTGAGGTCAGGGTGCGCCAGGAAGCCGAATACGCCCAGACGATAGCCGATGCTGACGAAAATCACGCCCTGCTGGGCGAGATGCGTCCCATCGTATGCCGGAATGCTGGTCATTCCACCAACAAAGCCCCCACCGTAAATCCACACCATGACCGGTAGCTTCTCGTCGCGGGACTTGGCCGCAGTCCACACATTCAGGTAAAGGCAATCCTCGCTGATGGCGGGCGGTGCACCGAACAGCTTCGCGAAATTCGAATCCTGCATGCAACTGGGGCCGTAGGTATCCGCCTTGCGAGTCCCGCGCCAAGCACGTACCGGTTGCGGCGACTTCCACCGCAAGTCGCCAACCGGCGGCGCGGCGAATGGAATGCCTTTGTACGATGCGATGCCTTCACTGACTACGCCCACCATCCGCCCCCCGGTGACGGTGGCAGATGTGATCTGTGCGAACGCCGTGTCGATCAGCACGAGCGCAACGCCGGCAAATGCAATTCGAACCAAGGATCTGACCATGACGTCCCCTCCTTATCTGCAACCCAATTTACGCGATCTTAGACCATGCCATCCGCAAGCTCGGCATCGATGACCGGTGAATCCGAGCAATTGCAAGCATTTTTCTCGCGCTGGCGGGCTGCCGTCACGGCGAAACCGGCGGCAGCGATTTATGAGAGGTGCTCATCCGACGCACTTCAACCAGCTGTACGCCTTGGAGAGGCAGGCGAGTCTCCAGGATGGCACTGCCGTCATTCGCGCGGCGGCCCAACGGGATGGCTCGGGCCAACATGCGCGAGGCGTCCAGAAGTCGATCAATCTGCTGTCGGGAGGGATTGGTGGGTGCGCCCATGGCTTTCCATGCGGTGAACGCGTCGCCGCTCTGCCGATCGATGCGCCAAACGCGAGCCTGCAGCTTCAGGCCGGGCCCAAGGCCGCCAATCACGAGCTTGACTTCGGCCACAGGTCCCGCCACGTCGTCGTCGCGGTAATGCCACAGCAGGATAGCCACCCGCCCGTCTTTTTTGGCGCGTGTCGCCAGTACGCCGACGTCAGGCACGCTGCGGACGCCCTCTGCCAGCATCGTGGTCAGCGGCACCTCTGAGCTGCTAGTCGCCTCGACCTGTGTTGAATCGAGCCGTGCGAATAGCCGAAACACATTGAGCACGGGCAGATCAACGCCGTTGGTCGCAAGTTGCCGATAACCGGCGAACCATGGCTGACCGACAAAGGTGAACGCCCAGGTTAGCGCACCCTCGAGATTCACGTTCTTTCGGCGTGCCAGCTCCCACAAGCGCGGATAGATGGCGGCCGTGTAACTCGAGTACATCGTGCCGTTGCGATATGCATTCTCAGGTCCCGGGCAGGCGGCACAGCCCTCAGGGTCGTTTTCGCCAATGATGATCGGGCTGTGAGCCAGCTGCGGCACCGCGCTGATCCTGTCGAACGCCTCGTCAGCGGTCTTCAGTTGCTTGGCGATGTCCATGCGCACGTGACCGTCCAACACCACGGGCTGACCCTTGGCGTGGAAGGAGAGGAAGTCACTGGGCGTGCCGATCTTGCCGGTCGCGTAGTTGGTGCCCGTAGTGATATGTTGCAGGAAGCCCTCCAGGAAGGCACCCGATCCAGCGAGGTCGGGACCGCCGACCCGGGCGCCTGGCAGCGCACGGCGCACCGCATCGATACCGTAGTCGTGTAGTCGATAGAAGTCCTCCGGCGTACCTGCCCAGTAGAAGTCGAGGTTAGGCTCGTTCCACACCTCGAAATACCAGCGCTGCACTTCCGCACTTCCGTAACGCTCGACGTTATGGCGGGTCCATTGGTAGATCAATTCCGCCCACTGGCGGTAGTCCCGTGGCGGGTAAGACCAACCGGATGGGGCGCCCTTGTAGTCGACTCCGGCTCGCCACAGCCGGTGGTACGGGGCACCAGCGGGGGCGGATGACATCGCTTCGGGCATGAAGCCGATTTCCAGATAGGGATGGATACCGCGTGCCAGGTAGGTATCGATGATGTGGTCGACTATGGTGAAGTCGTAGACCGGCTTGCCATTCCCCACCGTATAGATGTTGGTACTGCCCCATTTGAGGCTGGGCGTACCGTCACCGCTCGTCATCAGGTTGTGGGCGCGGAAATACACTCGGCCCGGACGCAGCCGGCCCAGTTCCATCAGGAGCTTCTCTCCTGCCGGGCGAGTCGCGTAGTTTGGCTCATCCGCGCCGAAGAACCGCCAGATCGGCGGCAGCACGCCGACCGGTTTCGAGGCATCGATTTTCACTGTCACCGGAAAGGCGGCGGCGGAGCGGGTGAGCGCACAGAACATCGCCACGATCGATGCTAGCGCAAGGAGTGTCCTCACCGGTTGTCCGCCACGGGTTTCTCGATCCGGCCCAGCAGAAAGACATAGCCGCAGATGCCGATGGCGAGATAAATCGCCGCGACGCCGAAGACCCATGCGTACGAGTGCAGTGCAGCCACCAGGTAGCCGGTAATGATGGGCGCGCAGACGCCGGATAACTGGTTTGAGAAGTTGACGATGCCACCCACTTTGCCCACATCCCTGTGGCCGGCGATGAGTGAAGGCAGCGACCAGCCCACCGCCGAGTGCGCCGACAAGCCACTGATCGATAGACTGATCCACATGAGTGCCTGTGCCGCGGTGTGCGCGTGCGCGGCGCCGAGTATGCCAAGACCGCAGCAGGCGCCACCGATGAGCACGATGCGCCGCACGCGGTTGGCGTCCGCGCCGCGCTTGACGAGGAAATCCACCAGCCAGCCGCCGATGACCAGTTCGCAGACCGTGGCGATGAGCCACGGCACGCTGGTATAGATAAACGAATGCATCAAGTCTATATGCAGCGCGACGGCGAAGTAGGTGGGTAGCCAGGTCAGCAGCAGATAGAAAATGTAGTTGTAGGAGCCAAATCCCAGGGCCAGCCCGAGAACCTTGCGTTGGCCAAGCAGCCACCACAACGGGCTCGCCGGCTCATCGGCTTGCGGCGCGGCCTGCTCGGCACTTGCGATGTAGCGGCGTTCGACATCGCCCAGGCCGACATCTTCGTCCGGGTCGCGATAGACGCGCCAGAAGAAAATGAAGTAGAGCAGGCTGATGGCACCCGTGGTAGCAAAGCCCCAGCGCCATCCGGCCCTGAGCAGTACGAAGCCCACGAGCGGAATGCCGATCACGGAGGAGAATTTGGCGGCACCGTCGAACAGCGCGGTCGCCAGGCTGCGCTCTTGCGGCGGAAACCAGCGGCCCACTGCCTTGGCGCAGGCCGGGAAGGTCGGTGCTTCCCCGACGCCGAGGAGGAATCGGGCGCCGAACAACGCGCTGAGTGAGGGCGCGAGCGCACCGCCAAACGTGGCGACGCTCCACAATAACGCGCCCGCGCGGCCCACGCGGCGCACGCCGAATTTGTCGAGGATGACGCCGATGGGCAGTTGGCAAAGCCAGTACGTGAGGTTGTAAGCGCCGGAAAGATAGCCGAATGCAACATCGGAGATTGCAAACGCCGTGATCAGCGCCCCGTGCGAGGCGGAAAGATTCACGCGGTCGAAGTAGCTGACCAGGACCCCGATGCCGAGCAACCACGCGATGCGCCAACGGCGCCTCGGAACGCGTTGCGGTAACTCCAATGCTTCAGATGTCAATGAATTGCTTTCCGTCGCTTCGTTACAGGCCGCCCTGCACCACGGTATTTTCGAGCGTGCCGATCGGATCGATGGTGATGCGCAGCCGATCACCGGCACTAAGCGTAAGCGAGTCGGGCGGCACCACGCCTGTCCCGGTCATCAGGTAAGCGCCGGTGCGAAAAACGTTATCGCGGAACAGATAGTCAACGAGCACCGCGGGCTTGCGCCTCAATTGCGCCAGCGTCGTGGCGCCGGAGAATTCCAGCTTCCCGGCCCGCTCAATCTCGAGGTGAATCGCCGTCGAAGCCGGTGGCGGATCCCTCGCTACCAGGATGCACGGTCCCAGGGCGCATGAACGGTCATAGATCTTGGCCTGGGGCAGATAGAGGGGATTTTCGCCCTCGATGTCGCGCGAGCTCATGTCATTGCCGATGGTATAGCCGATGATCTTCCCGCGCGGATCGATAACCAGAGTCAGCTCCGGCTCGGGCACGGACCACTTGGCATCGCTGCGGATGCGCACCGCTTCGCCCGGAGCAGCTACGCGGCTCGCGCTCGCCTTGAAAAACAGTTCGGGCCGCTCGGCCGAGTAGACGCGGTCGTAAAAGTCGCCGCCGCCTGCATCCTTTGATTCGGCCATGCGCGCATCGCGGCTGCGGTAATAAGTGACGCCGGCGGCCCACACCTCCTGAGTGCCGATGGGCGCGAGAGGGCGTGCGCCGGCGAAGTTTGCAACGCGGTTGGTGGCGGCGACGACAGAAAGGAGATAGTCGTGCAGATCCTCGTGCACAATCAGCGCATCCCAGCTGTGCTCGGGTACGCGATAGCTGCCGCCCTCGTGCTCGATGAAATTTCCCTCGCCAGTGCGGTAGAGCTTCAATCCTTCCTCCTGCTAACTGGAGCGCAGAAAGCCACGTTTCAGCTCCTGCAGAGTCTGATCGATGTGCGCTGCCAGTCGCAGATTCACGGACTCCGCATCTCGGGCCAGCCACGCCTCGAGAATCGATCGATACTCCAGGTGCGACTGCGCGCCTCGATCGGAGCACGGCAGGTGGGTCACCAGGTACCGTGCCGACAGCACCAGTAATCGCTCCACCAGCTGGGTTGTCAGCGGTCGACTCCCCGGCCGTACCAGCGCCGCGTGGAAACCATGGGTGCTGGTCGCCAGCTGCACCGGATCCCCCACCGCGGCAACCTGCAGCACGCCCAAAGCGGCCTGCGCCGCCAGGCGTTCCGCATCATTGGCCCGCGCCGCCGCAAAGGCTGCGGCGCGAGGCTCGATCCCCAATCGCAAACTATAGATGTCCTCGATGTCATCGAGGGACATGGGCGGCACGACGTAGCCGCGATTGGTCCGGCCCACGAGCAGCCCAACCTGTTCCAGCCGCGCCAGGGCCTCACGCACGGGTATCTTGCTCATCCCCAGCTCCGCTGCCACGGCATCCTGGCGGATCGGAACATCCGTGCCCAGCCGACCGGCGACAATCCGGTCGCGCAGGTTCTCGTACACACGCTCCGCCAACGTCCGGACCACAATACTCACTGTGCGCCCCCCGGTTGCGCCGCCGGGTCGTGGAATGGTTCGATCATCTGCCTTGCGCAGCGCAGGAATGAATCGGCAACCAGGCGCAGCGGCGCCACGTCAGCATCGACCTGACGGCCTGCAATCAGCTCCGCGAAACGTTGGTATAGGCGTGGGTATTCGCGTTCCGCGCCAAGCTCACACTCGCGAGTGCCAATATGCAAGCGCGCCCCGCCCTTGCCCAGACGCAACGACTCCGCGTCGGTCTTTACTTCGATGTCCCAGACCGGCTCCCCGGCGCACCGCCAATCAAAGACCGCATGGATCGGCGTACCACCGGCGCTGCGCATGTGCAGCTCGGCTGCGATCGGCGTGCCGCGATTCCCCGGCACCCGCAAAGTGCCGTCCACAATCCGAATCGAGTCGGGCAGGAGCTGCGTAGCAATGGACAGCGCGTTCATCCCGGCATCGAAAACCCCCATCCCGCCTGGATTCCAGATCCACTGCTGGCCGGCATGCCAATGGCGTACATCCTCCTCCCAGCGAATCTCGATGGACTGCACCCGCCGGGCCGCCAGCCAAGCCCGGGCGCGGTCCACTCCCGGGGCATGGCGCGAATGCCACGCCGCGAACAGCGTCGTGCCGGCGCGCGCCGCGCGCGCCGCGAGCGTTTCCACCTCGATAACGGTCGCGCCGGGGGGCTTCTCCAGCAGCACATGCTTGCCCGCATCAATGGCGCTGGCGGCAGCCTCGAAGCGCAGCTGCGGCGGCTGGCACATCGCCACGGCATCGATGGCAATTCCCGAGGCCAGCAGCGCGTCCATGTTCTGAAAGACCGGAATGTCGAGCCGCGACGCGCCCGGACTTGCGGCAGCGGCCAGTTCAAACTGCGCCGACTTCGCGATGGCGGGCAAGTGCTGGTCGTGGGCAATCTTGCCCAGACCGATGACGGCAATTCGGATCCTTGGGTTCAAAGCGCGCCTATCGTCATATCGGGCGCCGGTGCGCGCCCGATGGGATTGCGCACGGGCAGCGTGAACGGCGGGGCTGAAATTTCAAAGACATCTCCCTCGCGGGTGCGAATGTCATCGCTGTACGAGAGCGTTCCTGTGCCGAAGAAGTGGACATGCACATCGCCGGGATGGCGAAAGTTCGCGTATTTGAAATGATGGTGCTCAAGATTGCGGATGGTGTGTGACATGTTCGCCTCACCAGACAGGAATGGCTTCTCCCAAATCACCACTCCGTCGCGCAGGATGCGGCTCTTGCCCTCGATATGCGCCGGCAGATCGCCGAGCAGCAGCTCCGGGCCAAGTGCGGCCGGACGCAGTTTGGAGTGTGCGAGCCACAGATAGTTGTGCCGCTCGGTGACATGGTCCGAAAATTCGTTGGCCAGCGCATAGCCCAGACGCATGGGTCGCCCATCATCGGCGATAAGGTATACACCCGCGATCTCGGGTTCCTCTCCGGCATCAAGCGCAAACTGCGGCGAGCACAGCGGCTTTCCGGGAGACACCAGACAGGAGCCATCGCCCTTGAAGAACCATTCGGGCTGAACACCGGGCTCGCCCGGACGCGGCTTGCCGCCCTCAACCCCCATCAGGAACATTCTCATCGAATCGCTCTGGCGCGGCACATCGCTCGCCGCCCGGTGCATGCGGTCACGCTCCTCGGCGGAGCCCAGATGGGTAAGACCCGTGCCGCTCAGGAGCAGATGCGCAGGGTCTGCATGGTCGATGGGCGCCAGCAGTTCCACCTCATTCAGATCCAGCGGCGCTCCCCCCAGGCCGGCCTCGACCAGCGCCGCGAGTGAACTGCCGATGCGACACGCCCGCTGCGCAAGTTCGCGGGTCGACCGGGCGCCGGGGATCGTCACCGGGGAAGCAGTACCGCGGATGGCCGCGACGCCTCGCATGCCTGAGGCCGATCGGTACTGAATCAAGGCAAGCATGGAAAAAGCGTCAGCACCCCGTCGACGCGGCGCGGTGCACGGTAAGGATTATCATCGCGCACGGCGAGCGGCAGCAGCCGATCCGGCAGATTCTGATAACACACCGGTCGCAGAAAGCGCTGGATGGCGAGGGATCCGACCGAGGTGGCGCGCACGTCACTGGTCGCCGGGAACGGGCCGCCATGGACCATTGCGTGACACACCTCCACGCCCGTGGGCCAAGCGTTGGCAAGAATCCTTCCGACCTTGCGCTGCAGCGTCGGTAGCAACGCCGCCACCGCGACCTCGTCAGCCTGATCGAAGAGCAGCGTCGCCGTGAGCTGGCCCTCGAGTTGCTCCAGCAAAGGGGCGACTTCATCGATGGTGCGGGCACGCACGATGAGCGAGGCGGGGCCGAACACTTCGTTACTCAGCGCCAGATCACCCATGAAGCCTGCCGTGTCCGTGACAAAGAGCCGCGCCTGCGCCTGGTTGACGCCCGCGCCGGGGCGGCCGCGCGCGAGGGTTTGCACACCCGCATGATCGGCCAGGGATTTGACTCCCCGCTCAAAGGCTGAATGAATGCCGCTGGCGAGCATCTGCTGGGGCGGGCACGCACGCAGCGCCGCCGCGGCGGCCTGGATAAAGGCATCAGGATCACGATCGCCGAGCGCCAGCACCAGCCCCGGGTTGGTGCAGAATTGGCCGGCACCCAGTGTGAGTGAAGCGACATAGGCCTGGCCCAATTCCGCACCGCGGGCGCACGCCGCGGCAGGAAACAGGATCACCGGATTGATGCTCGACATTTCGGCATATACCGGAATCGGCTCCGCTCGTGCGCTGGCGAGGCGTACCAGGGCCAGCCCCCCGGCCCGCGAGCCGGTGAAGCCCACGGCCTTGATGCGTGGGTCGCTGACCAGCGCGGCACCGAGCGGGTGGCCGGCGCCGGGCAAATAGGAGGAAACACCGGTGGGCAAGCCGCATTTCTGAACCGCGCTGCGCAGTGCGCGCGCGACCAACTCGCCGGTGCCGGGATGCATCGGATGTCCCTTCACCACGACCGGGCAACCGGCCGCAAGCGCCGCAGCGGAATCCCCGCCCGCAACCGAGAAGGCCAGCGGAAAATTGGCTGCACCGAACACCGCCACCGGTCCGATGGCCACGCTGCGCCGACGCAGGTCCGGTCGCGGCACCGGTGCGCGCTGCGGCAGTGCGTGGTCAATCGCAACATCCATCCAGGCACCCTCGCGCACCATGCGGGCGAAGAACTGCAGCTGACCGAGCGTACGGCCGCGCTCGCCTTCGAGACGCGCGCGCGGCAGGCCGCTTTCGGCCATGGCCCGCTCGATGAGGGTATCCCCGAGCGCCGCAATCTCAGCCGCCGCCTGCTCCAGAAACGTGGCGCGGATCGAGGGGGAAAGCTCGCTGAATTCCACGAACGCCGCAGCCGCGAGCCGACACGCATCCTCGACATCCTGAAATGCGGCCTCCTGAAACATCGGGTCCAATGGCGCGCCGGTCGCGGCATGGCGGGCCATAAAATTTGCCCCACCGAGGCGGTCTTCAGCACCGACCAGGACCGCGCCGGTAATGACTCTTGGATCGCTCATTTGTCGGACAGTATACTAAACTTGGAATATCGCCTGCACATCAGCCGCAGGAGGATCGAATGGAAATCAAATGTGTCGCAGCTGCGGCGGCCAGTTTGGGAGAAGGTCCGCTCTGGGACGCGGCGCGTGATGTCCTGTGGTGGGTCGACATCAAATCACCAACTCTCCATGCCCATCACTTCACCAGCGGCGCCAACCATGCGCAACCATTACCGTACAGGCTGACGGCGCTGGGACTGGCGGTGGATGCCGACCTGGTGGGCGTCGGGGATGCCGGTTTTGTGCGCTTGTCCGTGAGCGCGCAATTGCGGGCATCGATTGCCGAAGTCATCGCACCGCTCATCCTGCCGCATGGCATGCGTTTCAACGACGGTAAAGTGGATGCCGCCGGACGGTTCTGGGCCGGCTCCATGGAGGATGCGCAAGTTGCGGCCCGCGGCGGGCTGCACCGATTGGGCCCTCAGCGGCAGGTGAGTCTGGTCCGCAGCGAGATCGGGGTGCCGAACGGTCCGTGTTTCTTTGCGGACGGAACCATGCTGTTCACCGACTCGGCTCGGGGCCGGATCACGGCCCTCACGCTCGATGCCGCCGGCGATCCCGTCACGGAGCAGCTGTTCGCCCAGTTCAGCCCCAGCCAGGGGTATCCCGACGGTATGACGGTGGATGCCGAGGACCATGTGTGGATTGCTTTCTGGGACGGCGGGTGCCTGCGGCGCCTGTCCCGTGCCGGGCAGATAGTGGCCGAAATAAAGCTGCCCGTGCAGCGTCCGACCTGTCCGGCTTTTGGCGGGCGCGATCTGGATCGCCTGTTTGTCACCAGCGCCAGTGCCGGCCTGTCGGTCGCGCAAAGACAGCAGCAACCCCTGGCCGGCGGCCTTCTGGCCCTTGATCCGGGCTGCCTCGGCCGTGGCCCCGGCCTTTTTCGCTGGTAGCCTCGCTCAGGCGCGCGCGGCCGGGCCCGCACCGACTCGGGCCCGCGATCCCCACAGAGCGTAAAAAATCACATAGACCTCGCACGCCGCCGTGAGCGCAAAGGAGTGCTGCAATCCAAAGCGGTCGGCCAGCCAGCCCTGAACGATGACCAGCGCCCCACCGGCGATTGCCATGATGAGCAGGCCAGATCCCTCCTCGGTCAGCGGCCCCAGACCGCGAATACCCAGCGTAAAGATGGTCGGGAACATGATCGAGTGAAACAGACCGACGAGAATCAGTGCCGCCATCGCAATCGGACCGTGGGCGAAACAGGTGACCAGCATGGTCGCGAAGGCGGCGATTGCAAACCACGCCAGAACGCGCTCGCCGGGTATGAAGCGCATCATCAGGCTACCGGCGAAGCGACCCACCATCATTCCGCCCCAAAGCAGAAACAGGTAGTGCGAGGCCTGCTCGTGAGTCAGGTTGCCGATGGTGGGCTCGGATACAAAATTGATGAATAGATTCGAGACCCCGATTTCGGCGATCAGATAGATGAAGATCGCCGGCACTCCCAGCACCAGGTTACGGTGGTGCCAAAGCGAATGGCTCCGCCGTTCCAGTGCAGAGGCGCGGCGCGTCTGCACACCCATGTCCGGCAGCCTGAAGCGTCCGATAATGACCGCGAGCACGATCAGTACCGCGGCGACAATGAGATATGGCAGCTGCACCGCCCGGGCATCCAAGAGTCGCTGCGCCGTCGTCGCTGCCATGCCCGACTGGGATGTGCCGGCAATCGATCGACCCAGGATCAGATAACCGCCAAAAAGCGGCGCGAGAGTCGTGCCCAGGGAGTTGAACGCCTGCACGAGATTGAGCCGGGAGGCCGCGCGCTCTGCCGGTCCGACGACCGCCACATAGGGATTTGCCGCAACTTGCAGCAGCGTGATGCCGCAGGCAATCACGAACAGCGCCGCCAGCGTCACGGGGTATGAGGGCATGCGGGCCGCCGGTATCATGAGCAGCGCCCCGCCCGCCATGATGATGAGCCCGGTGAGCATCGAGGGCCGGTAGCCGACCCGTTCAATGAACTTGGCGGAGGGGATCGATGCGACAAAGTAGGCCACGAACCACACGGACTCGATCAGCGTCGTCTCAAGGTAGTTCAGATCGAACACGCTCTTCAGGTGGGGAAGCAGCGTGTTGTTGATGACGGTAATGAAGCCCCAGATGA
>DATDIL010000134.1:0-4182 GCA_036521075.1 Steroidobacteraceae bacterium | reverse complement strand
ACTCGCTCGGTTGTCATGGGGCTGCAATCTACCCGTGCCGCGACCGCGCGGCAATGCTTCCGGCGACGGCCTCGCCATGGCGCCCCGGACTGTTGCATAGTCCCTCGCGAGGGCTGCAACTCGGCCTGAAACTGATGCGGTGTGACCTTGGTCTTCGATCGAGCCTATTACGAGAAGTTCTACTTCGATCCGCGCACGGCGGTGACCACGCCGGCGGAGATGCGAGCCCGGGCGCAGCTCATCGCCGCCTATGCCGGGCACGTCGGCCTGCCGGTGCACCGCATCCTCGATGCCGGCTGTGGCACGGGCATGCTGCGCAAGCCTCTCGAGCAGGCTTTTCGCAAGTCGCGCTACGTGGGGCTGGATGTGAGTGAGTACCTGTGCGAGCGCTTCGGCTGGGAACACGGAACGGTGGATACCTGGAGGAGCCTGACGCAATTTGATCTGGTGATCTGCTACGACGTGGTGCAGTACCTGGACGATCGCCGCGCGGCGCGCGCCCTGGCGAACCTCGGCCGGCTGTGTCGCGCGCTCCTGTATTTCGGCGCGCTGACCGCGGCGGACTGGCGACGCAACTGCGATCGGCGCCGCACCGATGCCGAAGTGCACATGCGCGATGGCAGCTGGTATCGCGCCCGCCTACGGCGTCACTTCAATGAGATCGGCGCGGGATTCTGGCTGCGCCGCGGCGCGCCGCTCACGGTGTGGGAACTCGAGACGGCGGGTTGAACGCGCAGACGAAAACACTGCGCTTCGCAGGCCCGGTGAAATCGGCGCCGGGTCCTGGTCGTGGCGGAATCACGCTGCTCGGCCGGCTTGTGGAAGCCGACGGAACCACGACTGCGGCGCAGCTCTCGCTGATATGTGGGCAGCCTCTGCGGCTGCCATCCGTGTTGCATGAGGTGACCTTTGAAGCGTTGACTACGCCGCAGATTGTGCTGCGCAGCGGCACGCGCGAATGGCGCGTCGCCTGTGGCATCTGGCAATTGCACCGGGACGCGAGCGCGATGTTCTACGCCGCCATCCCGCCGCGTGTGGCGCCGTGGACGCGGCGCCTGGCCTGGCGCGTGCTGCTCGGCACCGCGGCCACGGTGCCCGGGCAGTGGCTGCTGGCGCGGCGCAGCCGCGCAAAGCGCTAAATCCCGCGAAGCTGAAGCCCCACCGCGCAAAAAAGTCAAATCGGCGCCGAAGTTGGCAATGCGCGGGGACTTCGGCCAAGATGGCCCATAGATATTCGTCCGCCGCAACAAAACGTCACACTCTTCGCTCAAGAAAGACGGCGCGCCGAGTGATCGTCAGATGAGGGAACGACATGGCCGTTGAGAGTCAACGCCCGGCACCCGATCGCGGGCCAGGCAGCACAGCACGGGATCGACCCAATTCCCGCCGCGGACGTTCGCGCATGCTTGATGCGTATCTGGGCGATATCGAATATCTGATGCGCGAGCGGCTCTGGAGCGAAGCGGTGCCGCTCGCCCTCGCACTGCCGCACATCTGCGTGGCCGTCGGCAATTCGGCGCTGCGCAGCTCGCCGGATGAGTACCTGAAGTGGTGCCAGAACTGGGTTAGGCCGTCTCGCACCGACACCACTGCCACGGTGCCTACGCCGGATGCGCTGTTCCGACTGGCCCAGTCCCGTGCGGAAGTCTCCGATGACGAGTCGGGTACGGTGGTCCCGGAGGCGGCGTTGCGCCAGTTGCGATTGCGTCGTCTGACTCGCGCCACGCCGCTGCGCCGCAAGAGCGCCATCAGTGAGCTGGTGCGCATCGATGCCGCGCAGGAGCCGGAACGGGAAGCCGCGATCGCACTGGTCGATGCGGTGCGGCGCTGGTACGCCGATCGCGGCGCACTGGATGGCACGGTGCAGAGCAATCTGGCGCGCCTCGCCATCCTGCGCTGAAACGACGTGTCGGCCCGGCGCCTCGAGGGCCTGCTGAGGCAACGCACCCAGATCCTGTCGCATGAGCGACGGGCGGTGATGCTCGCGTTCACCTGCAACTTCCTGCTGCTCGCCAGCTACTACATTCTCAGGCCCGTGCGTGACACGGTCGCGACCGTGTTCGGCGCCGATCAGTTGCAGCTGTTGTTCACGGGAACCTTCATCGGCACCCTGATTGCGGCCCCGATCTACGCATGGCTGTCAGCGCGTGTGCGCCTGAACCGGCTGCTCCCGGGTGTGTTCTGGTTCTGGCTGGCGAACGTGCTGCTGTTCCAGGTGCTGTTCGAGATCGCGCCCGAGAATCGCTGGATCGGTGGCGCGTACTACGTGTGGTTCAGTGTCATCAATCTGTTCATGATCTCGGTGTTCTGGACGCTGATGTCGGACCTGTTTTCCGCCTCCCAGGCCACGCGACTGTTTGGGTTGATCGCCGCCGGCGGCAGCGTCGGCGCCATCGCGGGGCCGTTGGTGGTGCGGCTCGCGGTGAATGCGCTGGGCCTGGACGGGATGCTCGTGGTTGCCGCGGGCGGCTTTGCGGCGGTAATCGTCCTGGTGCACCTGCTGATGCGCGAAAAGCAGCGGCTGCCCAGGGTAGGTGAGGGCGGTCAGCCCACGACCCTGGATCACGACCTCGCGGGAGGGGCGCTGGATGGCTTTCGGGAGCTGCTGCGTTCGGCCTACTCGCGCCACCAGGCAGCCTTCATTCTGCTCATGACCTGGGTCAACACCGTCGCTTACTTTCTGCAGACTGATGTAATTTCCCAGGCTTTCTCGGGGGTTGCCGCCCGCGCGGTCGCGATCGCCGATATCTCACTGGTGGTGAACGTGCTGGCTGCCATCATCCTGCTGTTCGGACTGGGCCGCTACGTGCATCGCTTCGGGGTGACCGCCGGGCTCATTCTCAATCCGATCATCATGGTCATCGCCTTTGTCGCCCTGGCGCTGTCACCGACCCTGTTGATGATCCAGGCGCTGCAGGTGATCCGCCAGGTTTCCCAGTACGCCATCGCCCGCCCCAGCCGCGAGATCTGCTTCACCGTGGTGCCGCAGGCGGATCGTTACAAGACCAAGAACGTCATCGACGTCGTGGTCTACCGGTTCGGCGATTTGAGCTCGGCGTGGATGCAGGCGGGGTTGCGCGCCGCGGGCCTGCGGGTCGGGGGTTCGGCCGTCGCCGGATTCGGCATTTCCATAATCTGGGGCGTGGGCGCAGTGCTACTGGGCAGACGCTTCGAGGTGCTGCGGGCGCAGCAGGCTGTGGCGCACCAGGCCGCGCCGCCGGCACAGGTGTAATACCCCGGGGCGGCGGCCGGACCGCTTCAATCCGGCACTGCTGTTGGGCTATAGTCGCCGCGCCTTAAGTTCAAGGATGCATCATGTCTCAGAATAGAAATCCGTCTTTGCTTGCGGGAGCGCTCAAGTCGATGGCGGGCATCGAGCCGCACGAAATCGCGGCTGTGCTTTTGAGCATGCTGTACTTCTTCTTCCTGTTCGGCAGCTACTCGGTGGTCAAGCCCGTGCGCGATGCGATGGGCACCGTGTACGGCGTCAAGCATCTGAACGAGCTGTTCCTTGGCACCTTCATCGGCACCCTGATCCTCGCGCCGCTGTATGCGGGCATGGCCTCGCGCCTCAAGCTATCCACCTTCCTGCCGTGGGTGTACGGCTTCATCGCCCTCACCATTCTCGGCTTCTACATGGTGTTCACGCGCGGCCGGGTGTCGGATCGCTACGTCGCGGCGGGCTTCTACATCTGGGTGAGCGTGTTCAACATGCTCATCATCTCGGTGTTCTGGAGCTTCATGGCCGACATTTTCTCGCGCACGCAGGCGAAGCGGCTGTTCGGGTTCATCGCCGCGGGTGGCACGGTCGGCAGCATCACCGGTCCGCTGATTGCGACCTTCCTGGCCACGCGCGTCGGCAACACCGGCCTGATGCTGATCTCGGCGGCGGGCTTCGTGGTGACCGGGCTGCTTGTCAGAGCGCTCGCGGGCGCGCGCGACAAGTTGGTGGCGACGTCCGGCGGCGAAGCACAGCGCACCGACATCAATCATCGCCTGGGTGGCGGCAATCCCCTGGATGGCTTCATCCTGCTGGCAAAGTCACCCTACCTGCTGCTGATTGCGGGCTTCCTGTTCCTGATGACCGCGATTTCGACCATCGTCTACACGCAGCTGGTGGATCTGATCACGAAGGCCTTCACGAATCACGATCAGCGCACGCAGATGTTCGCGACCATCGAG
>DATDIL010000133.1:0-26833 GCA_036521075.1 Steroidobacteraceae bacterium | reverse complement strand
GGTCGCACCCCGGATTGAGGGTGCGACCGCAGCGCTGGACTGGGAAGTCCCGGTCGGGACTTTACTTGTCGCGGAACTGGTCGTGACAGGCGCCGCAGGCCTTGCCCACGCCAATGATCGCCTTCTTGGTGGCAGCCTCGTCGCCGCCCTTGGCAGTCATTTCGAGCTCACTTGCAGCCTTGACCAGGTCATTGGCCTTGGCGTCGAAGTCGGACTTGTTCGTCCAGATGCCCTCGCGCGCCTTGGTCGGGATACTGAAGGTATGCGTGTCGTTGGCGAACAGTTCAGGGATCAGGCCTCCGGTAATCTGCAGGCGCTCGCCGGCCTTCTGGGCCATTGCGGCGTCGAACTTTCCGCCCGGGCGGATCATGGCGCCGGCGGGTCCGAAGACGAAACCCTGCACCTTGAAAAGTCCCTGACGCGTGAGCACAGACACCTGCGCCTTCTGCTCAGGAGTCTGAGGCCCCGTGCCCTGCGCCATGGCGGCTGATGCCAGTATCAGTGAGCCGATGGCAGCAACGCCCATTCTTGTCATCCCGTTCATCTCGTCATTCCCCCTTTGAGAGGTGGCCGTATTGGTAAGTCAACGTAGCGGGAGTCTAGCAGAGGACCTGCGATCGCAGGGGGACAAGCTGTTGCGTCGCCCCTTGAGTGGGGTTTACGCCGCTTCAGCTGGCCCGTGCACCCGAGGCGGAGGCGGCGGTGACCACTGCGGGAACTTCGCGATCCCAATAGGGCGTCTCGGGTCCGAAGATGCTGACCAGATAGTCCACCAGGGCACGCACTTTCAGCGGCACCAGGCGGCGTCCCGAATAGACGGCGTAGATGGCCACATCGGAGGAGCCACTGTAGGCGGGCATGACACGGCGCAGGCCGCCGCGACGCAGTTCGACGCCCACATCCCAGGTGGAGCGGAAGCCGATTCCCATGCCCGAAACCACGGCCTCGCGGACCACTTCGCTGGAATTGGTCTGCAGCAGCGTCTGGGGCTTGAAGGTGACCGGACCCTCGGGGCCTTCGAGGCGCCAGGTGACCTGCGGGCCGCCGGCAATCAGCCGATGATGATGCAGATCAGCGATATTGCGCGGCTCGCCGTGGCGCTCGAGATACTCTGGGGAGGCACACAGCACGCGCCGGTTCGGGGCAAGGCGCCGGGCCACGAGGCTGGAGTCCGGCAGGGTGCCGATGCGTACGGCCACGTCGAAGTTCCCGGCCACCAGATCGACATAATCATCATTGAGATCCACGGCCAGGCGCAGGTCCGGATAGGACTCCATGAAGCCTTTCATGCGGGGCACGACATGCAGCCGGCCGAATGCGGTCGGCAGGGATAATCGCAGCACGCCCCGCGGCCGTTCCGAATCCACGGAGGCAAAGCTCTCGGCGTCATCGACGGCCGCCAGAACGGCCAATACGCGCTCGTGGAAGCGCTGGCCGACATCGGTAGCGGTGACTCGGCGGGTGGTGCGCTGAAGCAACCGAACCCCCAGGCGATCCTCCAGACGGGTGACCCGCTTGGAGATCATGGCCGGTGAGGAGTGCAATTCCCGCGCCGCCGCGGACAGGCTGCCGGCCTTGATCACGCGGGCGAAGATCTCGTAGTCGAGCAGGTCTGTCATCTTTTCCACTACCGGTATTATCTCTACCGGCAAGGGTGCCATGCGTTAAATGTAACAAGTGGCATGGCTGGCGCAATGGTTGGCACTGCGGGATGTATCGGTTGCGCGACAACAGCCGAGCCGCGCGCTTCAGGCATCATTCGCCCATGGAGCAGGAGCGCCAATTGCGATCGCCGGGGCCGATGGGGCGGTTGAACCGGCTGTTGCCAACGGCATGGCTGAAACTGTGTGTGGTACTGCATGCGGCGGCAATCGCTGCGGTCGTGGCGAACTGGCGTCTTTGGCCCTGGAGCCTGCTGGTGCTGCTGATCACCCACGTGCTCCTCGCACTCAGTGGTCTGCTGCCGCGCAGCCGGCTGCTCGGTCCCAACTGGACCCGCCTGCCGGATGGCGCGGGTGCCGTGGCGTTGACCATTGATGATGGTCCCGACCCCGACGTGACGCCAGCGGTGCTGGACCTGCTCGCGCAGCACCAGGTGCGTGCCACCTTTTTCTGTATCGGGGATCGGGTCGCGCGGCATCCGGAACTGGCGCGCCGAATCGCCCGTGAAGGGCATGAAATCGGTAACCACAGCGAGCATCACCGCTACAGCTTTTCGCTGTTTGGTCCCGCGGCAATGCGCCGCGAAATCGCGCTGGCGCAGGCCAGCATCCAAGCCGTCTGCCAGGCGGTGCCGCGTTTCTTCCGTGCGCCGGCCGGGCTGCGCAATCCGTTTCTGCAGCCCTGCCTGACCGACCTGGGTCTGCAGCTGGCGAGTTGGACCCGACGCGGCTATGACACGGTGAATGCGGATGCTGAGGCCGTATTGCAGCGGCTGACCCGCAACCTCGGGGCCGGTGACATCCTGCTGCTGCATGATGGACGCGCCGCGCGCGCACCGGACGGTACTCCGGTCATTTTGGCCGTTCTGCCAAGATTATTGCCCATACTGGCAAGGCGACGCCTGCGCTGCGTCACCCTCTCTGAAGGATTGCCGGGGGGACCTTGAAGGCCGCGGTCGGGGTAGCCACTCAGGGTAGAATGCCTCACGAATTGCGCTGGAGCTTGAGCGGATGATTCTGATTTGGTATGCGCTGTGGTACGTGATCGCCGTGGGTTTCTTGGTGATCGTGCACGAGTACGGCCATTTTTGGGTGGCGCGACGCCTCGGGTTCAAGGTGCTGCGCTTTTCGATCGGCTTAGGCAAACCGATCTGGCGCCGAGTTGTGGGCAAGGATGAGACCGAACTGGTGATCGCGCCCATCCCGCTGGGCGGCTACGTGAAAATGCTGGATGAACGCGAAGGCCCCGTGGCCCCGGAATTCCTGGCGCGGTCCTTCACCCGCAAGCCGCCCTGGCAGCGCATCCTGGTCTTGCTGGCGGGCCCCGGGTTCAACCTGCTGTTCGCAATCCTCGTGCTCTGGGGCATGCGCTGGGTGTCAGGCATCAACGATGTGAAGCCCATCGTGGGTGAGGTTCAGCCGGCATCGGTCGCTGCGCGCAGCGGTTTGTCGCGCGGCGATGAAATCCTCGCCATCGGCGATAAGCCGGTGCCGGATTCGCGCGATGTCATGTTCGATCTGCTCGATACCATCCTGGGCCAGGGCCAGGCGCGCGTTGCGGTGCGTTCGGCCAATGGTCAGGTGCATACCATCGTGATGTCCGTGCCCGATCCCGCCGCGCGCCGCCACCTTACCGAGCCGGCGATGCTGATGGCGGGCCTGGGCTTCCGGTTCCAGGAGCCGCCGCTGCCACCGGTGCTTGGGGAAGTCACGCGCGGTGGCAACGCAGAGCGCGCGGGCCTGCGGCCGGGCGATCGCATTGTCGCCATCGGTGCGACCTCGATCGGCGATTTCGCTGATGTTGCCCGCCTCATCTCCGGGTCCGCCGGCAAGACGATCACGGTGCAGTACCAGCGCGCTGGTGCGACGCATACGGCCCAGGTACGCGTCATCGCGACTCCGGACGGAACGGGCCACCTGGTCGGGCACATCGGCATTGGCAGCGTTACCGGCGTGAAGCTGCCGCCGGGCATGATGATTCACAAGGACCTCTCGGTCGGCGCCGCGCTGGTCAGCGCCAGCGATGACGCCTGGGACCTCACGGCCACCCAAAGCAAACTGCTGTGGCGGATGGTGCTGGGCGAGGTGTCCATGAAGAATCTCAGTGGCCCCTTGAGCATCGCGCAATACGCCGGGGAGTCCGCGCAGGCCGGACCGGCGTCGTTCCTGGGATTTCTCGTCCTGATCTCGCTGGCGCTCGCGCTGTTCAATCTGCTGCCGATACCGCTGCTGGATGGCGGCCAGATCCTGTTTCAGGCGGCAGAATGGATCAAGGGCAAGCCCTTGAGCGAGCGTACGCAGATTTTTGGCCAACAGATCGGCATTGCGCTGCTGGTGCTGCTGCTCGGGGTGGCGCTGTTCAATGATGTCTCGCGTCAGTTTGGCTGAGGCGAGACCGACACCTTACTCGACGCTGTAACCGCGGCCCTGCAGGCAAGCGCCCATCGCCCGGTAGTAATCCGTGCTCTTCGCGCCAAACTGATCCGGCGCCACCTTGCCGCCGGCCACCGTGGGATCAAAGCCGGTCTGATTACTCGCCCACGCGTGGCACTCGTACTTGTCCTTGGACTGCTGGTCGGCGCTTTGGCCGTTGCGCGGATAGATGAACAGTTGGGTCGTGGTCGGCGGCGGCGGGGCATCCGCATCGGGCGCGGCATTCACCGCACCCGACGGGGGGTCCACCACTTCATAGCCGTTGTCCTGCGCGTTCCACATGTAATAGGTGTCATTGGCATAGTAGTACGGCGCGCCGCCAAACCAGACGGTGGAGTAAAACGGCGGCAGAACAGGTACGAACACGCCGATCGGCGGCCCCACCACGACAAAGCCGGCTCCGCGCGGGGCGTACCAGACGCCCCCGGAGTAAAAGAACCGGTCATGGCCATGATTGATGAGAATCCGGTCGCGCGGCAGATCACGCACGACGTAGCCGCGATCCAGGTACGCGTGGTTGTGACTGAAGCGGGCGTCGAAGTGTTGGTGCGCAGGTGCCGGGCCGTGCATGCCCGAGGGGCCGTGCCGGGAACCCTCGGGCCCCTCGCGAGGATCGGCGCTGGCGATGCCGCTTGTCAGGAACGCTGCGATACCGAGCGTGGTCAGCACGCTTGCACGAATCATGGAGGTAGTGCGGGTCATCGTGAATTCCTGTTATTTGATGCTGTAGCCACGGCCTTCGAGGCAGGCGCCCAGTGCGCGGCGGTAGTCGGAGGCCTTGCGCTCGATCCGCGCGGCCTGTGCCTGCATATGGGCGTCCGCGCTGGCGTTCGCCGCGCCCTGGGCCTGGGCATCCGCAGAGGCTTCGGCTCCGGCGCCGATGGCGCCGCCCAACAGCGCCCCCAGCAACAGGCCCGCGCCGGCGTTGCGCGGGTTGGACACGGCGGCGCCCAGAATTCCTCCCGTCACCGCGCCCACCGCAACCCCGGACCCCGGGGGTGCGCCGGTGACGACCTGCACGCGTTCATGGGGCGGCACATTCGGTGCGCTGGGATTGAAGCCGGTTTGCTGCGTCGCCCATGTGGAACATTCGTAGCGATCCCGATCCATCTGCTGAGGCGACTGCCCCTGCTGCGGATACGCATAGACCGTGACGTTCGGCGGCGGTGGGGGCGGTCGGGGGGCGGGCGGCGGCCCGACGACGCAGGCTGAGAGCAGCCCGCTCGTAGCGACTGCGGCAAGCCTGCAGACGTGGCGCAAAAGCGGTGCTTTAAGCTTCATGATTCATATCCGGTGAAGTTCCATACTTAACACGCAAAACGCGACACGGCGTGCCGGGGTTGACTCACAGGCTCAGGTTTTGACTGCGACGATAGGCCGATGTTCCTTGGTCCAAGTGCCTGCTACCCATGATGCCACTTATCGGAATACGTCATAAGTAATTGAATAATCATATAACTTATATGCTCATGCCGAACAAGTCTTACGACTGAAGCGCTGCCGCACGTCACCATGCAACGGCATGTGTACACTTCCGGCCCCCGCTTGTATTGACGCAAACGCTCATTTGAATGTCAGACAGTTTGTTACTCACCGCCATGGTCGACGCGGCCCTCGAGGCGGGTCGGGCCGCGAACCGGATTTACCACGGGACGTTCGCGGTGCATACCAAGAGCGATGACTCCCCGGTCACGGCCGCGGACCATGTGGCCGAGGAAATCATCCTCGCAGCCCTGACTCGCCACGCCGCGGGTATTGCAGTGGTGGCCGAGGAGCAGGTTGCCGCGGGTCATATTCCGGCTGTCGCGGAGGAGTTCTTTCTGGTGGACCCTTTGGATGGCACCAAGGAGTTCGTGCAAAGGCGCGGCGACTTCACGGTCAATATTGCCTTGATCCGGCACGCGACGCCCGCATTGGGCGTCGTGTACGCGCCGGCAACGGGGCAGCTGTTCGCCGCAAATGTGGCGACCGCGACCGCCCGGCGCGCGTGGCTGGATCCGGACACGGCAGCTGGCGCCGATTTCACTGCGATCCAGGTACGCAAGGCGCCCGCTGCCGGCATCACCGCCGTGGCGTCCCGCTCGCATCGCACGTCCGAGACCGAGGCGTACCTGGCGCGCTATAGCATCGCGAACCTGGTTGCGGTCGGTTCGTCGCTGAAATTCTGCCTGGTGGCCGCGGGCGAGGCTGATCTGTATCCGCGCCTAGGGCCGACGATGGAATGGGATACCGCCGCCGGTCAGGCCGTGGTGCTCGCCGCGGGCGGCCAGGTGCTGGGGCCGGATGGGCAACCCCTGCGCTACGGCAAACCGCAGTTTCGCAATCCCTGGTTCGTGGCCAGCGGCGCTTTCGTGCCGCACGCGTTCGCAGCATGAAGGATAAGTTAAAACTTCCGCACCTGAAGCGCCTGGAGGCCGAGTCGATCGGCATCATGCGCGAGGTGGTCGCGGAATTCGCCAATCCCGTGATGCTCTATTCGATCGGCAAGGACTCGGGTGTGATGCTGCACCTGGCGCTCAAGGCCTTCTTCCCCTCCAAGCCGCCGTTTCCGCTGCTGCACGTTGATACCGGCTGGAAATTCCGCGACATGATCCGCCATCGCGACATGATCGTGGCGCGCTACGGCTTCAGGCTCCTGGCCTACACCAACCAGGATGGCGTCGCGCGGGGCATCAACCCCATTCGATCCGGATCCCAGGTGCACACGCAGGTCATGAAGACCGAAGCGTTGAAGCAGGCGCTGGACCAGTACGGATTTGATGCCGCCTTCGGTGGTGCACGCCGCGACGAGGAAAAAAGTCGCGCCAAGGAGCGGATTTTTTCGGTGCGCTCCCCCGGGCACACCTGGGAGCCACGCAATCAACGCCCGGAATTGTGGCAGCTCTATAACACGCGTCTTGCCAAGGGCGAGACCATCCGTGTGTTCCCGCTCTCCAATTGGACCGAGCTTGATATCTGGCAGTACACGCGCGCCGAAGATATCCCGGTCGTGCCGCTGTACTTCGCGGCGCCGCGTCCGGTGGTCAGGCGTGATGGTCTGCTCATCATGCGCGACGATGACCGCATGCCGCTGTTGCCCGGAGAGCAGGAGGAGTTGCGCAGCGTGCGTTTCCGTTCCTTAGGCGATTATCCGCTGTCGGCGGCCATCGACAGTTCGGCGACCACGCTCGATGCCATCATCGATGAAATGCTCGCCGCCCGAACTTCCGAGCGTTCCGGACGCCTCATCGACAGTGACGAGGCGGCCTCCATGGAACGCAAGAAGCGCGAGGGATATTTTTGATGGAGAGCGAGAAGAGCCTGTTGCGCTTCCTGACCTGCGGCTCTGTGGACGATGGCAAATCGACCCTCATCGGCCGGCTGCTGTTCGACTCGAAACTCATTCTCGAGGACCAGCTCGCGACCCTCGCACGCGACAGCCGCAAGCACGGCACCACCGGAGAGGACATCGACCTGGCGCTGCTGGTCGATGGGCTGGAGGCGGAGCGTGAGCAGGGCATCACCATCGATGTGGCCTACCGCTTCTTCAGCACGCCGCGGCGCTCCTTCATCGTCGCGGACACGCCCGGGCACGAGCAGTACACCCGCAACATGGCCACGGGTGCCTCCAACAGTGACGCCGCGGTGATCCTGATCGATGCACGCAAGGGTGTGCTTACCCAGACCCGACGCCACAGCTACATCTGTTCGTTGCTGGGGATCCGCCACCTCGCCGTCGCGGTCAACAAAATCGACCTGGTGGACCATTCCGCGGCCGCCTTCCACCACATCGTGGGCGACTACCTGGGCTTCGCCAAGACGCTGGATTTCAGCTCAATAACCGCAATACCGATATCGGCCCGCTTTGGCGATAACGTCAGCGCACGATCGGAACATCTGAAATGGTTCACGGGGCCCACGCTGTTGGAATACCTGGAGGCGCTGGATGTGGAGTCGGGGGTGCTCGACAAGCCGTTCCGCTTCCCGGTGCAATGGGTGAACCGGCCGAACCTTGATTTCAGGGGTTTTTCCGGCACGGTGGCCTCGGGGAGCATTCGCAGCGGCGAGCCCGTCGTGGTGGCTGCCTCCGGCAAGGAATCGCGGATCACACGCATCGTGACAGCGGACGGTGATCTGCCCGAAGCGCAGGCCGGCGATGCGGTGACGCTGGTGCTCGCGGATGAGGTCGATATCGCCCGCGGGGATGTTCTGGCGCGTCCGGAGGCGCGCCCCGAGGTCGTCGATCAGTTCGCGGCGCACCTGCTGTGGATGGCCGAGGAGCCGATGCTGCCCGGCCGCTCCTACCTCATGCGCATCGGCACCCGGTTCGTACCCGCGCGCGTGACGACCCTCAAGTACGAGGTGGATGTGAACACGCTGGAGCATATTGCGGCAAAGACCCTGGGCCTCAATGAAATCGGCATGTGCAACCTGGCGAGCGCGGCGCCCATTGCGCTCGATCCGTATCTGGAGAATCGCGAAACCGGCGCGTTCATCCTGATCGACCGCTTCACGAATGCGACGGCGGGTGCCGGCATGATTTGCTTTGGTCTGCGGCGCGCGACCAATGTGCACCGGCAAAGTCTGTCGGTTGACAAGATCGCCCGCGTGCATCGCAACGGTCACAAGCCCGTGATCCTGTGGTTCACGGGTCTTTCCGGATCGGGCAAGTCCACGATCGCGAACCTGGTCGAGAAGGAACTGCATGCCGGCGGCGCACACACCTACCTGCTGGACGGGGACAACGTGCGCCACGGTCTGAACCGCGATCTGGGTTTCACCGACGCGGACCGCGTCGAAAATGTCCGGCGCGTCGGCGAAGTGGCCAGGCTGTTCACGGACGCCGGGATGATCGTGCTGTGCTCCTTCATCTCCCCGTTTCGCGCCGAGCGCACCATGGTGCGCGAGCTGGTGCCGGAGGGTGAGTTCATTGAAGTGTTTGTCGATACGCCCCTCGAGGAGTGCATACGGCGGGATCCGAAGGGTCTGTATGCGCGCGCCAAGGCCGGCCTGATCAAGAACTTCACCGGGATTGATTCACCTTACGAGGCGCCGCAGAACCCGGACCTGCGGCTCGATACGCTGCAGGAGAGTCTTGCGCAGTCCGCCGCACGCGTGGTCGGGCTGTTGCAGGAGCGGCAGATTCTTGGCTGGGGCGGTGCGGGCCGCGGCGACACTCAGACCTGGATCTGATCGGCGTTGCGGCTGGCCAGGGCGCGGCGTCTTGTGGCTGCCGACACGGTCGAGACAAACGGTGAGTCCGGGTCGAAGAAGCGCCAGGGACGCAGCGCCCACTCGCCCGCATAGTCGACGCCGATGCGTGGGCCGGCGCGCACGCGCACCGCGCGGGGCTTCCTTGGCGCCTCGATCCACAGCTGCTTGCCGCGCAGGTCCAGGCCGTTGTGCGAGCGATCAATCTCGAATGCGCGACACAGCAGGCCCGGGCCCCAGCTGGGCGTCGCGATGGCTGACACCGGTTCGACCGCTCGCAGCAGTACGGCGTGCGGAATGCCGGGCTGGGCCGCGACCACGTTCAGGCAGTTCCAGATACCGTAGATCAGGTAGACATACGCGTATCCGGCCGGGCCATACATGATTTCGGTGCGTGCCGTGCGTCGGCCGCCCACGCTGTGGGCGGCCATATCGTTCGGCCCCTGATAGGCCTCGGTCTCCACGATGCGGCCGATTGCCAAGCCGGTGGGTCGGCGGATGACCAGGTGCATGCCCAGCAGCTCCCGGGCCACTTCAACGGCATTTCGGGCAAAAAAAGCGCGGGGTAGGGACTGTGTCATGGTATCAGGCCGAAGAGAGGGTAGAATGCGGGAGTAACGGATTACCGCCACGAATGCAATGAAAAAGTTGATCCCGCTTCTCGTCCTGGCTTTGACCGTTCCCGCCATGCGGCTCGCGCACGCTGCCGTCTACGATCTGCCCGATCCGTCGCTCCAGGTGGTCGGCGAAGACCTGCATATCAAGACGCACTATTCCGATACCTTGGTGGAGATTGCGCGCCAATACGGCCTGGGTTATGAGGAGATCGCGCGCGCCAACCCGAAGGTGGACCCGTGGCTGCCCGGAGAGGGAACCGACATCGTGATTCCCGGACGGCACATTCTGCCGCCGGGACCGCGTGATGGCATCGTCGTCAATATTCCCGAACATCGGATCTATTACTTTCCGAAACCCCGCAAGGGCCACACGCCCACCGTCGTCACCTACCCGGTGAGTATCGGCAAGATGGATTGGCAGACGCCCATGGGCCTGACCCATGTCGTTTCGAAGGAAGTGAATCCGACGTGGAATCCGCCGGCTTCGGTGCGCGCGGAGCATCTGGCCAATGGCGATCCGCTGCCGAAGGGAGTGATCAAGTCAGGACCGGATAACCCACTGGGGCTGTTTGCGATGCGTCTGGCCATTCATCCCGGCGATTACCTGATTCACGGTACCAACAATCCGCTGGCCGTCGGCATGGCCGTCACGCATGGGTGTATCCGCATGTACCCGGAGGATGTGGCGGCGCTGTTTCCGACGGTACCCGTGGGAACCAAGGTTTACCTGATCAATGTGCCCCTCAAGGTGGCATTCGTGAATGGCGATCTGTTGCTGGAGGCGCATCCGCCGGTCGATGCCCAGGGGCAGACGGTCGAGCCGGTGCTGAGTCAGTTCGAGGCAATGCTCAATGAAGTGCTGGGGAATTCGACCACGGCGGTGAACTGGGACATCGCCGTCGATACGCTGAAGACGGCGAACGGCATTCCGGTACTGGTGGGTCTGCAGGCGGATACCGATGCGCCGGCGCCCGTGGTTGCGCCGCCCGTGGCTCCCCCCTCAGCGCCCGTCGCCGCCCCGACGTCGACGACCCAGCTTGCGGTGCCGGCTGCCGAAAGCAGTCGCTGGGTCACGCAATAGCGATAAAACGTCGCTAAAAGACCTGATCAGGGCTCTAAAAGATCCTAACGTGGCGGCTATGGCTACGCGCCGGACGGCGCCACTCGACATTCAGTCGCCCCCGGACTTGACGATATGCGCCCCAGCTGGCATGGAAGCGACAAAATTTGCCGCACAAACAGTTGAAAGGCGGCGCGGATCCGTTATAGTTCGCGCACCCACAGGGTTAACCTTTTGGGTGTAAGCCATTGTTTTTACGTGAAAATTATAACCTTCAGCGATGTCAGAGCGAGATAACGAAAACTTCGATCTAGACGACGAATTCCTCAACAACGCACCCGAAGACGGTACCGATTACGACCGCATTCTGGACCGCGTGGACAAACGCGTACGCACTCAGGGCAAGCGCGGCAAAGCCGCGTGGAGCAAGCTCGAAGAGGTGCTCGCAGATCGCAAGCTCGAGAAGGATCTGCGCGACATCTTCGATGATGAGGGGTAGCGCGTGCAGCCGGGTGCGGCTCCGGAACCCTTGCCTATCGCCGTAATCACACTCCAAGAGCAGTACAGCCCATAGCGAGGCAGCATCGTGGCGCGCAACTTTCCGCAATGGGTCGTTTTGAAGTTCGGTGGTACCAGCGTCTCCTCACTGGCCAACTGGCGCAACATCGCGCAGATCGCGCGTACCCGCCTCGACACCGGAGCCCGCGTACTCATCGTTCACTCGGCCGTCACGGGCACCACGGACAAGCTGGAGAAGCTGATCGAGTCCGCCCTGCATGGGTCACACGAGGCAGTATTCACCGCCATTCAGGAGCGTCACCGGCTCCTGGCCGCGGAACTGCAGATTCCGGTCAGCGCGCAGCTGGAGCGCCAGTTCCAGGATCTTGGCCAGATCAGTGCCGGTGTCGCCCTGGTCGGTGAGTTGAGTGACAAGACCCGCGCGCGTGTCATGGCGGCCGGCGAACTCATGGCCACCGAGCTCGGCGCACACTTTCTCAGGGCGCAAGGCCTGGATGCTCACTGGCTGGACGCGCGCACGGTACTGAAGGCCGATGAACGGCGCGGTGCCTCCGCGAAGGCCTCCGTGCTGAATGCCACCTGCATCTTCACGCCCGATCAAGCCTTCCGTGAGCAGCTAAATGGCCTGGGGCAGGTCGTGATCACCCAGGGATTCATCGCCAGCGATGCCGAGGGGAATACGGTGCTGCTCGGACGCGGCGGTTCGGACACCTCCGCGGCTTACCTCGCCGCCAAGCTCAGTGCCGAGCGGCTGGAGATCTGGACCGATGTGCCGGGTATGTTCAGCGCCAATCCGCGCTCGACCCCCAGTGCACGGCAGCTGCGCGCACTGCATTACGACGAGGCTCAGGAAATTGCCAGCAGTGGCGCGAAGGTCCTGCATCCGCGCTGTATTCTGCCGGCGCGCCAGTACCACATCCCCCTGCACGTGCTGGCGACCCAGGTGCCGGACCTTCCGGGCACCGTGCTCAGTGCCGACGCGGGTGACAGCGGCGCGCAGGTCAAGGCGGTATGCATCAAGAAGGGCATCACCCTGATTGCACTCGACAGCCCGGGCATGTGGCACCAGGTTGGTTTCCTCGCCGACGCCTTCCAGATCTTCAAGGATCACGGCATGTCCGTGGACCTTGTTTCCACTTCTGAAACCAATGTCACGGTGTCGTTGGATCCGGCGGCCAACACTCTGGACAGCGCGCAGCTCGATGCGCTGATCGGCGCGCTGTCGGGCTTGTGCCGCGCGCGCGCGATCGGCCCGTGCGCGTCGGTTAGTCTCGTGGGCCGCAATATCCGCGGCATCCTGCACCAGCTGGGCGAGGCCTTCGAGTTGTTCGCCGAGCAGCAGGTGTACCTGGTGAGCCAGGCCGCCAATGATCTGAACTTCACGTTCGTCGTGGACGAAAGCCAGGGCGATCGGCTGGTCGATCAGCTGCACGAACTGCTGATTCCGCGCTCACGTGCCGATCGCGCGCTGGGACCGACCTGGGATCAACTCTTCACGCCGCACGGTCAGGAGGCAAGTCCGGCACGGCAGGACCCGTGGTGGAAGATGCGCCGCCAGGACCTGCAGCGGGTGATGGACGGTCGCGACTGCGCCTATGTCTATGACCGGGCGACGCTGCGCAACGCCGCCCGCGCCTTGAAGGGGGTGAAGTCCGCCGCGCGGGTGCTGTATGCGATGAAGGCCAATCCGCACCCTGAAGTGCTGCAGTTGTTCCATGGGCAGGGGCTGGACTTCGACTGCGTGTCGCGCGGCGAAATCGAACACCTGCTGGCCGCGGTACCGCGGATCGAACGCGGCCGCATCCTCTACACGCCGAATTTCATCGGTCACGATGAGTACGTGTGGGCCTTCGAGCAGGGGGTGCAGGTGACACTCGACAGTCTGTTTGCGATCGCGAACTGGCCGAAGCTGTTCGCCGGCAAGGACCTCTTCGTACGCATCGACGGCGGTGTGGGCCGGGGGCACCATCGCCATGTGCGCACGGGCGGGGAGCACTCCAAGTTCGGGGTTCCCGTCGCCGAGCTCGACGCGCTGGCCGAGGCCGTGCGGGCCGCAGGCGCCCGGGTCGTGGGCCTGCACTCGCACAGCGGCAGTGGCATTCTCGAGATCGCCAACTGGGAGCAGAGCGCCGAATTGCTCACCGATCTGGCGCGCCGCTTCCCCGATGTGAGGGTCGTGGACGTGGGCGGCGGCCTCGGCGTTCCGGAGCGCGCGGGTCAGGCCGAATTCGATTTGGCAAAGCTCGATGCCGCACTGGGCCGCGTCAGGCAAGCGCATCCGCATCTGGATTTCTGGTTGGAGCCCGGACGCTATCTGGTGGCCCAGGCCGGGGTCCTGCTGGCCCGGGTGACGCAACTGAAGTCGAAGGGTGACACGACTTACATCGGCGTGGCCACCGGCATGAACTCGCTTATCAGACCGGCGCTCTATGGCGCATACCACGAAATCGTGAATCTGACGCGCGTGGATGATCCGGCCACCGTGCAGGCCACGATCGTCGGTCCGATCTGCGAGAGCGGGGATATCCTGGGGCATGACCGCATGCTGCCGCCGAGTCTGGCCGGTGATTTAATACTGGTGGCGAATGCGGGCGCCTATGGTCATGCGATGAGTTCGCACTACACCTTGCGCGAACCAGCCGAGGAGATCTGTATCTGAAGATTTGGGGCTACTTGCTGGCGATCGTGCTGCTGTGTGGCGTCGGACTCGCACTGTATGTGATGCACCTGGACCGCATCGTCACCACGCAGTTCGAGGGCCGGCGCTGGACGCTGCCCGCGCAGGTGTACGCCGCGCCGCAGGAGTTGTACGCGGGTGAGGATCTTTCCGCCCCGGACCTCGAACATGAGTTGCAGCGCCTGCAGTATCGGCGGGTGGATCATGCGGACAAACCGGGCAGCTATTCGCGGCAGGCCGACCGGTTCCAGATCGATCTGCGTGCGGCACGTTTTGCCGATGAAATGCGCCCCGCCACCTTGCTGAACGTCGCCTCGAACGGCACCGGCATCCTCGGGCTGACCGACATCACCGGACGGCAGGTGGCCATCGCGCGCCTGGAGCCGCTGCTCATCGGCAGCATCTTTCCGATTCATGGCGAGGATCGCATCGTCGTCACCCCCGAGCAGGTGCCGCCGATGCTGCCGGCGGCGCTGAAAGCGGTGGAGGATCGCAATTTCGATACCCATCACGGCATCGATCCGCGCGGCGTGTTGCGGATGCTGTGGGTGAATGCGCGCGCCGGTCAGCTGGAGCAGGGCGGCAGCACGCTCACCCAGCAGCTGGTGAAGAATTATTTCCTGGACTCGCGCCGCACCGTGGGCCGCAAGCTGCGCGAGGCGATCATGGCGGTGCTGCTGGAAGCGCATTTCAGCAAGACCGACATCATGACGGCGTACATCAACGAGATTCAGCTCGGTCAGGACGGTGACCGCGCCATCCGCGGTTTCGGACTCGCCAGCCAGTTCTATTTTGGCAAGCCACTGGTCGAACTGGATCTGGCGCAGATCGCAACGTTGGTGGCGGTGGCGCGTGGTCCGTCCTACTACGATCCGCGCCGTCATCCGGATCGGGCCCTGAAGCGTCGCAACCTGGTGCTGGGACTGATGGCCGAGCAGAAGATCATTACCCCAGCGGATGCGCAGGCGGCCCAGGCCCGGCCGCTCGCGGTGATCGGACGCGGCTCGGGCGGCTACTACCCGGCGTACCTGGACCTGGTACGGCGCACCCTGCGCCGCGACTACCGCGAACAGGATCTCACCGAGGCGGGACTGAGGGTGTTCACCAACCTGGATCCACGGATTCAGGAGCTGGCGGAGAAAATCCTGGATCGCGAGCTCACCCGCCTGGACAAGCTGCACAAAACCAAGGGCGATCCGCTCGAGGGCTCCGTGGTGGTGACTGCCCCGCAGAGCGGGGATGTGACCGCGGTGGTGGGCGGTCGCGAAGCGGGTTTTGATGGCTTCAATCGTGCGCTCGACGCGCGCCGGCCGATAGGATCATTGGTGAAGCCGTTCGTGTACCTGGCGGCGATCGAGACCGGACGCTACAACCCCGCGAGCATCATTCAGGACGTACCGGTGGACATCAAGATTCCGGGGTCGCCGGATTGGACGCCGGAGAACTTCGAGCACGACCTCAACGGCCCCATCCCGATGGTGAAGGGGCTGGCCCGATCGCTCAATCTCGCCACCATCAACTTAGGGATGGACATCGGCCTGGATACCGTACGGCATTCGTTGCAGCGATTTGGCATCGAGGCCGATCCGCCGCGTATTCCGTCTTTGCTGCTGGGTACTTTCGGGCTCACGCCCCTGGATGTCGCACAGTTGTATACGGGATTGGCCAATGGTGGATTCAAGACCAACCTGCGCGCGGTGCGCGCGGTGCTCGGCGCCGACGGCAAGGCACTCAAGGCGTTCAATCTCGATGTGGCGCCGGTCGCGCAGCCGGACGCCGTATTCGCCGTCCAGATGATGATGGAGCAGGTGATGCAGCGCGGCACCGGTGTGGCCGCCGAGTCGATCCTGCCGACGGGGGTCGTAGTGGCCGGCAAGTCCGGTACCTCATCGGATCTGCGCGACAGCTGGTTTGCCGGCTTCGCGGGCAATGCGGTCGCGGTGGTGTGGGTGGGCTACGATGATGACCGCGTCACCGGACTTACCGGCTCGGCGGGCGCCCTGGGGGTGTGGGATCGGCTGCTGACGGCAATTGGTCCTACATCAGTGTCGAGTGTCATGCCGGATACTCTGCACCCGGTTACCATTGATTTTAATACCGGGTATCAGCCTTCGGCCGATTGCGCGCCCGAGCCGGTGACGGTCTATGTGCCGTTGAGCTTCATGCCGCCCGTCGCGCCGCCGGGCTGCACCCTGTTCGGTTCACAGGGGGCGGCCGCCAAGCCCGCACCGACCTTGCTGGATCGGGCTGGAAAGTGGTTGCAGGGCATAACGCACCATTGAGGGTGTTCGCGCTCATGAGGAGATTGTTGCTGCTCGCCGTGATCGGATGCCAGTTGAGCGGCTGCGTGATGTTCCGCACGCCGGTCGAGACTCCCGAAGGACAGCCGCTGCATCCGACGCCGGGCTCGACCCCGGCGCCGGTGACCGCGCCGAATCCCACCGCGCCCGTTGCCGTTCTGCCGGCGCCGGCACCCCCGCCGCCCACCGAGACGGCTCCTCCGGCCACGACCCGCCAGTTTCATCTGGGTGCCGCGGCCACGGCGCTCGTGGCCCAGGCCCATCGGCAGGCCGGGGCGGGTGATCCACAATCGGCCATCAGCAGCATCGAGCGGGCCTTGCGCATCGAGCCGGATAACCCGCTGCTGTGGATTGAGCTCGGCGAGATCCACGAATCGGCCGGTCACTTCGAACAGGCCGGCGGCATCGGTCACAAGGCGTTGCAGCTGTCGACGGGTGATCCGCACGCCCAGTCCGCCTCCTGGCACCTGATCGCCGAATCGCTGAAGGCGCGCAATCGCAACGGCGAGGCAGCCGAAGCGCAGCGCCGGGCGGACGAACTCTCGACACAGTAGATGCGGCGCGCAATCCTGCTAGGCTCTTGGGATCATCCTGCGAGGAGCTCTCACCAATGACCGACACGGCAATCATCAGCGATTCCTGGAATAAAACGACCAGCGCATCGTCCGCGCGCGCGGACGGACCACCGGCAGTCCAGAGCATCGTGATCGTGGGCGGGGGTACGGCCGGATGGATGACCGCACTCGTTCTGGCGCGATCCTTGATTGCGCGTGGTGTCGACATCACCCTGCTCGAGTCCCCGACGGTTGCCGCCCTGGGAGTCGGCGAAGGCTCGACACCATGGTTGCGAGGATTCTTCGACGGACTGGGAATCGAAGAGGCGGAGTGGATGCCCGAATGTCACGCAACCTATAAGTGTGGCATCACCTTCGATGGTTGGTGCGGCAAGCCCGGATTCGAGAGTTACTTCCACCCGTTTGCATCGACGCTGGACAACCTGACGATGACGCAGTTCATCCACAACGCCGAGGCGCGCGTCAAAGGCGTGGATGTCGATGCGCGCCCCGGCCGATTCTTTCTTACCGCGAAACTCGCTTCGCGCCGCCTGGCCCCGAAGCCGGCCGAGAACTTTCCGTTCGACATCTGGCACGGCTACCATTTCGATGCCGTGCTGCTTGGCCAGTTCTTGCACAAGAAGGCCTTGCAGCGCGGTGTAAAGTACCGCGCCTGCCACGTGACTCATGCCACGGTGGATGAGCACGGTGCAATCGCCTCGGTGGTCACCCGTGAAGGGGACACGATCCGGGCGGACCTGTACGTGGACTGCTCGGGCTTTGCGGGCCTGCTGATACAGCAGACGCTCAAGACGCCATTCGTGACCTTCGCCGAAAACTTGTTCAATGATGCGGCGGTCGCACTGCCGTCACCGATCAGCGGGCCGATACCGTGCGAGACCGTTTCCACAGCGCTGCGTCACGGATGGGCGTGGAAGATACCACTCACCGACCGTTATGGTCATGGCTACGTGTATAGCAGCCGTTTCTGCTCGGCCAATGACGCTGAGTACGAACTGCGACAGCACCTCGGCCTCCTCGAATCGGACACTCCTGCGCGACACCTGAAGATGAAGGTCGGGCGCGTCACCGAACCTTGGAACAAGAACTGCCTCGCCAATGGCCTCGCGCAGGGCTTCATCGAGCCGTTGGAAGCGACGGCACTGATGTTCATCCAGCGCACTGCAACGATGTTTGCCGAGATCCTGGAGCTGGGTGACCTCGGCCCCGCAGCACATGATCGATTCAACCGGAAAATCCACGAGCTCTTTGAGGGGACGCGCGACTATGTCGTCACGCATTACAAGACCAACACGCGCGCGGACACCGATTACTGGCGCGAGAATGCCGCCAACGAGCGCATTTCCGACGCCCTCAAGCATCTGTATACCCTGTGGACGACGGGCAAGAGCATTGGTCCGGGAGTGCTCAAGCAGGACATCGGCAAAGGCTACCCGATGGTTTCCTGGTACGCGATCATGGCAGGCATGGGGATCTTCCCGGACGCGCACACCTTGCGGGCGCCGCACGGGGCCCCGGCACGCGAGATCATGACCGGACTTGATGACCTGCTCGAGCGCAGCGCGACCAACTATCGCGATCACGGCGCCGTCCTCGCCGATATTCCGCCGCGGCGCAATGATTCGCTGCAGTTCTACCTCTGGCGTTAGCGCGCAGCGGCCATGTACACGCTGCATATCGCCAACAAGAACTACTCCTCTTGGTCGCTGCGGCCATGGGCGCTGCTGCACGAACTGAAGATTCCATTCACGGAAAACCTGATGCCGTTTCACCGTGCCGCGGACTGGGCGGCCTACCGGCGCATTGCACCGGCCGGCAAGGTACCGTGCCTGGTCGATGGCGACATCACGGTGTGGGAGTCGTTGGCGATCGTGGAGTACTTGGGCGAGCGCCACGCGGAGGTTTGGCCTGAAGCGGCCGCTGCCCGCGCCTGGGCGCGCAGTGCGAGCGCGGAAATGCACGCCGGCTTCTCTGAACTGCGCAGTCGCTGTTCGATGAGTTGCGGCGTGCGGGTACGTTTACACACTCTTACCGGCGCGCTGACTGCCGATCTGGCTCGGATCGGTGCGTTGTGGAATGATGGTCTGGAGCACTTCGGGGGGCCGTTCCTGGCCGGCGCAGCGTTTAGCGCCGTGGACGCGTTCTTCGCGCCGGTCGTGTTCCGCATTCAAACATACGGCCTGCAGCTTGATCCGACGGCGCAGGCCTACGTGACTCGCGTGCTGGAGCTGGCGAGCCTGCGTACCTGGTACCAGGCGGCGCTGCGCGAACCGTGGCGGGACCAGCCGCACGAAGAGGAAATCGCGCACTACGGAAGCATCATCCAGGACCTGCGCGCGCCGCATGGCGCACCGCCAGCTCCTTGACCACATCTTCGAGTTGCAGGCCCTTGGCTTTCAGCAGCACCATCAGGTGAAACAACAGATCGGCTGACTCGGCCACCAGCTTGTCATCGCTCTGTGCGACTGCGGCCAGTGCCACTTCGACGCCTTCCTCGCCCACCTTCTGCGCCATGCGCGCAAGGCCGCCGTCGAGGAGCTTGGCGGTATAGCTGCGATCCGCGGATTCATGACTGCGCTGCTCGATGATGGCTGTCAGCTGCGCGAGAAAGCCCAGGCGCGTCGCCCCGTTCAGCGCGGCGTCCCCGAAACACGTGATCGTGCCCTCGTGGCAAGTCGGCCCCAGGGGACGCGCGCTGATCAACAAGGCATCGGCATCACAGTCGATGCGGATGGCCTCGACGTTGAGCGTGTGGCCGGATGTCTCACCCTTCTCCCACAGCCTTTGGCGGCCGCGGCTGTAGAACACGACTCGACCGCGCGTCTGCGTCGCGGCCAGCGCCGCGGCATTCATGTACCCCAGCATCAGCACGGCGCCGGTGTCGGCATGCTGGATGATGGCGGGCAGCAGGCCCGCGCCTTTGCTGAAATCCAGGCGAGACAGGTCACTCGGGTCGGATGTTACGGCCATGGGCGCACCTCGATGCCGGCGACCAGCAGCCCGGCCTTCAGATCACGAATGGCGATGGCGCCGGAGTGGAACACACTGGCGGCCAGTGCCGCATCCACGCCGGCCTGCTCGAAAGCGTCCCGGAAGTGATCGGGCAGCCCCGCGCCGCCGGAGGCCACCAGGGGCACGTGGCAGATCCTGCGCACCGCGCGCAGTTGGGCGATGTCGTAACCGCGCCGTACGCCGTCACTGGCCATGCAGTTGAGCACGATTTCGCCGGCCCCACGGTCCTGGACTTCACGCACCCACGCCAGCGTGTCCCGACCGGAGTCACGCGATCGCTGCGGATCGCCCGTGAACTGGTAGACGCCATAGCCCGCCGGCAAGGTCTGGCTGTCGATGCCTACCACTACGCACTGTGCGCCGAAGCGTCCACTCAAGGCATTGATGAGGTCTGGATTGGCCAGGGCCGGGGAGTTGATCGAGACCTTTTCGGCCCCGGCGTTGAGCACCGCTTCCGCATCGGCCACCGAACTGATGCCACCGGCCACGCAGAAGGGGATGTCGAGTACTCGGGCAACCTTGTTCACCCAGTCGCGGTCCACCGAACGGCCTTCCGGGCTGGCGGTGATGTCGTAGAACACCAGCTCATCGGCGCCTTCATCGCGATAGCGGGCGGCAAGATCCAGGATGTCGCCCACGACCTTATGGTCGCGGAAGCGCACGCCTTTGACGACCTGGCCGTCACGGACATCCAGACAGGGAATTATGCGTTTGGCAAGAATGCTCGCAGCTCCTCAGGGGTCATGCGTTCTTCCAGCAAAGCCTTGCCGCTGACGGCCGCGGTCATGCCCAGCTGCGCAAGCGCAGCCAGGTCAGCGGCGTCGCGTACCCCCCCGGAGGCTTGCCACGATATTTGCGGATAGCGCCGCAGGCCTTCGCGATAAAGATCCAGACTCGGGCCGGTGAGGGCGCCGTCCCTATCGATGTCCGTGCACAGTACGTGCTGCAGGCCATGGTGCACAAACGGTTCGAGCGCCTGCCATAGACTCAATTGACCGCCCTGGGTCCAGCCGCGGGTGCGCACCCGCGGCACCCCGGCCTCATCGTTGCGGATGTCAAAGGCGAGGCACACGCGCGCTGCGCCGAATTGATTCAGCCATGCGCTTACCTGCGGCGGGTTCTCGGCCGCAAGGCTGCCGATGACGACGCGCGCGACCCCGTTGCGCAGCAGATCATCGATGACCGTGGCTGAACGCACGCCCCCGCCGACCTGAATCTTCACCGCGGACTGCGAGGCGAGGCTCACGATGATGCTGCGATTGGCCAAAGTGCCGTCGCGCGCGCCATCCAGATCGACGACATGCAGCCAGGTCGCACCGCTATCGCGATAGCGTTGCAGCAGCTCATGCGGCTCAAACTCATAGCGCGTCTCGGCGGCGAAGTCGCCCTTGAACAGGCGCACGCAGCGCCCGTTGCGCAGATCGATGGCGGGGATCAACAGCACCTCAGGTGAGCCTCAGGAAGTTGGCAAGAATGCGTGCCCCGACCTTGGTCGAGCGCTCCGGATGAAACTGTGTGCCCCAGAAGTTGTCCTGGCGCACGACCGCTGCAATCGGCACGCCGTACTCGGCGCTCGCCAAGGTGGCGTGCGAGACCGACGCGGCGTAACTGTGCACGAAGTACAGGTATTCACCCTCGGCGACACCCTCCAGCAACGGATCCTGCTGCACGATATGCAGACGGTTCCAGCCCATGTGCGGGACCGGGCGGCCGGGCGCGGGCACGAGTTTGCGGATGGTGTGCGGCAGGACGCACAGGCATTGCGCCGGACCTTCCTCCGACTTCGCGAACAGCAGCTGCATCCCTAAGCAGATGCCCAGCACGGGCTGCTTGAGTTGGGGCAGGTGCGCCGCGACGCCACTGGTGTTCAGGCGCTGCATGGCGGCGAGCGCCGAGCCCACGCCGGGCAGCAGCACCCGCGGGGCCGCGCTGATGACGGCCAGGTCACTGGTGATGATGGCCTGCGCACCCAGCCGCTCGAGGGCGAATTGCAACGACGCGAGGTTCGCGCCGCCGCTGTCGATGATGGCCACGTCGATCGTCACAGCACCCCCTTGGTGCTGGGCAACTCGCGCCCCTCGCGGCGCAAAGCCTGACGCAGCGCACGGCCCGTGCCCTTGAAACACGCTTCGATCATGTGATGGGAGTTATCTCCGGTGACGCTGATATGTATCGCAGCTCCCAGGCTGTCAGCCAGCGAGCGGAAGAAGTGCGGTATCAGTTCCGTCGCCAGGCCGCCGACCTCCTCGCGCCCGAAGCGGCCTTCGAATACGGCGAACGCGCGCCCCGACAGATCGATGGCGACCTGGGTACGCGCCTCGTCCATGGGCAGCAGGAATCCATAGCGGTTGATGCCGAGCTTGCGCCCGAGTGCCTTGCGCAGGGCTTCACCTACGGCCAAGGCACAATCCTCCACGGTGTGATGCTCATCGACCGCCAGATCACCCCGGCAGCTCAGCGACATGGCGAAGCCGCCGTGCTTGGCCAGCTGCTCGAGCATGTGATCGAAGAAGCCGATGCCCGTGGAGATACTCACCGGGGCGGTCGCATCCAGGTCCACGGCGACCGAAATTCGGGTCTCCTTGGTGGTGCGCTCGATCGTGGCGCGTCGCGCCGTGAGTTCACGCATGACGGCAGGCCAGGTTTCCTGGGCGCCGCCGCCCAGTCGAACCTTCAGACCCCGCGTGCCGATATTGCGCGCCAACTCCAGGTCCGTGTCGCGATCGCCGATCACGGCACTTGCAGCCAGGTCCACCTGACCCTCGCGCAGGAACTCGCGCAGCAGACCGGTACGCGGCTTGCGACACTCACAGCCCGCCTCGGGCAGGTGCGGGCAGATGAACACTCTCTCGAACCGCACGCCCTGGGAGCGGAAGGCCTCCAGGATGAATTGATGGGCCTGCTCGAAGCGGGCGCGCGGATGTGCCGGGCTGTCCAGTCCGTCCTGGTTGGAGACGATGACCAGCCGGTAGCCCGCAGCCGACAGCTCGTTGAGTGCGGCGAACACGCCGGGCATGAAGCGGATTTTCTCCAGGCTGTCGAGTTGCCTGTCAGCAGGCTCTTCGACCAGCGTACCGTCATGGTCGACGAAGAGAACCGGAGTCGGTGCGTTCACCTGGGTCACCTTGTGTCCCCTAAGGCCGTGATCAGGCGCTGGTTGTGTTCCGGTGTCCCCACGGTAAGGCGCAGGGCCCGCTGCAGAGTGGGTTGCCGGCGCACGTCGCGCACCAGCAGGCCGGCCGCGCAGGCCCGTTCGAACGCCCGCTGCGGATCCTTGAACTCGACCAGCAGGAAATTGGCGGCACTGGGCCAGACCCGCACTACGGCATCACAGCGGCTCAAGGCTGCGGCAAGCTGCGCGCGTTCGTTCTGGATCAGTGCGACGCATTCATGGGTGACGGCGCGCGCTACGGGCTGCAGGGCGCGCAGCACCGCCTCGACGCTCAGCTGCGTCATGTTGTATGGCTCGATGATCCGGCGCAGCAGCGCAATGATCTCCGCGTGCGCCAGCACGACGCCGCAGCGCGCGCCGGCCAGACCATGGGCCTTGGAGAGCGTGCGCAGGACCACCAGCCAGGGATGATCGGGCAGATGCCGCGCACAGCTGGTAACGCCCGCAAATTCGATGTAGGCCTCATCGACGACCAGCAATGCGGTGCCGGCAAGTTGCGTGGCCAGGTGCAGGATGACCTGTTCGGAAATGAGGTTGCCGGTGGGATTATTGGGCGAGCACACGTACACCAGCTTCACCGTTGGGGTGCAGGCGGCCAGTACGGCGATCGGATCATACTCAAAGCCGTGCATGTGGCGCAGCGGCACGGGCACGACGCCGGCGCCTTGGACTCGTGCGGCCACGGCATACATGCCGAACGTGGGCGGGCACACCAGCACCTGGTCGGTCCCGGCCCGACAGAAGGCGCGGGTCAGAAGGTCGATGGCCTCATCACTGCCGCGGGTCACGAGCACATTGGCCGCCGGCTGTTCGTACAGAGCGGCCAGCTGCTGCACCAGTTCGTGCGACTGCGGTTCCGGGTAGCGGTTCAGGCCGGCCGCGCTGGCATCGCCGCTGCTGCGCCAGGGAAGCTCGTTCGCATGCAGACGTACCAGGGCTGGGTCCCACAACGCATGCTCGTAGGGCTCCAGCGTGAGGAGATCCGGACGCGCAATCGAGGTGGGTGCAGGCCCGCTCACGGGTGCTCCTGCAAGGCGGCCAAGCGGCATTCGACGGCCGCGGCGTGCGCGTCCAGTCCTTCCAGGCGGGCGAGCGTCGCGGCCACGGGACCCAAATCGCGCAGCCCGCCGGGCGTGAGCTCCTGCACCGTGATGCGCTTGCTGAAATCCAGCAACGACAGCCCGCTGTAGGCGCGCGCATAGCCGTAGGTCGGCAGTACGTGATTGGTACCCGAACAGTAATCGCCCAGCGGCTCGGGGGACCAGTCGCCCAGGAAAATCGAGCCGGCATTGCGAATCTCACTCAACGCCGCGCGTGGCTGGCGGATCTGCAGCAACAGGTGCTCCGGGGCATAGTCGTTGCAGACCTGGATGGCGGTCGCAAGGTCCGGCACGACGATGCAACGGCTGGCGGCGATGGACTGGACGAGGATCGCGTGACGGGATAATGCCGGCATCTGTCGTGCCACTGCGGCCAGCACCTCGCCGGCCAGTGCGGCGCTGGTGCTGAGCAGAATGGCCTGGGACTGCGGATCATGTTCGGCCTGTGCCAGCAGATCGGCGGCCACGAAATCCGCGCGAGCGCTGTCATCGGCGATGACGAGTACTTCGGAGGGACCCGCGGGCATATCTACGGCAGCGCCGTCCGGATCGGCGGCGACCTGTTGCTTGGCCGCGGTTACCCAGGCGTTGCCCGGGCCGAAGATCTTGTCGACCTTCGGCACCGTCGTACTGCCATAGGCCAGGGCCGCGATCGCCTGGGCGCCGCCGACCTTGAAGACGGTGTCGATACCGCATAGCCGGGCGGCAACCAGCACGGCCGGATGTGCGCCGCCATCGCGGGTCGGTGGCGTGCACAGTACGCGCTGGGGACAGCCGGCCAGGCGCGCGGGGACGGCCAGCATGATCACGGCGGAGGGCAGCGGTGCGGAGCCTGCGGGCACGTACAGGCCCACGGCATTGATCGCCCGTACCACCCGCTCACAGCGCACCCCCGGACTGGTCTGCAGCGACAGGGGTTGCAGCTGCTGTGCGGCATGGAACTTTTCCACGTTCTCGATGGCGCGCTGCAGCGCGGCGAGCTGCACCGGCGTCAGTTTCGCCCGGGCTGCGGCAAACTCCGCGGCGCTGACTTCGAGACTGTCCAGGCGCACCCCATCGAAGCGCTCGGTGAGGGCCCGCAGCGCAGCATCGCCCTCGGTCCGCACCTGGCCGATGAGGCGTGCGACATCAGCGGCGATATCGGCCCGGGCTGCAAAAGCCGGCCGGGCCAGCGCCGCGCGACGCTGTGCCACGTCAAGTTCCTGCCAATACACAATGCGCATGGTCACACCAGCATTTTCTCGACGGGAAGCACCAGCATCGCACTGGCCCCGACTTTCTTGAGACTCTCGAGGGTTTCCCAGAACACATTCTCCCGGCATACCGCATGCACGACCACACGGTCCGGGTGGCCCTCGAGCGGAATGATGGTGGGCGACTCGCTGCCGGGCAGCAGGCGCCGGATTTCCGGCAGCGCCGATCGCGGCGCGTGCAACATGATGTACTTGCTCTCCTTCACCTGCTGTACGCCATCGATGCGCATCAGCAGCCGTTCGGCCCATTCGTTCTTGGTGGGCGCCAGCGGCAGGGGCGTGCGGATCAGCACGGCGTGACTCTCCAGCACGGTGAACACTTCGCGCAGATGATTGGCCTGCAGCGTGGAGCCGGTCGATACCAGGTCGCAGACCGCATCGGCGCGCCCCAGCCGCGGCGCAATCTCCACGGCGCCGGAGAGCACGACGATTTCGGCCGTCAAGTCATGTTGCTTGAGAAAGCGGGCGAGCATGTACGGATAGGTGGTGGCGATGCGCTTGCCCTGCAGCCAGGCAGGCCCGGTGAACTGCACGCCATCCGGCACGGCAAGCGCCAGGCGGCAGCGCCCAAAGTCCAGGTTGCGCACGGTCTGGAACTGCGCCGGATGCCCACGCGAGGCCAGTTCCAGGCGGCTTTCCTCCAGCACGTTGAGGCCGACCAGCCCCAGGTCGCACACATCCTCCTGGACCAGGTCCGGGATGTCATCGTCGCGGACGAACAGCACGTCCAGCGGCATGTTCTCGCCAAAACCCAGCAGCTGGTCCTTGCCACGCGAGAGCTTCAGACCGCAGCGGCTGAGCAGGTCCAGTGACGGGTCGGTGAGGCGACCGGACTTCTGGACAGCCAGTTTCAGGCGGGTGTCTTTATCCATGACGGGCCGCCTCCATGCGGCGGGCGGACTCGCTGCGGCGAGTGCTCCTGGTACGGCGCCGCACCAGCGAATAACCCCCATTGCCGTCGGCCAGGCAGCGCGCCACGCGACTGATGGTGGTGACGCTGACGCCGGTCAGGCGGTTGATTTCCCGGTAGGGGACGCCACGCATCAGCCAATCCACTACGGCCCAGCGGTCGGCCATCGCCTGGATCTCCGCCGGGGTGCACAGGTCGCGGAAGAATGCCCGGCACTCATCGCCGCTGCGCAGCGAGGCGACCGCGGCGAACAGATTGCGCTCGGCCAGTGCTTCCTGGCTGGCGGACACGTTGCGGTGGCTTTTCATGGGCTTGTCTCGTTCCAACGTAACAGTACGCTAATACATTAGCACA
>DATDIL010000132.1:0-7387 GCA_036521075.1 Steroidobacteraceae bacterium | reverse complement strand
ACCGCATCAGTTTCAGGCCGAGTTGCAGCCCTCGCGAGGGACTATGCAACAGTCCGGGGCGCCATGGCGAGGCCGTCGCCGGAAGCATTGCCGCGCGGTCGCGGCACGGGTAGATTGCAGCCCCATGACAACCGAGCGAGTCCCCGCGCTGGGCCAGGGCGGGCTGCGGCGCAGCGCCATCTGGCCCTGGCTGGTCATGCCCGTGGTCATCCTGGCGCTATTCGCGGTTCTGCATAATGTGCGCCGATCCGGCGGCCCGATCGACCAGGATAGTAGTCTCGGCAGCGGAATCCCGTAGAATCCGCCCCCCCGTCACTGCCCGTCCCCTGCCATGCTGCGTATCCCGAAAGTCGGCTTTGTCAGCCTCGGCTGCCCCAAGGCACTGGTTGATTCCGAGCGCATCCTCACCGCCCTGCGCTCCGAGGGCTACGAAGTCGCCCCCACCTACGACAAGGCGGACCTGGTCGTGGTCAATACCTGCGGCTTCATCGATGCCGCCATCGATGAGTCGCTGGATGCCATCGGCGAGGCGCTGGAGCAGAACGGCCGCGTGATCGTGACCGGCTGTCTGGGCGCGCGCCCCGAGCGCATTCTCGAACGCCACCCCAATGTGTTGAAGGTGACCGGTCCACATGCCTACGCGGACGTGATGGCCGCGGTGCACGAACACCTGCCGCCGCGGCATGACCCGTTCGTCGATCTGGTGCCGGCCCAGGGCGTGCGGCTTACGCCGCGTCACTACGCGTACCTGAAAATCTCCGAAGGCTGCAACAACAAGTGCAGCTTCTGCATCATTCCGAATCTGCGCGGCCTGCTGGCCAGCCGTCCCATTGACGAAGTATTGCGCGAGGCCGAGCGCCTGGTGCACGCCGGCGTGCGTGAGCTGCTGGTGATCTCGCAGGACACCAGTGCTTACGGTGTGGACATCAGGTACCGCACTGCGACGTGGCGCGACACGGCCTACGAGACGCGGTTCATCGATCTCGCGCGCGGCCTGGGCTCACTGGGCGCATGGGTGCGGCTGCACTATGTGTATCCCTATCCACATGTCGACGAAGTCATACCGCTGATGAACGCGCGCAAGGTGCTGCCGTATCTGGATATCCCTTTCCAGCATGGCAGCCCCGGTGTGCTCAAGCGCATGAAGCGGCCCGCGCACGCCGTGAATACCCTTGAGCACATTCATTCCTGGCGCCGCGCCTGCCCCGATCTGACGCTGCGCAGTACCTTTATCGTCGGCTTCCCCGGGGAAACCGAGGCCGAGTTCACGCAGCTGCTGGACTGGTTGACCGAAGCGCAGTTGGACCGGGTCGGCTGTTTCAAATATTCTCCGGTCGCAGGCGCCACCGCCAATGCACTGGGCGCGCATGTCGCGCCCGAAGTGCAGCAGGAACGCTACGAACGCTTCATGGAACATGCACAGGCCATCAGCGCCGCGCGTCTGCAGCGCCGGGTCGGCACGAGCATTCAGGTGCTGGTCGATGGCATCGACGGCAAGCGGGCCAACGCCCGCAGCGAGGCGGACGCACCCGAAATCGACGGCCTGGTGCGCATCACCAACGGCGGCAGATTGAAGGTCGGCGAGTTTGCGCAGGTGTTGGTGACCAAGGCCGACGCCTACGATCTGACGGCCAGAATCCCCGCCTAAGCTTCCCTTAGCGCGCGCAGCGCCTTCGGCGGCAACAGCCATTCCAGCGTCGCCTCGCCGACGCGCGGCGCGCCCGGAAAGGACAGGCAGGCGGCCCCGCCCTTGCGGAAATGCAGCGACAGCTTCACATCGGGACCAGCGACACACACGGCCAGCAGGCGCCCGAGGTCCGGTTCGTGTCCGACCACGACGATGGACTGCGCATCATGGGCACGCAGCACCGCCAACACGCGCGCCGCCGTGCGACCCGGTGCCAATACCGACTCCTCGATGGCGTCCGGAAGCCCCGCCTTGTGCAGCAGGGTCGCGGTCGCGCGCGCGCGCGCCAGCGGCGAGGTGAGCAGCCGGCCCACCGTGCCCCCCGAGTTGATCAAATCCACCAGCGCCCCGGCCGTGCGCTTGAAGCGGCGGGCGCCGCCCGCCGTGAGCGGCCGCTGCCGGTCGTCGGGCCAGCGCTTTGCATCGGGCTCCGCGGCGATGGCGTGGCGGATCAGGTACAGACGCATCTTCAGCCCCTGTGTGCGGCCGGAAGCGGCGCGTGGTCGAGGATCAGGTCGGAGGCCTTCTCCGCGATCATGATCACCGCAGCGTTCGTGTTGGCGCCCACGATGGTCGGCATGACCGATGCGTCCACTACCCGCAGACCGGCGAGTCCGTGCACACGCAGTTCCGGACTGACGACTGCGTCCGGCCCGACACCCATCGCGCAGGTTCCTACCGGATGCTGGGTCACGGTCGCAGTCGCGCGGATATAGGCCTCGAGGTCCGCGTCGGTCCTCAGTGCAGCACCCGGGCTCGTTTCGCGGGCCACCAGGTCCGCCTGCGGTTGCGTGCTGTAGATATGCCGCGCCGTCTCAATGCCGCGCTTCGCGGTCTCCAGATCGTCGGGATGCTCAAACAGATTGAGCAGAATGCGCGGCGCATCGGTGGCATTTGCGGACGATAGGGACACACGCCCACGACTCTTCTCATGCAGGATCACCACGCCGGCCGTAATACGATCCTCCTGGCGCCTCGAAACCCCCGGAAACCATATTTTCGCATCCATGCGCACCGGATTGCACATCAGCTGCACGTCCGGCTGCGACAGGTCCGGACGGGTACGGATCACGACATTGCAGCTGTTGATCTGATTCGCCAGTGCGCCGCTGCCGGACAGCAGCCATTGCAGAACCGAAAATGCGACACGATCAAAGCGCAGTTCGTTGAGAAACGTCACCGGCCGGCGGGCCGCGAACTCCATTGGAACATGCGGGTGCTCGATCAGGTTGCCCCCGACACCGGGAAGATCCACCCGTGGCTCGATGCCGTGACTGCGCAGCTGCGCCGCCGGTCCGACGCCGGAGAGCATCAGCAGTTGCGGGGAATTGTAGGTGCCACCGCTCAAGATGACTTCACGATCCGCGTGTACGCGGTGCACATGGCCGTTTTGCACGTACTCGATGCCGACTGCGCGATCCTTCTCGAACAAGACCCGCGTGGTCAGCGCATTCATCTCAACCGTGAGATTCGCACGGCCCAGCGCCGGATGCAGATAGGCGCGCGACGTGCTGGCGCGTCTGCCTTGGCGGTCAATGTTCACTTCGCCACGGGCGAAACCCTCCTGAACTTGTGCGTGCAGGTCATCGGTGACGTTGAAGCCCGCCGCCGCCGCCGTTCGCATCAGGGGATCATGCAGCAGCTTTTCGGTACTGATGGGCCTGACGGGCATCGGGCCACTGTCGCCATGATAGGGACCCGCGCCGCGCCAGCTGTTCTCAATGCGCAGGAAGTACGGCAGTACTTCCTCGTAGCCCCAACCGGCGCACCCGCGGCTGCGCCAGGTATCGAAGTCCTGGGAGTGGCCGCGCATGTAGAACATGCCGTTGATCGAACCCGAACCGCCCAGCACCTTGCCGCGCGGCAGCCATAGCCTGCGACCGCCCAGATGCGGTTCCGGCTCGCTGAAATAGCCCCATGAGAATTCCGGCCGAAACAGCGCGCGCAGGAAACCCAGCGGCATGCGCAGCAGAAAGTGATCGTCGGGGCCGCCGGCTTCCAGCAGCAGTACCCTGCGGTCGGGCTGTGCGCTAAGGCGCGCCGCCAGTACGCATCCGGCCGACCCGGCGCCGACGATGATGTAGTCGAAACCCTGCGCGGAATCCGTCACGCCGGAGCCCGTCACAGGCGCGTGGACCGAATGTGCTGGAAGCGGCCATTCACGATGGTATAGAAGATCCAGCTCACGATATGGATGCTCTCGCCCTTGCGGATCGGACCGGCGATGAAGTCCGGCCAGTCCGCCAGCGCGTAGAACTCCGTGGCGACCTCGGCGGCAAGTCCGTCCTCGTCCGCAACGACCGTGCGCACCACCAGGGTTTCGCGGATCCTGGACTTGACCTCGCGGTAGAAGTCCACGATGGCCTGACGGCCGCGCAGCGTCTTGCGCTTGCCCAGCTCCAGCACCACATCGTCCGCGTAGTACTGGCTGAAGCCCGCGAAGTCATCGCGGTTGAAACTCGCGATGTACTCGCCGAACAGCTGCTTGTTCATGCCGGGCCTCTTTGTTACTCAACGGCTGCAGTGTCGGACGCAGCGTGGCTGTTGCGCAAGCCCCCGTATTTAGCGCGACGCCACCGGCTGCGCAGCGCGACCGGTCAGGTCGGCAAGGCGCACGACGGGTGTGTCTACATGGCGGGTGAAGTGATCACGAGCGTCGTATGTTTTTATGATCAGCCGCGCCGCCGCCAGCTTTGAGCCGTCCACGGGAAATCGTACCATTCCGGTGCGATCGAAAAAGCGGACTTCACCGCCCGTGCGGTGAATCGTATCCGGCCAGAATTGACCGATCAGTGCCGGCGTATAGTCAGGATTGCAGAAATGCGTCTCGGGATTTCGCAAGCCGGTCGCCGGCTGCTCCAGGTAGGCGGAGATGCAGGTCGGTTGCTGCGCCGTGCTCAGGCAACCGACTTCCACGTCATCGCCCTCGGCGTCGATCCCCGTACGACACGATCCCAGACCGGGAAGTGACTGGCGTGCGCCCGTTGCCGGTAGTGAATAAGTCCCGGTCGGACCAAACAAGGTCAGCGAATAGTCGATGGACATGCGTACTGGGCGATCTGCCAGGCGGGTGTAGACGTCGTCGGGCAGGTAGATGCGCTCGTCGATGGAGTGGACCGGGCCATCACCGTGGCCGGCGCGTACCTCGAACCGGCCATCCAATGTCGAGCCGCGTCCGTCAAAACTGATGGTGGATTTGCTCTGATAGAGAGTCGTTCCATCCAGCCCCACGATCCGCACGTCGGCCCGATCCATGAGCACGCTGGCGTCGGCCGGTACGTTGCCGATTCGCAGCGGCAGATGCAACGCCGAGCTGACTGCCTGCGCCGCTCCCGCCGGCAGCCGGTAGCGTCCGGCCTGCGGATCGAAACCAACCGTTATCGCACGGGCCGCGGTCGGATCCGGGGACAGCGCCGCCTGCAGACTGAAGGCCACGGGCCACGGCAGATACGCTACGCAGACGACCAGCGCGCCACCCACGCCTACCAGCCAGCGTGCCAGGCTCGTACGGCGAGCCAGGTACTGTAGAGCAAGGATCAGCGCGGCTCCAATGGGCGCCGCGATGTCGAAAGCCGCGTTGAACATCCACGCGGCACCGGTCTCTCCGACCGTCCCCTTTATGCCCAGCAGCATCGAAAGGCCGACCAGGAAAATTCCGACATACAGGACAAATCCGCCTACGGCGACAACAAAGGCCTCGACAAAGGTTCGCGTGATGGCGCCAATCATCATCGCCGGCAGCGCAAATTCGCAGAATATCTGGATATTGCGCGCGGCCGCCGCAACGCTGGCCGCGGGCAACGCGAAGCCCTCGGCCAGCGCGGTGCCGACATCAACCACCCACAGCGGCAGCTGCACCAGCAACACTACAAACAGCAACTTGGCAAGCGCCAGGTCCACGCGCCGGATCGGTCGTATCAGCCAATCCTGGCATGCGCCGGGAATCGCGTCCTGGTGCATGGCCACCACGACCACCACGATCACACTCAGCAGCGCCAGCGCCGGGAGCAGTGTCCCGAGGATCCCGAGCTGAAAGGTTCGGATTCCATGGTCGATCAGACGGTAAGGAACTGCCGCGCAGACATTCAGCGCAGCTACCAGCGCCGCCATCGGCCATAGCAGTCGCGCGTCCTTCCTGAAGATGTGCCAGATCATGATGCGCTGTCTCCACTTGAGTCACGCGCCAGCGTGGTAAAGACCGTCCGCAGGGCGATTGGCTGTACTTCGATGTTCTTCACGCCTTTGAACTGCGCCGCAACGGTTTCGGCCAGGCGCTTTTCGCTGAAACGGGAGTCCACAAAGCTCAGCACATTGCCGGCTGCGGTCACCTGCAGCCACCCATCCGGCGTGGGAGCCGGCGGCGCGCCGGGCGATTCCAGGGTGATGCGCACCTGCCTGAAGCGGTCAGACAGTGTGGTCATTGATTCCTCGAACAGCAGTCGGCCCTTATCGATGAAGCCGACGTGCGTGATCACGCCTTCAATTTCGGACAGTTCGTGCGAGGAGATCAGGATGGTCATTTCCGCCGCCTGGTGCAGCAATCGCTCCATGAACTCATCACGCACCAGCGGGTCCAGGCCACTGAAGGGTTCGTCGAGTATCAGGACCCGGGGACGGAAGGGCAGCGCGCAGGCAAGCGACATCTTCAGGCGCATCCCATGCGACAGGTGCCCGATTCTGCGCTCCGGCGGCAGTCGCAGCTCCTGAAGAATGGAGCGCTCCAATTCCGGGTCCCAGGTCGGATAGAAAGGTCGCAGGTAGTCCAGGTACTCGGCCACGGTTAACCGCGCCGGCATGTCTTGATTCTCGGACACGTAGCCGATGTGCTGCAACTGTGGCACGCGCAGATTGCGCGAATCGACGCCAAGAATTCTGGTGGTCCCGCGCGTTGGCCGGACGATGTTCATCAACGCCTTGATGGTCGTGGTCTTGCCCGCGCCATTGGCGCCGATCAGGGCGTACGCACTGCCCTCGGGTACCGACAGATTCAGGCCGCGCAACGCCTCGTGGCGGCCAAATACCTTGTGAAGGTTTTCTATTTCGATAGTCATGATTCATTGGCCTCGCGCGCCTGGTCAATTTTTGACCACTCTTTGGAGATCGCTTCGAAGACATCCTGCAGGCGTACCCCGACCCGGCGCGCCTCCACCACCAGCTGTTCGACTTCCTCCTGCAGCAGTCGCTGCCGGTCCCCCAGGCGTGCCTTGGGCGGCACGGCCACAACGGTGCCGACGCCCGGATGCACCTCCAGCCAGCGCTCCTGAATCAGATGCTGCACGACCTTGTGCGCCGTGTTGGGGTGGATTTTCAGATCGGCCGCGAGGGCCCGAACGGAGGGAAAGGCCTGACCAGGCTGATATTCACCGCTCAGGAATGCCTTCTGCACGGCGAACAGCAACTGCTCGACAATCGACTGGCCGGGACGAAGTGTGAAGCGAAGTAGTGTCACATGCGTATTGTGACACGCGTGACCCTGATGTCAATCGCCAGCGCTTGCTGCGGTGCGGCCGACACCGGTTCGCCGCTACTTGCGATGCGACCCAAGGCGGGACAAGCTAAGGTGCGCAATCGGCGCAGCGCGCGGAGGTGTCGATCATGAAAGTCGTTGTCGGAATCGTCTTTGGCGTTCTCGCAGTGCTCGGATTGTCACTCGCCGCCGGTCGCAACGCGCCGGATCGACCACCCGGAATTGCTGCTGAT
>DATDIL010000131.1:0-32494 GCA_036521075.1 Steroidobacteraceae bacterium | reverse complement strand
TGCAGCAGATAGCAGATCTTCACGGTGCCACCCCACGTCAGGTGGCGCTGCGCTTCTTGCTGCGCAATCCTTCCTTGTTCGTAATTCCAAAGGCATCGACACCTGAGCATGTCGTCGACAACGCGAAGGCCGGTGAGCTTGAACTCAGTAGCGCCGACGTTGCGCGAATCGAAGAGGCGTTTCCACGCGGGCCCCGCCCGCGATCTTTGCCGATGATTTAGATCATCGCCTTTCGCTACAATCTGCCCGATGGACCAACTGACGCGCCGCACCGCTTACCTGTGTGCTGTTTGGCTGCTGAGCGGCGCGGCCTTGATGGCCGCAACCCCGGTGTCCGCGGGCACTTCTGTGTTTCAGACGGCACCTTCCGACCCGCGTGCGGTGACCGTGGCCGGCAAGGGCGACGGGCAGACCGACGACACGGACGCGATCCAGCATGCCATCGATGCGGCGTCGGAACACTCCCCGGGCGGACTGGTCTTCCTGCCTTCCGGGCGCTACCGGATCAGCCATACGCTGCTGATCTGGCCGGCCGTACGGCTGTACGGCGTCGGCGCGACGCGGCCGGTCCTGCTCCTGGGCAGCCACACGCCCGGCTTCCAGCACGGTGTGGGCAGCATGGTGGTGTTCACCGGTGCCAGACGTGGCGATCCGGTGCGCACGGGCCCGGGGCCCAGCGAAACGCGGGTGCCGTTTGCGCCGCCGACGGTCGTGCCCTTCGATCCGAAGGTCGCGGACGCGAACTCCAGCACATTCTATTCGGCGATGAGCAACATCGACGTCGAGATCGGACCGGGCAACCCGGCCGCGACCGGGATCCGTTTCCGGGTGGCACAGCATGCCTACCTCAGCAACATGGACTTCCATCTCGGCAGCGCATTTGCCGGCATCTACCAGGCCGGCAACTTCGTCCAGAACCTGCACTTTCTGGGCGGCCGCTATGGCATCGTGACCGAGAAGACCTCCCCGGCGTGGCAGTTCACCGTGCTCGATTCGAGCTTCGAGGGCCAGAGCGGCGCGGCGATCCGCGAACATGAGGCGGGCCTGACGCTCATCAATGTGACCGTGCGCAATGCGCCAGTCGGTATCGAAATCGACCGTGGCTATGGCGATTCGCTGTGGGGCAAGGACGTGCGATTTGAAGGGGTACGACAGGCCGGAGTCGTCATCTCCAATGAGGGCACGGTCTATACGCAGGTGGGATTCGACAACGCCCTGGCCCGGGACACACCGGTGTTCGTGCACTTCCGGGACAGCGGGCGCAGCATTCCTGGCAAGGGACGCAGTTATCGCGTGCGCTCCTTCAGCTATGGGCTCGCGGTGCCGGGACTGGGCCAGCTCGGACACTTCGCGACCTCGCAGGAGCTGACGCCGATCGAGCATCTGCCTGCGCCCGGCGCCACGGCAGTGCGGCCACTGCCGCCGGTTGCGCAATGGGCCAATGCACGTGAGCTCGGCGCCGTGGGCGATGGCAAGACCGACGACACCGTGGCGCTGCAGCGTGCGATCGATACGCACCGCACCGTGTATCTGCCGCTCGGCATGTACCGGGTCAGCGATACGCTGCGGTTGCGGCCCGACTCGGTGCTGATCGGCCTGCACCCGAACCTGACGCGCATCGAAGTCGCGGATGGTACGACAGCCTTCCAGGGTGTGGGCGCGCCGAAAGCCCTGTTGCAGTCGGCGGTGGGCGGGGATGCCATCGTCTGCGGAATCGGCTTGCTGACCGGAGGGGTCAATCCCCGGGCCACCGCCCTGCTGTGGAGTGCCGGGGAGAAATCCCTGGTGATCGATGTCAAGTTCGAACTCCCGCGTGGCGCCCCGGGTGATGCGGACTCGGCACGACGCTGGGATGGCCAGTACCCGAGTCTGTGGGTCAGCCATGGCGGGGGCACCTTCGTGGGCAACTGGAGTCCGGATACCTATGCCAGTGCCGGTCTGTATATCTCCGATACGGATACGCCAGGACATGTCTACGAGATGTCGGTCGAGCACCACGTGCGCAACGAGATCGTCCTGAACCATGTCTCGCATTGGGAATTGCTGGCGCCGCAGACCGAGGAGGAATACCGCGAGAGCCGCAATGCCGTCTCTCTCGAGCTGCGCGACTCGCATGACATCCTGATCGCCAACTATCACGGCTACCGCGTGACCCGCACCGTGGGGCCGGCGCCGGCCGCGGTGCGGTTGTATGGCGTCCAGGACATTCATTTTCGCAATGTCCATGTAAATGCCGAGAGTGGCTTCTCCACCTGCGACGGCGGGGACTGCACCACCTTCCTGCGCCTGAGCAAGTACCCGTTCGACAACGCCATCGAGGACGAGCCGGACGGCAGCACCGTGCGGGAGCGCGAATTTGCGCGCCTGGATGTGAGTGCCGCGCCAACGGCCGCGCCGCCCGCGGCCTCGATGCGCGGTGCGGTGGTGAGGAAACTGGCCGGAGGCTTCGAGGCGGCAGGTGGCGGCGCCGTGGATGCGAGGGGGACGCTGTACTTCATCGACCGGATCACGCAGCGCATTTACAGCTGGTCACAGGCCGGCCTTGCGATCATCAGCAGCCACCCACTCGATCCGGTGAACCTGGCGGTGGACCATTCGGGCGACTTGCTGGTGCTGTCCTCGGCCGGTATCACCGGCGCGGTCTACAGCCTGCGGCCCCACGGTCCGGATGGCCCGCTCACCGTCATCGAGCCGCAGCCGGCCGGGGGGCACCCTACGGCCGCCATTGCCGTGCCGGCCGACTGGTGGGTCAATGGTGAGTTCAAGGATCAATACGATCCGCAGACCGATCACTTCACAACCCTGGCGGAGCTTTTCGCGCGCGAAGTATCGGTCGGGCCGGCCCGCGAGTATTCATCACCGGATGGCAGCCTGGTGCTGCCGGCCTATCGGGTTTTCCATCAGGGTGCGCCGGATTATCGCGGCTGGCGCTTTTCACATTCCCTCGACACGTTTGGATTTCTCGTGGCTCAGCCCGGCACCCGTCTTTATGTGAGCAATGCTTCGGAGGCGAAGACCTACTCCGTGAGGGTCGGAAGCAGCGGCACGCTCGAGGATCTGAAGGTTTTTGCCGAGCGTGGCGGTGAAAGCGTGACGGCCGACGAGTCCGGGCGGGTGTATGTCGCCAACGGTCAGATCTTCGTCTACGGCGCGAACGGCAGCGCGCTCGGCATCATCGCGGTGCCGGAGCGGCCGCTGCAGCTGCTGACTGACAGCCACACCTTGTTCATCCTGACGCACCACTCACTGTATTCGGTGGATCTCGCTGCGCTGTGACCTTGTTCGCACGCCTCCGTCAGTATTGATAGCGCGCGCCAAAGAGAATCTGCCGCCCCGTATGATGATAGTAGTACGGCAGGTCCCTTGAGGTATCGTCGAACTCGCTTTCGAACTGGTCGGTAAGGTTGGTACCCTCCAGGGTAACGCGGAAATGGGACGTTACATTGTACTGCAGCGACGCGTCGAGGTTGAACGTAGCATCGAAGCCGTCGGCGCTGGTGCCCACCTCCTGGCCCGGAACCTGTGTCAGGTAACGGCTGCGGTATGCACCGGAGACACGCACGCTCCACTTCGAGTCTTCGTAGTACAGAACCGCTCCTGCGGTATCCTTCGACAACCCCGTCAGTTCATTGAGCACAAAGGTGGTCGGGCTCGTCAGGTATTCGACCTCCGACTCGACGTAGGTGAAGTTCAAGAGCACGCCCGTATTGCTCAGCGGACCCGGCAGAAAGCGGAACGGTTGCTGGTAGTTGAACTCAACTCCATTGACTTCACCGCCGGGTGAATTCACCGGCGCGGAGAATGCCCAAGTGGCGTTCGCGCTGCATCCGGGAGTCGAGCCGCAAGCCAGGACGGCCAGCGAATTGGGCACACCGAAGGGGTTTCCGTTGAAGACCGTGTTGACGGTCTGCGTGGAGGTGAAACGCAACACGTCCTTACGGAATGGCGCCACCGAGAGCAACGTGCCGGCGGACGGATACCACTCGAACGACAGGTCGTATGCGTTCGCCAGGAACGGCTCGATGTTCGGATTGCCGGTTTTCACGTTGAACTGGGTGCCAGAGACGGTCACGCTCGTGGTAGCGGCCACGTCCGTCAGATTCGGCCGTGACATGTCACGCGAAGCCGCAAAACGCATCAGAAGATCGTCGCGCAGTGACCAAACCAGGTTGAGCGCCGGCAGCACGTTGGTGTACGTGCGGGTGGCCCCGATCGGCAGCAAGGTTGACGAATAGCCCTCGGATTCCTGATTGGTCCCCACGACGCGCACACCGAGGTTGCCGCGCAGATCGCGTGCGAGCAGATGACCGTCGAAGTTCATCTGCAGAAATTCACCGAGGTCGCGCTCCGTGACTGATATGTTGTCGCCGAGGTCAGCCGCAGTGCTGAGGGCGAAGAGACTGCTGTTCGTATAGAGCCCAAGTGCCGTCTGCGCCAGACTCACGTTAGGCGTCGCCCAGGTCGTCGTGCTTCCTGGCGGCACGCTGACTGCGGCGCTGCCGAGATAATCAAGCGTTTGGGCGTAACTGGAGATGGGCACGCCGCGCAAGGGCGCGTACACGTTCGAACCCGTCACCGATTCGCCATTCACCAGCCGCAGGGAAGTCGTGATGAAATTATATTCCTTGTACTGAAAGCCCCCCGACAGGGTCACGTTGTCGGTTGCCTTATAATGCAGATTGAACTCCGCGTTCTTGAACTTGTTGGTCGTGGTCTGGGGGCGCTCGCGCACCTCTGTCAGTATCCACGGCCCGGTCGCGCCGACATTCTCCGCGCCGAAGTTGAGGTACGGAACCTTGGAGGCGAAATCGTAGCTGACGGTCTGATTGAACTGGTCCCAGCCCAGCGTGGTCTGCACGGGATTGGCAAACCGCGAGTCCGCAAAGCCGAGCAGCTCATCGAGGCTCCACGCCCCATCCAACGTATGCTGCCCCGCCAGCGTCACCTGAGTGAAATTGGTGTGCAGGCTGTCGAACCTGTCCTCCACGCGCGTATCCACACCGCTGAACGTGCCGGAGGTCATGACGCCCTGATTGTTGATGGTGTCGGACAACACGGAGATGCAACCGATGCTGACCGTAGTGGCTGGATTTGTGCAGCTGCCCTGCCCGGACAGACCCGGCTCCTCCAGGTACTGCTCCTGGCGCATTTCCTGGTAGTACGAGTGTAGAATGTCAAGCGAAAATAGGCTTCCATCGGCGGGCTTCCACTGCAGCGAGCCGGTGATCCCCAGGCGGTTCTCGCTGTCCTGGAAGTAGTCGTACCGAGGAAAGCGCGGATGCAACGCCGCATCGGCTTGCTGGCACGCGGTCGGTAACGTCGCTGCCGTGCCCGTGCAGGGAGTACCCAGCACCGATGCGAACCCATAGGGCGAGGGGCCAAAGGGACTGCTACCAGTCTTCAGCACCTGCGCCTCATCCCAGCGTACGGTGCTGTCGCCCGTGTCGAGATAGTCGCGCTTGGACCAGGATACGGAAGCCAGGGCGCCGAACTTTCCGTCATCGAACGTGTTGGAGATCAGGCCCGAGACCTGCGGTCCGACAGTGTTGGAAAGATCGTTGTAGTTGCCTTTGGCCTGGGTAATCAACACGAAGCGGTTGTAGTCGAACGGATGCGCCGTCTGCAGATCCACAGTTGCACCGAGGGAGCCTTCGTTTACGTCCGCCTCCGCGGTCTTTCGGACCGTCAACGAATTGAACAGATCAGACGAGAAAATATTGAAGTCGAAGGAGCGGCTGCGGTTGACTCCACCTTCGTTGTCGGGACCTCCGGTGGTCGTCAACGTCTCCATGCCGTCAATTTGCACGCGCGTGAACTGCGGTCCGAGGCCACGCACGGTGATCTCGCGCCCCTCCCCCTCCTCGCGAGTGATTGCAACGCCCGGGATGCGCTGCAGCGATTCGGCCAGATTCTGGTCCGGAAATTTGCCAATGTCCTCCGCCAGAATGCTGTCGATCTCAGCGTCCGTGTCGCGCTTGATCTTGATTGCCTGCTCGAGGCTGCCTCGATAGCCGGTCACCGTCACCTCCTGCAAGGAGGCCTCCTGCTGCGCGGCGCTTGGCGGCCCGGAAGCTGCGTCAGGCCCCGCTGCACTGACCTGAGCTTGAGCGTTGACTGCTACGGCGTAAATTGCCCCAAGCGCCACAACTGCGCTCAAGGCCTTGCGGACGAGACGGCCGGAGCCGTTCGAATGGCGTTTCGCCTTCATTCCCTCTCCCCTTCGCGAGTAGCGAACTGGATGCTACCGGTGACACGAGTACCTCGCTTCTTTAGCGTCTGACCTGGCGAGTGGCCCTTCTGACACCGGTATCAGAAACTTAGCAAAATCTCTGACACCCCGCAAGAGCCGCCGTGCGGCGCCCCGGATCAATCGTCTAGCGTGACCCTTTGCGGATGGCGCTCGGGTTCCAATCATCGCTGCCGCGCAGAAAGACCTGCGGCGCGTACTGCTGCGCCTGCTGCCGGGTCAGTTGGCGGGCGTATGGTTCCCGTCGCCTGGGAGCAGCGCCCGGTCCGCTCGAGTGATACTCGGCATACGATGCCGTGGGGAGGTAATCAGTCTCCCCGGGGTGCCACTCACGCCACCCTGCAGGCAGGATCTGGGCGTCCATCCAGGTGTTCAGGTACACCACCGTCGCGTACCGGCGCCACGGTCGCCCCAGATAGACATTGCCAACGCCCGGGGCCGCCTCAAGGCGGCAATCGCGAAAGACGAAACCCGAATCCTGCCCAACGTAGCTCTTGCTCTGTGCCGTGATGAAGCCTTCGAAGTGCTCATTGCTGCGAATGACACAATCGTCAAAAACGGCCTTGCTGTCGCCAAAGACGAAATCCACATTGCCCTCGATGAAGCACCGATCAAAGTACTGGCGTGCGACGGGGCAGGCGCGGTCGGCGCCCCCTGCGGTGCACTCACCGACCCCCGCGTAGAGGGTGTCCTGATCGCCCAGTATCCGCACGTTCTCAAAGACTTCCCGATCGCCGCGCACCAGCAAGGCCACCGCCTGCGAGCCCTGAGGCAGTTGCGGGTGCGTCCGGTTGAAGTCATTGACGAAAGAAATGTTCTCGGCCCGGAAGTCATCTCCCAGCACGTTCACGGTCGCCGAATTGAGCGTCCCGCCGGCGGTCCCGGAACTCTTGCCGGCCACCACCACGGTCTTCGAGGCATCCGCGTAGGGGCTGCGCAGCTCAATGTGCGGTTTTTTGATGATGAGCACCTCATGATAGATACCGGGGGCTACGGAGATGACCGCACCGCCGCCCGGTGCGACATCGATGGCGCGCTGGATGGAGTAGTAGTCGCCAGTTCCGTCCGTGGCGACATACAGTGTCTTATCAATCGGAGGCACGGTCACTTCGAGCCGCGGCGCAGCATTCAGCGCGGGAAACGGAACGAAGCGCGCCGCGCAGGGCAGCGCCACTCCCGGATGGCTTTCCGGTGCATGCCGCATGGTCACGTTCGGCCCCTGCGGCTCGAGGTTCCCAAGCGCCAATCCCAGCGTGATATCGGCGTGTTCCGCGATCACATGAGAGTTTTCCATGTCTTCTGCAAATACATTGTCGAGTGTCACTCCAAGGACATGTTGCGCATCCAGTCCGGCCAACAGGTAGTCCCCCGGCGTCATGACGTGCACATTGCGCAATTTGATGTCGCGGTATTGCGGCATGAGCTCGCCGGAAAAATCGGTGTAGTGAGGGGCAAGAACGATCGGATTTGCGACGTTGCGAATGCAGACGTTTTCGTAGCTGATTTCCTGCACCAGCCCGCCGCGGCTCGGATCCGACTTGATGCGAATGCCATTCGTCGCGCCGTCAATGGAAAGATTCCTGACCATCACATGATTAACGCCGCCGGCCGTACCGCTGCCGATCGACATGCCATGACCGCTGTAGAAATGATTGTCAGTTATCGAAATATGGGACGCCGCGGTACCCAACCGGGAGCTGATTGCGATGTTGTCGTCGCCGACGTGAATGTAGCTGTGAGTGATCGTGACGTTCGTGGAGGAGACCGGATTGATGCCGTCGGTATTGCGCGCGGTCCCGGGCGTCATGATCTTGACGCCCCAGGCAGTGACACCGTCCGAGTCGTCGATGAAGACGTGGTGGGCGGCCGAGTCGCGAAGTGTGATGCGGTAAAGGGTAAAATTGCGAACGTGCCTCAATTCGATCAATCCCGGCACCTTCTGATATTGGTCCAGAACCTTTGCCCTATGCGCCAGCTGCCACCAGGTGACATTCTCCCCAGAGATCCTGGCCCCACCGCGACCATCAATCGACCCCTCGCCCATGATGCCGCTTGCGCTGATTTCCTCTCCCCGCAGCAGCGGCTTGCAGCCCTGACCGCGCGTGCCAAGAATGCCGCAGCTTCCAGGAGTGATGTCGTAGAGCCGCGGGTCGCTCGATGCCGCCAGTGAGGTGTTGGCTGCAACGACCAGTGTCACGCCCGAGCGCAGCGTCAGGGGTCCGCTCAGGAAGATCTGCTTGCTGCCGTTGGACCGCAGCTCCACAGCCTTGCCCGCGGCACAGTGGTCCAGCGCCCGTTGGATCCGAGCAGTATCCAGATTCCGTTCAGCTTCCGGCGAGAGCACTCCATCGACTGCCGTCAATCTGGCCTGCAGCATCACGCAGGCCTGCGGCACGCGAGGCTCCTCGATGTGGCGCATATCCTGTGCCAGGGCAGCCGACGTGCCGGTCAATGACATCATTATCAGCGATGCCAAGTAACAGAAGAGGCGCACTGCGAAATCCCCCCTGCAAGCCCGGTTGATTAGAGCCGATAGGCCCGCTTCGGCAATCTGTAGGCGAGATCGACGGCGGTCTGCGCGGCCTCATCCTCTGGCAATCGGTGCTCGGCAACGAGGCGCGCCAGAAACGCGCAATCGATCCGCCGCGCCACATCGTGGCGCGCCGGAATCGACAAGAATGCCCGCGTGTCGTCGTTGAAACCCACCGTGTTGTAGAAGCCCGCGGTCTCCGTCGTCAGCTCGCGAAAGCGTCGCAGTCCCTCCGGACTGTCGTGGAACCACCAGGCGGGACCGAGCCTGAGCACCGGGTAAATTCCGGCGAGCGGTGCGAGTTCCCGACTGTAGGCCGACTCATCCAGGGTGAAGACGATAACCGTGAGCTTCGGATGGTTGCCGAAGCGATCGAGAAGCGGCTTCAGCGCACGCACGTAGTCGGTGCGCTGCGGGATGTCGGCCCCCTTGTCGCGGCCGTGGCTCGCAAAGAGCGCACGGTTGTAATTGCGAAACGCGCCCGGATGGATCTGCATCACCATTCCGTCCTCGACGCTCAACTTCGCCATTTCGGTCAGCATCTGCGCCCGAAACAACTCCGCTTCGGCCGGCGTGAACCTGCCGGATCGGACCTTGCTGAACAGCACCTGAGCCTCGCCGTCAGACAGATCAGCGGTCGCCGCGCTCGGATGACCGTGATCGGACGCGGTCGTACCCAGGGCTGCGAATGCCCTACGGCGAATCCGATGCGCCTCGAGATATCCGCGCCATGAGTGGGTGTCTTGACCGGTGACGCTTCCGAACTGCTCGAGAGCGTCCCGAAATGTCTCGTGCTCCGGATCGACGACCGGGTCAGGGCGGTAGGTACTGATCACCCGTCCTGACCAGCCACTGCGACGAATTGCCTGATGCGCCTCGAGCGCATCCAAAGGGCTCTCGGTCGTCGCCAGAACTTCGATGTTGAATTTCTCAAAGAGTGCCCGCGGCCTGAACGCACTGGAGCCGAGCGCGGCACCGATGGCATCGAAATACAGATCCGCCGTGTCAGCCTCCAGCCTCACCCTGAGGTCAAAGACCTGCGCAAACACCTGGTCGAGCCACAGCGCCGAGGGTGTACCGCGAAACAGCCGGTAGTGACTGGCGAACAGCCTCCAGGCTTCGCGCGGCACGAACTGCGGCGCGCCCTGCCTGGACCTGACGCCCAATTTATCCAGGGACACGCCCTGACTGTAGAGCATGCGGTAGAGATAGTGGTCCGGAGCGAGCAGCAGGTCCACCGCATCCCCGAACGGCTCATTGTAGGCAAACCAGGCCGGGTCGGTGTGGCCGTGTGGGCTGATGATCGGCAGGTCGCGAACGTGGGCATAGAGCGAGCGCGCCAACGCACGAATCCCGACATCAGCCGGGAATAAGCGATCGGGGTGTAGGACGAGTGGTTGCGCCATCCCCGGGGATTATAGGTAACCGGTGTCACCTATCGCAACGTATTCGTGCAACCCGCCCTGAGGTCGACGAAATCGCGGCCGGCTAGGCGCGCCGCAGCGGCGCACCGGGCGGCGGCGCCGTTGACTGGCGCTCAATCAATGTGGGAGTAAATTCTGCGGGAGGTGATTTGGTCGCCGCCTTGGGCGTTGCGAACAATTTCTCCGCAGCCGCCCTACCCATCTCGCGCACCGGCAGGCGCACGGAGGTCATGGCCGGCCACATGCGCGTGGCGATCGGAGCGTCGTCGAAACCGATGATCGAAAGATCATCTGGAATACGAATTCCGAGCTCATGCGCCGCACCGTAAACCCCGCTCGCCATCTCGTCGTTGCCGGCAAATATCGCCGTGGGCCGGTCGGGCCGCCTGAGAAGTTCGCGACCCCGGGCCAATCCCGAATCATAGGTATAGGCGCCCAGAACGGTCAGCTCCGGCGTGAGTGCCAGGCCGTATTCGGCCAATCCGGCTATGAACCCTTCGCGTCGCTCGCGTGAAGAACGAAACAGAGGGGGCCCTGAAATGTAAGCGATGTGCCGATGTCCGAGCTCCGCGAGCCGGCGGGCGGCCGCCGCAGCACCGTGCCGGTCATGAGTGCGGACCAGGCGGTCCGGTGTGTCGACCGCGGCACAGCTGACACGCACGTACGGGCATTCCACGCTTTCCAGCAGCTTTGCGAGTCGATCATCCTCCGACACCGATGGCACCAGCACGACGCCGAAGAGGCGCAGCCGCTCGACGAAACCGCGCATATCTTCGAGGAAGCCCGGACTGCGGCGGTCACAGGGGCGAATCACCAACTCATACCCGCGACCCGCCAGGGCGTCGAGGATCCCGAGGTGGACATTTTCGACATATTGCGAATTGGGATTGTCGTGAATCATGCCAACGAGGAATGAGCGCCGAAACGCCAGCCCCCGGGCCTGCGGGTCGGGCTGATAGCCATGCTCTGCGATCACGGATTCGACACGGGCGCGCGTCTTCTTACTGACGTAGGGCGCCTCGTTGATCACGCGCGAGACGGTCTTCTTGGAGACCCCGGAAAGACGCGCAATGTCGGTAATTGTGTGCTTCGCGCGATTGGTGGCGCGCTTCGCGCGCGCCGACTCGCCGCGTGCGGATTTCCTTGCAGAATTCACGGAACGGCTGGCTGTTTTGATGCGGCTACTCATCGACGTTTCTTCTTTGGCGGCAGCGCTTGGTCATGCCGACGGGCCGGCATGACGCCCGCACCGACTGCTGGCCGCACGCACGCGCCCAGTGTAGCAAACCAAGCGCCAGAGCACCGCGCCCACTGGAGGACGGCCGAGCCGTTCAACACGGCCTGCGGTTCCATATTTGCACAAAATCTGATCCCGGTTACTATACCGGTATGATACCGGTTACCGAAGTGCTGCGGGTGCACCCGCGGGACAATGTGCTGGTTGCCCTACGCGACCTGCGGCCGGGCGAGACGGTGCGATCGCCCAATGAGACCCTGGTCGCGAAGTCCCTCGTGCCGTGCGGACACAAAGTGGCCGCGACGCCGATCCGTGCGGGCTCGATAGTCTGCAAGTACGGGTGGCCCATTGGCCTGGCGACGCTGGACATTGCGGCGGGCGAGCATGTCCATACACACAATCTGACCACCGCACTCACTACGCACGAGGCCTATACGTACTCTGCGGCCGCGACCTTCGCGCCGCGCGCGCCTCCCGACATGCGCACCTTCCTCGGCTATCCGCGAGGCAACGGCCGTGTCGGGACACGCAATGAGATTTGGGTGCTGTGCACCGTTGGGTGCGTTGCACGTACCGCAGGACGCATCGCCGAGATCGCAGGAGAGCGGCTGAAGGGCCGGGTCGACGGGGTGTACGCGCTGACGCACCCGTTTGGCTGCTCGCAGCTGGGCGAGGACCTCATGCGCACCCGGCAGGTTCTGGCTTCGCTCGCTGCGCACCCCAATGCCGGCGGCGTGCTCGTGGTTGGCCTGGGGTGCGAGAACAATCAACTGCGCGCGTTGCTCGATGCCGCCAATCTCGACCCCAGTCGCGTCCGCAGCTTCAACGCGCAAGCCGTGGACGACGAGGTGGCCGAGGGGGTGCGCGCGGTAATGGAACTCGCCGAACTCCTCCAGCAGGACCAACGGGTACCGCGCCCACTGGCTGACCTGGTGGTCGGGTTGAAGTGCGGTGGCTCCGATGCATTCAGCGGGCTGACGGCCAACCCGCTGATCGGCCGCATCAGCACCCTGCTCACGCAGGCCGGCGGCACCTCAATCCTCTCGGAGATACCCGAACTTTTCGGGGCTGAACGGACGCTGATGGCACGTGCGGTGAACAGGGCAGTGTTCGATGATGCGGCAAAGCTCGTCAACGACTTCAAACACTACTTCACCGCCGCCGGACAGCGGGTCTCGGAGAATCCCTCGCCGGGTAATCTTGCCGGGGGAATCACCACGCTGGAGGAAAAGTCGCTCGGCGCCGTGCAGAAGGCGGGCGACACGCCTCTGACTCAAGTGCTGCGGTACGGCGAGCGGATCCAGCGGCCAGGTCTGGCGCTGCTCGAGTCCCCCGGGAATGACGCAGTATCCAGTACCGCCCTCTCGGCCGCCGGCGCCACCGTGCTGCTCTTTACCACCGGGCGCGGCACGCCACTGGGCTTTCCGGCGCCAACGCTGAAGATTTCGAGCACCAGTGCCCTCGCACAGGCCAAACCGCGTTGGATCGATTTCGACGCTGGGCCGCTGCTGACGGGCGCCAGTATGGATGAGGTCGCCAAGCCGTTCCTTGACCTGGTGATTGCCACCGCCTCCGGACAGCCCACTTGCGCTGAACGCAACGGCGAGCGCGAAGTGGCGATCTGGAAGACCGGAGTGACTCTGTGAGGCGGGCGGGCACAGCCACACCGATGGCGGTCGCCGCCGCTGATACCGCCACAAGTGCGACGTCCGCAGCTGATACCGGGGACCTTCCGCGACTGTGCGAGCGCACCCTGCCGCACGCGCCACCGGGTGTGCTGCGACCAAGCTACGTGCGAACGAGCACCCGCATCGGCACCTTGCACTTTGGACCGGGCGCTTTCCATCGGGCGCACCAGGCCTTCTACTTCGATCGGCTCCTCGAAAGGGACGCAGACCGGGCCATCTGTGCCATCTCCCTGAGGACGCCCTCCGCGCGAGATGCGTTGGAACCACAGGACGGCTTGTATACATTGTCCGAACTGACAGTCACGCAGTCAGTGCGCGTCGTCGGCGCGATTCGCGAGGTGCTGGTAGCCGCAGAGGATCCGACCGCAGTCAGCCGCCGTCTCGCCGCTCCCGACACTTCCATCGTCACCATCACGGTTACCGAGAAGGGTTATTGTCTCGACGGCGCCGGCAACCTCGATTTCGAGCACCCTGACATAGTGCATGACCTGCGCACTTCCCAGGCACCCCGCAGTCTGGTCGGCTGGCTCGCGCGCGGTTTGCAGCTGCGACACGAGCTCGGTCTAGCGCCCTTTGTGGTGCTCTCCTGCGACAATCTTTCCGACAATGGTCATTTGCTACAGCGCGCCGTGTTGGCCTTTGCCGCGCGCCGGGGACGCATCCTCGCGGATTGGATCGAGGCACGAGCGCGCTTCCCGTGCACGATGGTCGACAGCATCACCCCGGCGACCGATGCGCCGCTGCGCATGCGCGTCGCGCACGCGCTCGGCCTGCACGACGCCTGGCCTGTTCAGCGCGAACCGTTCGTGCAATGGGTCGTGGAGGAAACGGATGCTCAAGGACAACCAGACTGGGATGCAATCGGTGTCACGCTGAGCCGCGATATTTCCGTATATGGTCAGGCAAAACTGCGCTTACTGAATGGCGCGCATTCAACCCTCGCTTACCTCGGTTTGCTGGCCGGACTGCACACCGTGGCGCAGGCCATGGCGGAGCCTGCTTTGGGTACCTTCGTCGAGCGCCTGATGATCGAGGACATCCAACCAACTCTCGCCGCCCAGCGAGGTGAGCAGCTCGCGGACTACACGAAATCCATCCTGCAACGCTTCAAGAACCCGGTCTTGCAACATCGGCTCGCACAGATTGCCTGGGATGGTTCGCAAAAGCTGCCGATTCGCATCTTCGGCACACTCGCCGATGCCATTCGCGACCGGCGTCCACTCACCCGTCTGGTACTGCCCATTGCCGCCTGGATGCACTTCATCCGCAATCGCGCTGGCAATGCCGAACCGATCGTCGACCCGCTGCACGAGCAGCTGAGCGCTTGCGGCCGGCGCAGTTCGGGAGACTCAAGGCACGACCTGGCGCTGTTCCTCGAAATACCCGGCGTGTTTCCGACCAGCCTGGCCCGTCACGCTGAATTTCTAGGAACACTCGGCGCCGCCTACGACCTCATCGCGCAATGTGGCACGTTAGCGGCAGTCGCCCAACTTCTTGCCAGGGCGCAGCCGTGAGCATCGCGCCGCCGCCGCCCGCCTCAGAACGCCCCGGGAGGTTCCGCTGGGTGATCTGCTCCTTGCTCTTTACCGCAACGGCGCTGAATTACGTTGATCGTCAGACCATCGGCATCCTCGAGCCAAGACTCGCCCAGCAGCTTCACTGGAGTGCTACTGACTACGCCAACATCATTTTCTCCTTCCAACTCGCGTACGCGCTCGGGTATGTCGCATTCGGCAAACTGATCGACAGATTGGGGGCGCGGCTCGGATACGCCCTCGCCGTCATCATTTGGACCGTGGCGCATGTCGCACACGCCTGGGCGAGTTCGTTGACCGACTTCATGGTTGCACGTTTCGCCATCGGGCTCGGGGAGTCGGGTAATTTCCCGGCCGGCCTGAAAGCAGTCGCCGAGTGGTTTCCAAAGCAGGAACGTGCGTTTGCAACCGGAATATTCAACGCCGGTGCCAATATTGGTGCGATCGTCACGCCAATCATCGTTCCGCTGATTACGCTAAGCCTCGGTTGGCGCGCGGCATTCTTGATCACGGGCAGTTTCACGGTCCTGTGGCTCTTTGTCTGGATCGCTGTGTACCGTCCGCCGCGGCAACACCGTCGCCTCCAGCACGCCGAGCTGGCCCTCATCGAGGCGGATCCACCGGACCCGCCGATATCGATTCCCTGGTTAAGACTGCTGAAGTTCCGCGAGACCTGGGCCTACGCCGCGGCCAAGTTTTTGATTGATCCGATCTGGTGGCTGTACCTGTTCTGGCTACCGGACTTTTTCGTCATGCGCCACCATCTCGATCTGAAGACTTTTGGTCCGCCGCTCGTTGCGATTTACGTGGTGTCGGATTTCGGCAGTATCGCCGGCGGGTGGATGTCCTCCCGGTTGCTGCGCGCCGGCTTCACGCTGAACGCGGCTCGCAAGTGGACGATGCTGCTGTGTGCGGTGTTGGTCATCCCGATAGTCACGGCCGCGTATGTCGACAGTCTATGGTTGGCTGTTTCGATCGTGGCGCTGGCCGCCGCCGCGCACCAGGGATTTTCTTGCAATCTGTTCACACTTCCCTCCGATATCTTTCCGCGCCAGGCGGTCGGGTCTCTGGTGGGCATTGGCGGCACCGCTGGTGCGGTCGGTGGCATGCTGCTTTCAAAATACACGGGCTGGATCCTCGACCGTGTGGGCAGTTTTACACCGATCTTCGCCCTGGGCGGATCAGCCTACATTCTGGCACTGCTTGTAATCCACATTTTGACGCCGCGGTTGGCAGCCGCGCGCCTCGGCTAGCGCCCAGGCGCGCTTCGCAGCAGGGGAACCTAATGAAACATGTGTACGGCATATCGCGTCGCGGCTTCGTAACGTACGGCGGCACCGCACTGGGTGGCGCACTGCTCAATGTTCATCGTTCGACCGCTGCAGATATGCTCTCGGGGCAGTCGCCGACACCGCGGCCCGATCCGGTCTGGGCCGAGGACGGCGCCGCGACCCACATCATCCGCTCGCTGCGGCATCTGAATCAGAAGGGATTTGCAGCTGCCGACTTTCCGGTCACGCGCTATGGTGCCAGGCAGTGCCGCGTGGTCGGGCAGGCTCAGGTCGTGGGTAAGCTCACGCCGTCGGTCAGCGCTGGCGCCGAGCGAACCGCGGCACCCGAATCATTCGACTCCCGGCCGGCGTTTCTCGCAGCCATAGCGGCCTGCAATGCGGCCGGCGGCGGCCGCGTGCGGGTCCCGTCCGGCGACTGGTACTGTGCCGGGCCGATCGTGCTGCTCAGCCACGTCAACTTCCATCTGGCTGCGCGATGCACTATTTACTTCAGCCCGCAACCCCACGATTACGCGAAGGACGGGCCGGTCGACTGTGGCCCCAATGGGCGACTGTACTACTGCCGTTGGCAGGGCAACGACTGTCTGAACTTTGGCTCGCCGGTGTACGCGCGCGGGGCCACGCATATCGCCCTGACCGGTGAAGGCTCCTCCTCGGTACTCAACGGTCAGGCCCTGACGCCGTTCAATGGCAGCGCCACCTGTTGGTGGACGTACAAAGGGATCAACGGCAAGTATGGCTGCACCGGCCCGGCGACGCCGTCGCAGGCCTATATCAACCCGAGCAATCGCGATCTGCGTGAGGTCGTGCATGGCATGTCGGCAGCGCTCTATGCCAGGCTTACCGATCCGCAGACTCCCTGGCAGCGGGACGAGAACTATCTGCCGGCACTCTCCGAAGCAGGCGTGCCGGTCGAGCGTCGCATTTTCGGCCTCGGGCACTACTTGAGGCCCTGTATGATCGAGCTCCTCGGCTGCACCGATGTGCTGTTGGAGAACTACTGTACCCAGAACACTCCCTTCTGGCAGCATCATCCGACGGGCTGCACGAACGTCGCCATTCGCGGCGTGACCGTGGACAGCATTGGCCCCAACAACGACGGATTTGACCCGGATTCCTGCCGCAATGTGCTGTGCGAGGCAGTGACATTCAACACCGGGGACGACTGCATCGCGATCGACTCCGGGAAAGACCGCGACGTGGGGCTCGGACCGGCGCAAGACCACGTCATTCAACACTGCATCATGAACTCCGGGCATGGCGGCCTGGCGCTCGGCAGCCTGATGGGTGGCGGAATCCGCGGTATCTATGTGCGCGGCCTCACGATGCGCAACAGCAACTGGACTTCCAATCCACTGAATATCGCAATCCGCATCAAGAGCAACCTGAACCGCGGCGGCTTCGTCGAGAATGTTCACATCCGGGACGTCGAGCTGCCGCACGGTGTCTGCCTGAACGGTGGCAGCTACGAGTCCAGTCTTCTGAAGGACAGTCCCATCAACAAGAGCGTCCCCCTTGGCGTGGCAACCAGGATTGCCGCCAACCCCTCGACTGCCCAGGGGGGGCTCATCACCATTGACTGCGACTACATGCCCGGCGGCGACGCGATCCGCACCCGCCCGCCGGTCGTGCGCGACATTCACATCGCCAACATCCGCGCCCGCAATGTGACTCGCAACGGCCTCAGCGGATCGTGCTTCCAGGCGCTTCTCGTCCAAGGCCCCGTGTTTTCCGACTATAACGGGCCGCAACCCGCGCCACCGATCGTCCCCATCGAGAATGTCACGATCACGGACTGCGATCTGGGCTCACCGACCGCGATCGGCCCAGCCAGCCGGTCCATTCCAGGACCCATTTATATCTACAACGCGCGCAACATCGCATTGCAGAACGTGCGCATCGGCGATCGCATCTATACGACCGTCCTTTCGGACGTGCGCGCCGGCGCCGCCTGACTGCAGCTCGTATGCGCAGTCGCGAAATTGCACAGCAGTTCGTCCGCGCCCGCCTTCGAGCCGAGGCACTTCGCGACTTTCCAAACACAATACCCGGCACCCTGGATGATGCCTATGCGACCCAGGATTGCGCGATCGACCTGTGGCCAGACCCTCTCGTCGGCTGGAAGGTCGGATGGATCGCGCCACCGTGGTCGGATCACCTCAAGGAGGAGCGGCTCGTCGGACCGATCTTCGAGCGCGGTGTCCGTCATGCGCCGCCCCGCGAGATCGTTGAGTTTCCTATATTCCAAGGCGGTTTTGCCGCGATCGAAGCGGAATTCGTATTTCGCCTGACCGCGGACGTCCAGCCCGGTAAGACTACGTGGACGGTCGATGAGGCGGCGCAGCTGGCCTGCGCGCTGCACGTCGGGATTGAACTTGCCGGCAGCCCACTCGCTCCAATCAATGATCTCGGCCCGCTCGCAGTCGTATGCGATTTCGGCAATAACGCAGGCCTGCTGCTCGGACCGGAAGTCGTGGATTGGCGTGGGCGACGCCTCGAATCACTCACGTGCGAGGCCCTCATCGAGGATCGGGCAGTCGGCCACGGCGGGGCCTTATCGGTGCCGGGCGGCCCGCTCGCGGCGCTGGCCTTCGCGCTGCAGCGATGTGCGATGCGTGGCCGACCGCTGGCGGGCGGTGATCTGGTTTCGACCGGCGCCGCGACGGGTATTCACGCCATTCGAAGCGGACAGCTCGCATGCGTCCGGTTCGATGGTCTTGCGGAGCTGCGCTGCCGCGCGATACCCGCCGCGGCGCGCTGCCGTAATGCATCATGAAGAACTCGCTTAGGAGGCTTGTACGCCAATGAACATTCTTCAGGCGACCCATCCGGACATGATCGTCGGGTTAAGCACGGCTGCCCTGCGCAGGCACTACCTCCTCAGCGAGTTGTTCGTCTCAGGACAGATCCGTCTGCATTACAGCCATGTCGAACGGATGATCGTCGGTGGTGCGATGCCAACTGCTGAGCCGCTCCCGCTTGAGGCGATCCGCATTCCAGGATCCGCCTCGTTTCTGGAGCGCCGCGAGCTCGGCATCATCAACATCGGGGCTGCCGGCACGGTCGGGATTGACGGCCGCAGCTACGAAATGAATTGTCGCGACGGACTGTATATTGCCAAGGAAAGTTCGCAGCTCGTGTTCGCCTCACGCGATCCCTCGGCTCCCGCTAAGTACTACCTCGTCAGCGCGCCGGCGCATGTCCGATTCGAGACTGTCAAGATCGCCATCAACGAGGCCAAGCCGATGAAGCTCGGCGCGCTTGAGACCTCCAACCAACGCACCATCTATCAGTACATCCATCCGGACGTCTGCAAGTCCGCACAGCTTCTCCTGGGTCTCACGGCTCTTGAGCCGGGCAGCGTCTGGAATACCATGCCTTGCCATCTGCACGACCACCGCTCGGAGATCTATTTTTACTTCGACATGAGGCCGGAAGATCGCGTATTCCATTTCATGGGTCGGCCAAGCGAGACACGTCACATCGTTGTTGCCAACGAGGAGGCCGTGGTCTCACCCCCCTGGTCGATTCACAGTGGCGCGGGCACGGGCCGATATACATTTATCTGGGCAATGTCCGGTGACAACCAAGATTACCGGGACATGAATCCGGTGCCTACTCCGACACTGAAATGAGCGCAATGCCCTTCTCCTTGTCCGGCCGCGTGGCTCTTGTTACCGGTGCGAACACCGGAATCGGCCAGGGCATTGCCGTTGCGCTGGCTGCGGCAGGCGCCGATATCGCAGCAGTAGGCCGCAGCTCACCTGTCGAGACCGGCGAGCGCGTGCGCGCAGCCGGGCGGCGGTTCTTGTCGATTGAGGCGGAGCTTGGCTCGGCCGCGGGCTGCCAGGAGATCCTTCAGCAGGCCACTGCACATTTCTCGGCGGTCGACATCCTCGTCAACAACGCCGGCATCATTCGGCGCAGCGAAGCAGTGGATTTTGCAGAAAGCGACTGGGATGCGGTCCTGAACGTGAATCTCAAGACTGTGTTCTTTCTCGCGCAGGCCGCGGCTCGGGACATGATTCCACGGGGCCGCGGCAAGATCATCAATATCGCCTCGTTGCTCTCGTTCCAGGGAGGAGTTCGAGTTGCCTCGTACACCGCGAGCAAGAGCGGTGTCATGGGCATCACGCGACTGCTGGCAAACGAATGGGCGGCGAAGGGCATCAACGTGAATGCGATCGCACCTGGATATATCGCAACCCGAAATACGGCGGCACTCAGGGAAGACGAAATCCGCAACCGCGAGATCCTGAATCGCATTCCGGCGGGCCGTTGGGGCGTGCCTGAAGACTTGGCAGGCGCGGCGATCTTTCTCGCCTCATCCGCCGCGGACTACGTGCACGGGGCCATTCTGCCGGTTGACGGAGGCTGGCTCGCCCGCTGAGTCAGGCCGAACCGCAGCTGCTATTCACAAGTGCTCAGGGCGTTCGAGTGCCCGCCGCCGTGCTGCCCGCCATCTCATACTTGAGCGATTTTCCTCCAAATCGCACCCCGCCACTATTTCGGCTAGCGATCCGACGCCTCATCCGGCGTGTACGCATCGGGCTTCGGTAAGCTCCATGCGACTTGCGATTCACCGGGTTGATGGGGCATAAATGTGCCACATAGGGCAGCGACATTTCTCATGTCAATCTTGCCGCTGATGTTGACAAGCGTGAACTCGCGAGGCTCCGCCACGAGAACGACCAGCCCCGTGACAGTGCGGTCTTCCTGGGTGTAGTAGATGGCCGTGTCATTGTGCGCATCACGCTCATGTACACGCACCATCTGGTGCCATCCCGGCCTCGTGAGCTGGGAACGAAGCGCCTCCAGGTCCGCTGTCCTGTAGACATGGTCGGCCTTGTATGCATAGCTATGGACCTGCACCTTGTGCAGCCCGTGAAGCAGGCTTCCGAGCGCCGCACTCTGGGGATCCCCGTTGCTGACGACCCGGCTCGCGAACCACAGCAACAGGGGACCAACCGTGATGTTGGTCGACTCGACGGCGTCGCGCCGCAGGTCCGCGAGAGGTGGGATCCTAAACGCGGGATGCTGCGCTGAGCACAGCGCGGGGACGAGGAGACTCAGGCCGAGAATGGCGGCTTTGATGCAGGACATGAGCAATCTCCCGACTTGCCAATGTCCGATAATACGTGCGGCGGGGCCTCATCGGGTGCAGTCGGCCTGTCCGCAAGGCGATCGCGATCTGCATGGCGGCTGCAGCCTGCACCCTTTCCTGCCCCGCACAGCGTAATACCGGATATCTGCCCCTTAATCTTCGCCATATCCGCTATACCAGGACGGGCGTGCCAGTGAAGCTAGTGCAAAAGGGCCATGGAAATATTCTGGGAAGGTTCTGTGTCTGCGCGACCGTGGCCCTTGGCTGTGTGGCCGCGGACAGCGCGTGTCGTGCCGCCGTCACGCCGGCACCACTGCTTGACCGGGGAGCGTTCTTCACGGAACCGGAAATCATCGGGGCGCAGGTCTCACCGGACGGGAAGTTCCTGGCGTTCCTGAAACCGGGGGCTGTTCAGAACATCTGGCTCAAACGGACGAATCAGCCGCTCGCGGCTGCGCAGCCCGTGACCGCCGGCGACGATCATTCCGCGGAGGCCTTCTACTGGTCTCGGGACAGCCGCTATCTGCTATTCACCAGGGACGCGGGTGGCCGTGGAAAATCGGATCTCTTCGCAGTCGACGTGAACAGCGTCGGTGGAATCGCCGGCGCGCCAAAGCGCGAAACCTCACGAACGCCCAGGGAACGCCTGCCCAAGTGCTGGCCTTGCCGCAAGCGGCGCCAAAATGGGTGTATGTCGCCCTGACCGAGGGCCTACGGCCGGACCACGACATTTACGCCGTCGAGATCGCGACGGGAGAGCGCCACCTGCTGCGCAGGAACAATGTCGGAGCAGAAGGGTGGGTATTTGATTTTGCCGGTAGCCCGCGCCTCGCCACGCGCACCGGCAAGAACGGCTCCGTCGAACTGGTGCGGTTGGATACGTCAGGCTCGGCTGTGATCTACAGCTGTAGCTGGTCAGAGACCTGCACTTCTCTTCAGTTCGATCCCGATGGCCGGCATGTTTATCTGGCATCGAATCACGGCGCGAACGCGGACCTGGTCCGGCTCATTTCGCTCGACGTGCGCAACGGTCACGAAGAAGTAGTCGCCTCCGATCCCGCACAGGAGGTCGATTTGGATGAGACGGTATTTTCTCCGCAAACACGCCGGCCGGCCGCGACGGTGTACAAAGGCGATGCCGGCCTCCGCTACGCCTGGCTCGACCGCGGGATGCAGGCGGATTTTCAGCGCCTTCGAAGTCACCTCCCCGACAAGGACCTACGGCTGAAATCCACCGACGATGGTCAGTACTGGCTGGTCTTTGCCAGCGCGGACCGCGAGCCGGGCGAGGCATACCTCTTCGATCGCCGCACGGGCGCCCTCACTTTGCAGTACCGCCTGCTCCCGTTACTGCCACGCGGGGTGAGGCCAAAATCCGTGCCGCTGGTTGTATTGCCGCATGAAGGTCCCTGGAACGTGCGTGCCGAGTGGGGCTACTCCAACTTGGCCCAATTTCTGGCGAACCGGGGGTTCGCCGTATTGCAGCCTAACTTCCGTGGGTCGATCGGTTTCGGAAAGCGCTTCCTCGCAGCCGGTGATCGGCAGTGGGGCGAGCGGATGCAGGACGACATCAACTCAGGCGCCCGACAACTCGTGGCTTCCGGAATCGCCGATCCGAAGCGCATCGCCATCTTCGGTCTATCGTACGGCGGCTTCGCGGCACTGGCCGGAGCAGCCTTCACGCCGGATTTATACACCGCAGCAATCGACTGGTCGGGTCCCTCCGATCTCACGTCGCTGGTGAAACAGATTCCAAGAATCAAACATTCCTAGGGGTGCAGGACCACCTTGCCGATTGCCAACTCCTCTTTAGTTGCATCGGTCACGGTAAGCCGAAGATTCCGCCAGTCAGAAGATCCCCCTTCACCGTCAGTCGAACGGCCCTTGCGCCGCACCGAGCCAATCAGGAAATTGACTCGCCACGTGGAAGCCCGCTGTCAGCAAACAACCACTTGATCAAGCTGTGGCAGGCGATATGAAACCGCCGCCCTGGATATTAATCACTCGCTGACCTTGGCGACGCCCATTTGTTGCAGCAGCGTCAAGTTATCCTCGATGTGCCAATTGTCCGTGATCCTACCCTTGCGCGTGCACCGTCACGTAGTCACCCGCCACAATCACCTTCTTGACCATCACCCTCAGATCTGGCACGGCTTCGCGGAGCCGGTGCGATGCGAAGACAGGCCCGGATGGGCCCTGAGGGCGCCCGGCCGGCAGCGTCTGATCGACAATTCCCGGCGCAATAGCATGCCTAAGAAGGCTTTCGTCACCGGAATTCCAGAAGTCGTAAAATGATCGCAGCGCATGACAAGACTGCGCAAGTTCCGATGGCGACATGGGCGCCGCCGCGACGATCTGCCGATTCGATGGAAGCTGCCCCGAACCGGCAAACGAGGCGGTGTCCGAGTCATCGATTACTGGGCGCGCAACCGAAGATCAGATCCTGATGCTCCTGGTGTACAGGAAGGCCAAGCAATCCGATCTGACGCCGTCGCAAAAGCGTGCAGCAGGCTGATGAGATCGACCGCGGTGAACGCGCGCCAGCAATTGAGGTCAATGTCGGCACGCTGAGAAACTGGGAACAGGGCCTGAGCACGCCGACGGGACCCGCCCGTGCGCTGCTGAAGGCGCTCAAGAACCGGCCCGCCGAAGTGGTCAAGGCATTGCAGGCGGCATGAGCTGACTTCGTCGCGTGCCCGGCCGCCTTGTCGATTTCGCCAATAATGTGTAGAATCATGTGTGGGGGTTCACACAATGGCAACCAATCTATCGATCGATCCTGATCTCATCGAGCGCGCACTTGAAGTAAGCGGCGAGCGGACCAAGAAGGCCGCCGTCACAAAGGCGCTGGAGGAGTTCATCGCACGTCGACGCCAGAAACGACTTCTGGAGTTGATGGGCAAGCTCGAATGGGATAATTCATTTGACTATAAGGCTGAGCGTTCTCGTTCGTGAGCCTGTTCGTCGACAGCAGCGTTTGGTCGCTCGCGCTGCGCCGAGATGCCCCTGGCGGCAGTGCCGAAGTCAAGGTGCTTGCCCTGGCGCTCGAACGGGGCGATCCAATCGTGACGACTGGCCTTGTGCTTCAGGAACTATTGCAAGGCTTTTCTGGGCCGAAGTCTCGAGAATTGATTCTTGAACGATTCTCTGCACTGCCATTGCTGGCTCCGGACAGAGACGATCATATTGCCGCCGCAGATTTGCGCAACACGTGCCGACGAAATGGACTTCAGATCGGCACCATTGACGCACTACTTGCGCAGCTCTGCATCCGCTACACGCTGACGCTGCTGACAACTGATCAGGACTTCATCGGTCTGGCGCGACTTGCGCCGATCAAGTTATGGCGGGTGATATGAGGCCGCCGCCCCGAACATTAGACGGCCAGAACGCTCAAAACGTGAAACCACCGGTTTCGTGGCGCCGCCGGCCGAAGTTAAGTCTTGCGGTGAACCATTCCGCAAATCCGAAAGGCGATCATGTCTTTCAGTGGAAGGGAGCGCTGATCGACGACTGCAACACCAGAGCCTTTCAGGAGGCCGCAAGGCGCGCGGGGGTCGCACCGCTACGTTGGCACGACCTGCGCCATACGGGCGCCTCCTGGGCAAGTATGCGCACCTGGCGCCCGATCAGCTGGCCTCAGCCGCCGAACTGGTAGGGCGGAATGTTGCACACCGAAAAACGGCAGTGCAGCGCGGAAAATAGCGAAAAGTCTTATGAATCAGGCAGCTCAATGGTGGAGCGGAAGGGGATCGAACCCTCGACCTTCGCATTGCGAACGCGACGCTCTCCCAACTGAGCTACCGCCCCACAGATTCGCATGGGAGCCCCTTGGCCTACGGTGGCTCGGGTCCCAAAAGAGCGGGCGATTCTAGCATTCGTACCCGGGACCGCAACCTTATAAGCGCTATGATGCCCTTGCCTCGTTTTCTCGATGATTATCAAGGACTGGCGGGATGCTCGCAGCCGGAAAGCGAGCGCCGGACTTTACGGCGCATGACCAGAATGACGCGCCGCTTAGGCTGTCCGATCTGCTCAAGAACGGCCCGCTGATCCTGTACTTCTACCCGGCCGACTTCACACCGGGCTGTACCCGGGAGGCCTGCGCATTGCGCGACCTGCATGCACAACTGGCGGCGGCCGGAGTCTGCGTGGCCGGAGTCAGTCCGCAATCAGCCCGCAGTCACGCAGCCTTCGCGATGAAGTACGCGCTGCCCTTTACCCTGCTGTGCGATCCGCACAAGGTGCTGGCCCGCGCATATGACGTGGTCGGCCCGCTGGGATTCGGCACTCGCCGCGCCAGCTTTCTGATCAGCCGCACAGGCCTCATTGAAGATGCCGTACAGGCGGACCTGCGCATTGGTCGCCACGAAGAATTTTTCCGCAAGATTGTCGCGGCGCAAGCGCACTAGCGCTGCAACGGTACGTCACCCAAGCGCAGCGTGCCGAGGCGCACGTAGCACAAGCGCACCAGTATCACCGCAGCAATCGCCCCGACCAGCATCGGCGCGGAAGCGGCCAGAAACAGCTGCCGCAGGGGCAGATGCATCTTGATCAGCTGCCCACCCAGCAGCGGACCGACCACCGAGCCGAAGCGACCGATGCCCAGCGCCCATCCGACCCCTTTGGAGCGAAACTGCGTCGGGTATAGCAGGCCCGCGGCCGCGTTGTTGCCAAACTGCGCGCCCAGCACGCAAAATCCGGCGATGGTCGCGAGCGGCGCCAGTGCACCGTAGGACATGCTGCTGCTGCCGATGGCCGCGATGGCCGGCGCCGCGCACACGAACAGCACCGCAATCACGACGAAGCCGAATTGATCCAGCAGCACGCTGATCAGTAGGCCGCCCACGGTACCGCCGATGTGATACAGGCTCGAAGCCAGGGCCGCCTTGTCGGGCGCGAGCCCCGCGTTATTGAACAGCAGCGGAGTCCAGGAGTTCAAAAAGTAATTGGCCATCAGCGCCGTCACAAAGCACACCCACAAGAGCGGCGTGATGCCTTTGAACCCTGGCCCGAATATCTGCGCAAACCCCAAGCCGCCGGCGCCGGTCTTGGATCCCGATGTGATCTCGAACTGCGTGTCATCAGCCAGCTTCAGATCGCGGCGCATGCGACGCGCGGTGGCCAGCAGCTGCGCTCTCCGCTCAGGTCGGCCGCCCAGGAACTTCACCGACTCGGGCAGCAAAAAGAACAGACACCCGGCCACCAGCAGCGGTACCGCACCGCCGACCACGAACAGCACTGGCCAGCCGAACGTTGGCAGCATCCAGGCGGAAATAAACCCCGGGGCGCTGCTGCCCAGCGTGATGCCGGTAAACATCAACACCACCAGCGTGGCCCGCAGGCGCTTGGGCGAGAGTTCGGAGTTCAAGGCGATGGTATTCGGCATCAATCCGCCGATGCCAATTCCGGTCAAAAAGCGCAGCGCAAGGGTCGCCCAGTACGCGTGTTGCCAGATTACGGCCAAGGTGGTCACGCCATAGACGACACTGCCGAGCAGAATCGCCACTTTGCGCCCGTACCGATCCCCCACGTAGCCCAGGAGTGGCGAGCCAGCCAGCACCCCGGCCAGACTGGCAGTGATCACGTAACCCAGGTAGCCCGCATCCACATGCCACAACTTGGCAAAAGTGGGCATTGCGAACGGCATGACACTGATGTCATAGCCGTCGGCAAACATTGCCAGAAATGACCAGAAAAGCAGGTTGAAATTGAACCCGCGAAACTTCTGTCCATCGACGAGATCATCGATCCGGATGGTCTGCCCCAAATCGCCCCCTGTATCGCCCGGCAACCGCTACTCTTCGACGAGTGTAACGCTGCCTTCCGTCACCTTGGCCACGCAGTCTCCCAGCGCTTCCACCGACAGCTCAGCCGGTTCGCGTTTATTCACGTCCCAGCGTACGCGCACCGACGCTGCCTGCTGGAATTTAAGGCCCGCCAGCACGTAGCAATCGACCCGGCTACCGTCGCTGACAATCCACAGATCGCGCTCCGTGGCGGGGTCCCAGGCGCGGGCATAGAAACTTGCGGCCAGACGCGGGCGCAGTTCTTCGGATTCCGGCAACTCGCGCAGCAGCCGCCCGAATTTCACCGGGTCATCCAAAGTTGCGGTCACGCGGCGGACCGACGCACTTGCCGGTGCCATCCGGCGACTCCAGAACCAGTTCATTTCTCCGTCACTTGCTGCGCCCATACCTGTATGCACCAGCATACATGCGCGAACCCGACTTTTTGACTCCGTCGGACGTCGCGAAACCCCGACGCGATTCGGTTAAACCGTGTCCGGTGAGTATAACTCCGTCATGATCGCAGTGATGCAGAGTACCGCCGCCAGGATCAGATACTCGCTCAGCAGGGAGCGGCGCAGGCGTGGTACCGCTGCCGGATCGTTCTGCAGCAGCGCCGGCGTCAGTCGCAGTTTATTCACTGCCGCGAATCCCATCAACGCGCCGAAACCCGCCATTTTTGCCAGCAGCAGTCGGCCGTAGGGCTGGCCAAATACGGAAAAACCCGGCACCAGCAGTACCACCAGGGTTGCCCCCGCCAGCAACATACCTGGCACGATCCACACGGCAAACCGGGAAAATCGCTCCAGCACCGCGGCGGCGGCGGCGGGCGCCTCCAGAATCACGGCCTGCCGCAACGGCCAGATTGCGCCAAACCAGAACGCCATACTCAGCAGGTGGAGCAGCAACAGCAACGCCAGACCCATTCGATGCGGCTGATCGACGGTATGCCCGAGGAGGGTGAAGGCCACCGCCAGCACTGCAATACCGAGGATGCACAGCACGGCCGCCGTGCGTCGGCGTGCGAGCAAGCCCACCAGTACCAGCAGCAAACCGCCCAGCCGCAGTCGCGTGGCAGTCCCCACGACACTGTCCCAGGCGAGTCTTTGCATCTGTGGGTCCCACACGCCAGAGAACTCTCCGGCAAGCCGGGCCGCTTCGATGCTGAATTGCAGCAGCACCAGCGCACCGGCCGTCAGCGTCGCGATACGCAACAGCCGCCGGATTCGTACCCCCGATAGGGGTAACCAGGTCCCGAATAGGATCAAAAACAGCGCGCCGCCCACCGCCTGGAACATCGCGATGAAGCTTAATCCCCGGAGCAGGACTGCGACCGAATCAACCATCATTTGACGGTGAAGTGTACGGTCCCATGAGTGATGTGCCCGTCGCTGCCGATGACCCTCCAGGTCAGACTCCACGCACCCGGCGTCATTTTCGGCAGCCCCACGCGCAGCTGCTGCGCGGGTTGCTGCGGCAGTGGTGTAACTTTGAGCGCAGGACCCGATCCGTGCACCAGCGTCAGCGCCGCGAGGCGCGAAATTTCGGAAAACCCGAGCACGACCTGGGCGGGTGGCGCAACGGTACTGGCCTCCGCGGGCGTTGAGCTGCGCAGGTGCGAATGCGCGTTCGCCGTCGCGCCGGCCCCCGCGAACAGCAGGGCCAGCCAGGTATTGGCCTTGTTCATCACTATCGGACTCCTTACCTCAATCCTGCCGCAAACGGTACCCCAGCCCCGCTTCGGTCACCAGGTACCGCGGGCGATGCGGCAGCGGTTCCAGCTTCGAGCGCAGATTCCGGATGCACACCCGCAGGCTGCGGGAATCTCCCAGATGACCCGGACCCCACACTTCACGGATCAGCTGCGGCTGCATCACGATCATGCCGCTGTGACGGGCCATGCATTCGAGCACCCGGAACTCCAGGGGCGTCAGATGCACCGGACCATCGGGCCCGTTTGCCTCACGCTGCTGCAGATTCACCTGGATGGCCCCGAACGCCAGGAGCGGGGTCTGATCCTTCGCACGCACATTGCGCCGTAGCGCCGCGCGGACCCGCGCGAGCAGTTCGGCCGCGCTGAACGGCTTGGTGATGTAGTCATCGGCGCCCGCATCGAGTGCCGCAATCTTCTGCTCTTCCATCGTGCGCGCCGAGAGCACGACGATGGGCACCGGCGACCAGGTGCGCACGCCGCGAATGACGGTCAGGCCATCGCCATCCGGAAGGCCCAGGTCCACCAGCAGCAGATCCGGCTTGTGGGCGCGGGCCTCGATATCGGCTCGAGCAGCGGATGCGGCCTCGATCACCCGAAATCCGCCCGAGCCCAGCAACGCCTGCAGGACTTCGCGGATCGAAGCATCATCCTCGATGATCAGGATCTGATGCATCGCCTGTGTCATGCCGGCTCCGGCTCCGCGGTAGGCAGCGTCAGTTCAATCCGGGTACCGCCCGCGGCACGGGCGTGGGCTTCGATTTCTCCGCCATGGGCACGAATGATGGCACGACAGATTGCAAGCCCCAGCCCCACCCCGACGATCGTGCCCTCGCCGGTGCCGCGCTGAAATTTCTCGAACAGCAGCGCCGGATCACCGGCTGGCAACCCCGGACCATCATCGTCGACGCTAACGCGCACCCTGGATCCAGAGGCGCGTCTTGCGCCATTGTCATCGATGATGGCGGCAATCACGATGTGCGTGCCCGCAGGCGTATATTTGACGATGTTGTCCAGTAGGTTCGTGAAAACCTGCGTGATGAGAGTCGCATCCACGTAAACGGGAGGCAGGTCCACGGGCAGGCGCAACTCCACGCTATAGCGTGTCAGCGGCTCCTGCAGCGTACGCAACGATGACTCCACCAGGTCATCGAGGGTCTGCCAGTCGTTACGCAGTCTGATCTGCCCGGATTCGAACCGCATCAGGTCAAGCACATTGGAGATCAGATCAGACATCTCGCGCGCTTTGGTCTCGATGGAGCGCGCCAGGGCCGCGCGGGTGGCCTCATCCAGCGAGGCACCATGATCCGCCAGCGTGCTGCCGGCACCTGCCATCACCGCCAACGGCGTGCGCAGATCGTGCGAAATCGATGCGAGCAGCGTATTGCGCAAACTCTCACCTTCCGCTGAGACGCGGGCCGCTTCGGCCTGTTCGGCCAGCAATGCCCGTTCCAGCGCCAGCCCGATCTGCCCGGCGAACGTCTCCAGCAGATGGCGCTGCTCGGGCAGCATGACGCGTCGCCGGTTTTCGGGCAGAACGGCCAACACACCCAGTTGCCGGCGCACATCTCCCAAGGGCACATACAGCGCTGCGGCTCCCGGCAAGGTATCAGTGCCGAGGCCCGCCTGGCGCCCATGGTCCGCCACCCACTGCGCCACCGCCAGATCCGCGCCGCGCAACGCCGTCGCACCGGGCTTGTCGGTGGGAAAGTGCAGGCGCCCCCGGGAATCCGGCAGCAGTACCACGACCTTGCAGAGGAAAACTTCGGCCACATGCCGTACCGCGACCCGGCACATCTTGGCGGTGCCGCGGGTCGCCGCCAGCTCCCGACTCATCGCATACAGCAGCGCCGTGCGCCGTTCGCGTGCCCCGGAAACGCGTGTCTGCTGGCGCACGCTGGCCATCAATGTCGCAATGACCAGCGAGATCATCAGCATCACCCCGAAGGTGAGCAGATACTGCGCATCCGAAAAGGAAAAACTGTACCGCGGTGGAATAAAGAAGTAGTCGAACGACCCCACGCTCAATATCGAGGCGAGAACCGATGGCCCGCGCCCGAGCCGCAGGCCTGCGAGGGTCACGCCCAACAGGTACACCATCACCAGGTTGACCGTGTCCACGTGCGCGAACAGGACAAAAGCCACCAGCGTACAGGCGGCCGTCAACGCCGCGGCCCACCCGTAACGACTCCAGCGTACGGGCGCCGCTGCCCGCTCGGAGCGCGGCGCGGTGCGCACCGAGTCGCTCATGCGCGAGTTGGTGGCCGCGATCGTAATGACATCGAAACCGCGTGCGCGCCTGGCCAGTTCGATCGCGGCCGAGGGCCGCAGCAGCGCACGCCAGCCATGGCGTTTGGGTGAGCCGACGATCACGCGGGTGATATGGCGGGTGGCTGCGTACTCCAGCAACGCTTCGACGGCCGTGGGCCCGTCCAATGTGACGGTCTCCGCCCCCAGGGATTCGCCGAGCCGCAGCAACTCGATGCGCCGATTGCGCTGCGCCTCCGAGAGTTTGAGCAACGCGGGAGTTTCCACATAGACCACCGTCCAGTCCGCATCCAGCGCGTCCGCCAGGCGCTTGCCGACCCGGATCAGCTGTTCGGATTGCGCGTCCGGCCCCGTGGCCACCATGACCCGATCGCTTGCCAGCCTTGAACGTGGCGCGCGCTCGCCAACAGCCGAATCACGCGCCGCGGCCTCCACGCGGTCCGCGACCCGGCGCAGCGCGATCTCGCGCAACGCCAGGAGATTGGGCCTGCAGAAGAAGCGCTCCACCGCATTGGCCGCATCCTCCTGCAGGTAGATCTTGCCGGCACGCAGTCGCGCCAGCAGATCATCGGGCGGCAGATCAATGAGCTCGACCTCATCCGCCTTGTCAAACACATGATCCGGCAGCGTCTCGCGCTGCTGCACACCCGTGGTTTGTACAATCAGATCGTTGAGGCTTTCCAGGTGCTGGACATTGACGGTCGTCCACACGTCGATTCCGGCCTCGAGCAGTTCCTCCACATCCTGCCAGCGCTTCGGATGCCGCGGCGGCGGCTCACCGCCGACCGGATTGGAATGTGCCAGCTCATCCACCAGCAGGATCGCCGGATGCCGCACCAGCGCCGCATCCAGGTCGAATTCCGCGCGCGCGATATCACGATAGCGAACGGTTTGTGTCGGCAACCGCTCCATGCCCTCGGTCAGGCGCTCGGTTTCGACTCGCCCATGAGGTTCAACGTAGCCCAGCACCACATCCGTACCGGTTGCGTTGACCGCTCGTGCCGCCTCGAGCATGGCGTAGGTCTTGCCCACGCCGGCGGATGCGCCAAAGAAGATTCGCAGATGGCCGCGTTTCGCCCGCGCCTCCTCCGCCTGGACATGTTCCAATAATTGATCCGGATCGGGTCGCTCCACCATGGTTCCAAGGCTACCCGCTGCCCGCCCCAGCCGATAGAAATATGACGTCCACCACCGTCTCCTTTTTGCAATGAAGGAAACTCTAACGATGCATCGGTGAGCGTGGCGTTAGTAAAACGACGGCGGCCGAAGCTGCGGATTTGACACGGGAATACGCGCGGCCACATCCTGCGTCGAATCATTGGATGGGGACTGCCATGCGCATGAGGTTTCCGCTGCTCGCCGCCGCGCTGATCCTGGGACTGACGGGAGTCCTCAGCGCTTTACCCTCCCAGGCCGCGGATGCCAAAAACCCCGAAAAGATCGGCATCATCGGCACCGGCAGGATCGGCGGCGCCCTGGCGCGCGCCTGGGTCAAGGCAGGTCATGAGGTTTTTGTCTCGTCACGTCACCCGGAGCAGCTCCAGGGCCTGGTCGCCGAATTGGGACCGCGTGCCCATGCGGGCACACCCTTGCAGGCCGCCCAATTTGGCACCGTCATCCTGGTCTCGATTCCCTACGGCGCGATGCCGCAGATTGGCAGCGAGCTGCG
>DATDIL010000130.1:0-3885 GCA_036521075.1 Steroidobacteraceae bacterium | reverse complement strand
ACGAACTCAATATTATGGGCAGCCTCCGGGGTGCATTTGTTCATAGGTTTAACCCGACCAGGGTGCCCGCGCCGGCTGCCGGCGCATTGACGATGTCTGCATGGCCCTTGCCGGTCAGCATGGCAACCAGGTTGCGCGCGGCATGCCAGCCGATGTTCTCAAGCCCGCCTCGTGTCCAGGCCGCCGTGTGCGGCGTCGCCAGGAGATTCCGAAGCCGAAACAATGCCGCTGCGGGGTCCGGCGGTTCCTCGTCATACACGTCTATGGCCGCGCCGGCGATCCGACCGCTGTCAAGAGCCTGTACCAGAGCCTCGGTATCGATCAGCGATGCGCGGGCCGTATTGATCAACAGGGAACTCGACTTCATGAGTCCAATGGCCTTGGCGTCAATCAGGTGACGGTTGCTGGAGGTCGGGTTGGCATGCAGGCTCACGATGTCCGACGCTTCGAGCAGGCTTGTCAGATCGGTGAGCGTTACATCAGGCACGGCCGAGCGGATAGCGGGGTCAAATCCCAAAATGTTCACGTCCCAGCCTGACAGTCGGCGCGCGACGGCGCGCCCTATGTGGCCAAGTCCAATGAGGCCAATCGTGTCTCCTGCCATGGATTGCGCGAAGGGCCCGGGGCGCCATCCGCCGGCGCGCATGTAAGCGGGTGTCCAGTCCAACAATCGCTTCTTCAATGCCAGCATCATGGCAATCGTATGTTCGGCGACGTCGGCGGCCTCTCCGTCCTCCGGAGTATTGGACACCAGGATACCGAGCGCCGTCGCAGCCTCGAGATCGATGCTGTCAACGCCCGCGCCGAATTTGGAGATGAAGCGCAGCTCCGGAAGACGCTGCAGGACATTGCCTGAGAAACGAGCACCGCTGGCCCCCATCACGGCGCAATGACCGAGCGCGGCGGCAACAATCTCGTCCTCCGAGTACCGCGTATACGGGGGTTGCCACATGGGTCTTCCGAGGGTCAGCTCGAGCCCTTGCCCCTCCAACCAGCTGATAGACGCGTCCGATGGATCCATGCGTTCAAATACCAGCACCCGTAGCCGTTGCAACTTTACGGATCGCACTGCCTCGGTCATCCTATGAACCCTCATCGTGACCCGCTATGCCGACGAGCGGGATGTTGACTGAAGGTGCTTGAAAAGGCCACAGCCGGAGCCAGGTATCACCGTGCTGGAAGAGGTTCAAATATGCACTGCAGCGAGCAGCGCCACGGCCGGTGAGGCCTGTCGCGGCCACGTATTGATCTCCGGCTCCTACGGCGGGGAATATAATGCCTACCACGCAGCGCGGTGGGGTGTTCGCGCGGTGGTTCTCAACGACGCCGGCGTGGGCAAGGACCGGGCCGGCATCCGCGGCCTGGATTACCTGGAGCGCATCGGCATCGCGGCCGCGACCGCCGATGCCCGTAGCTGTCACATCGGCGACGGCGATCACATGCTGGGCTGTGGAACTATCAGCCACGTCAATGCTATTGCAGCCGGACTGGGCTGCCGGGCGGGGCAAACCGTGCGGGAATGCGCGCAGCATCTGCGCCACGCACCGCTGATCATGGCCGACCTGCCGCCCATCAGCGGCGGCAAACGCCATCTCGTTCGCGAACGCGCCGGGGAGCCATCCGTCGTGTGCCTGGACGCGGCACCGCTCCTGACTGCCGATGATGCCGGCAGCATCGTCATCACCGGCTCGCATGCGGCGCTGTTTCGGGGCCGGCCCGACGGCGTCATCGGACCGAATGTGCGCGCCATATTCTTCAGCGACGCGGGTGTCGGTCTGGACGCTGCCGGCATCAAGCGTCTTCCGACACTGGATGAGCGCGGTATCGTCGCCGGTGCGGCGGCCGCGGATTCCGCCCCGATCGGAGACGCCCGCGCCATCTACCAGGACGGGGTACTCTCGCATGTGAACTCCACCGCGGCCGCAGCCGGTGGAAGGGCGGGCGTTCGCGTCCGCGATTTCGTCGAATCGCTGCTCAACCGCTGGCGTCACGTGACATGAGCGGCCGGCCCTGCGTCAAGGACGCCTGAGCTGGCCCTTGGAGTCGAAGAACGCGATCAGTGCGGACGCCTCGCGTCGTTCGCCGGCGGCCTCATTCGCGAGGCGCTCGTACAGGTCGGCGGCGCCTGCATAGATCGCGGCTGCGGCGGCGTCGGGCTGCGAAAAATGACTGATCTGCCGCATTTCATCGACCCAGCGGTAGGCCTTGGGCAACATATCGGGAATGCGCCGTCCCAAAGCTTCACGCAGGACGGGCTCGCTCTCGGCAAGCTCCCGCTCCAGGGCTTCGGCGAGACCGGCGCGCGTGGCAGCCAGGATCATCGCCGTTCCCACCGCGGTCAGTCCCTTGGTGATCCCGCCGTAGGCCATCTTGAGCGCGGAGGCGGCGCCGACTTCCCCGTCCAGCACGCGGACCTGTAATCCGAACTGGCATAGCTGCGAGAGCTGCTGCGCTTGCTTGCCGGAGGCGTACAGCTTCGGGCCGGCGTATCCGTCCCGGGGCGGAAGGCCGATGATGCCGACGTCGACGAAATCCGCACCGGCGTCCGTGATGACGGCCGCGATGGCGCGCACCGTTTCCGGACTCACCGCGTTGCAGTCGACGTACAAAGGCTTGCGCGCCGCGGCCCGAAGTTGTGGCGCCAGAGCCGCCGCGAATGGCAGCGCGACCGCCGGAGGCAGCACCGCCAGCAGCACATCGGCCTGCAGCAACTCCGCCGCAGTTACCTGCTTCATGCCGGCGGCGAGCGCGCGCGCACGGCTGGCTTCACTGCGCCCGGAAGTGACGGTGCGTACTTCCACTCCGTGCTGCGTCAGGCGCGCACCCAGTCCTGAAGCCATGCCGCCCTGAGCGACGATTGCAACCACTGGTTTCACGAAGCATCCTTTGCGCACTGCAGCGCCGGTCGCAGTATGCTACCCGCTACGAATTTGCGGACATTGCCATTGAAGAAGCAGCGAATCAAAAAGGAGGCGACCTCGGGGGACGTTGCCGCCGGCATCCTCGAGCGCGGGCTCGCGATACTGCAGTTCTTCAAGAAGACCCCGGAAGCCAGCGTGGTCGAAGTCGCTGCGGCACTGAAGCTGAGTCGCAGCACCACCTACCGCATCGCCGAACGCCTGCGAGAACGGGGGTTCCTGGAAATCAGCGCCACCTCGGCCCGCTGGCGGCTCGGTCGTGAGACCGCGCAGCTCGGTGTGGCGGCACTGCAGTCGACCGACATCATGCAGGTCGCACCCCCGGTGCTGATGCGCCTGCTCGAGCAGACACGGGAGGCCGTCAACCTCGCGGTCTTCGACTCCGACGGCATGGTGCTCGTGTACCGGGAGCAGGGACCGCAGTCTGTCACCATTAGCTCGCGCCTCGGTTCGCGCAGGCCCATGCACGCGAGCTCCCTCGGCAAGGCATTCATGGCGGCGCTCAAACCCGAAGACCGTCGCGCGCTCATCAAGCGACTGGATATGAAGCGCTATACGCCGGAGACGATCGTGGATCGCACGGCACTCGAGCGCGAGCTGTCCCGGATCCAGAAGCGCCAATTCGCCACCGACCGGCGGGAATTCGAGCTGACCCTGGCGTGCTGTGCGGCCACCGTTTTCGACCACCGGGCGGTACCGGTCGCCGCCATCAGTGTCTCCGGGCCCGCCGATCGCGTGATGTCCAAACTCGATCGCTTCGGCGGCGAAGTTGCGGCTGCAGCGCGTGCCATTTCCGAACGCCTGGGATTCATCGAGCGCACGCCGGTCGCTTGACTGCGGCGGACGGCACCGCGTATAAGTCGCATTCATTGGGACCAGTATCCCATAAAATGAGACTAGACACCCGTGCTGGCACCCGATGTGCTCAAAGTGCGCATCGCCGAAGGCATCATGGCTTTTCCGGCGA
>DATDIL010000129.1:0-10596 GCA_036521075.1 Steroidobacteraceae bacterium | reverse complement strand
GACGGGCTCAGCCGCCGTTTTCGCGCTGAGCTCAATCAGATGCGCCATCTGTCGATTGCATTTTGCGCGCGCCGCGGGGCCTGAGCGTACCGCTCCTTGCGCAGGATCACTCCCCGCCAAAAAGGCGGACCGGGGTTAGTGCGGATAAATGCTGGGGTAACTGGTGGCGAGCAGCGGATGCGCGCTGAGGGTTGCAGCAAGGTTCGACCACTTCGATGCGGCGGGGACCGTGCCGCCATATTCGGCTCCGCTGAAGTGAGTCCAGAAGGCGTGTGATGCCTTGAAGGTCTGGTTGAGCGCTGTCACGAGGTCCAACGGGGTGAACGGGCCACCGAGTCGGGTGAAGTACGGCCCCGTCATCTCGGCACTCTCCACGTCCATCATGGCATGCGTGGTGATACGTTGGTCCGTCACGGCGGCGTTGCTGCTGGTGGCGGTGCCGCAATAAGCCTGTAGCCCCCAGGCGAGCTGGGATGCAAAGTTATACTTATCGAACGCGGTTTGCCCGACGGTATCCGCAGAACCCTCCAGGACACGATTGGTGAACATCCAGTTTGCAAGATCCAACGTCGGCGGCTCCTGGATGAGCCAGGTGTTCTGCATGGCCACGTTGGTGTGCGGGAAAGCGGCTACGGCGGCGCTCAGTAACGCCGGGAACGGCGCATCGCTGCTCGGTGCGAAATCGGGTGCCCCCTTCCAGGTCCCCACCATCCAGGAATCTTCCTGGAAGATGAACGCCTCGAAGTACGGATCGGCATCGTAGTGCGCGCCGATGGCCTGGATCAGCGCCGTGAAGCGCGCCTGCACGGCCGGGCGGAACAGTGCTGCAACGTACGATCCCGTCGATGCTCCGCCGGAATTGTGTCCCCACCAACCATAGCTGCCGGCAACCGGACTGGGGCCATACTTCGGATCGCGCTGGATGTATAGCGGAATCGAGCCACCGTCGTTCCTGCCCATCGAACTGGCAAACGTGCCGGGCAGCACGACCAGCACCAGCCGCTTCGGCTTGTTGTAGTGGGTCTTGAGGCGAGTGAAGATCGTATCCAGCACCGAGAAATCGTAGTTGCCCTCGGTCGGCTCCAGCGTCGCCCAGTTCACGAACAGGCGGTAACCGAGGATCTGATCCCAGCCGTTGAGATCGTCCAGCTCGTTCACCACGTCCGCCAGGGTTTTGCCTGGTTTCAGAATCCCCTCGGAGGCCATGTAATGGCCGGGATTCCACTTGATCGCGCCGCCGGATGTTGGCGGGTGCGTCGATACGCACTTGTTGTCGATACAGATCGTACCGGGAGGATTCGGGGTGATGGCGGCCCGCGACTCGGTGGCGGTCCCGAAGCTTGATAATCCGACGATCGCACTCGCGACCAACAACCGTCTCCACATAAATTCTGCTCCTCACGCGACAGTACGGTTCGCTCTGGAGATGACACGAGCGTCCAAGCAATCTCGGCCGGAACCTAACCGTCAGCGTGCAATGAGTCAAGTGTCGAAGCGAAGCGACAAATCAACATGAGGCGGCAACACGGCGCTGCGCCGTTTTAGCGCTTGCCACCGGCGCCAGGAAGTTTGAACTGTGTCACATTGTCGCAGCAGTTGTTGAGATGAGAGGACCTGCGCCGGGGCAGATGCACGCGCTGCCGAGCCCACCAGTGCCGCCGCGCGGTCAGATCGCCAGGGACACCGTGACTGCGGCCAGGACCCCGATCAGCAGACTCACCGGATCCTTGAGGGCAAACACCACCGGATCATCGTGCATCCTGCCGCGCTGCGCCTTCATCCAGGTGCGGCTGATCCAATACAGCAGCAAGACGCACAACAGCCAGATCCAGCGCGGCTGACGATAGAGCGCCTCGATCTCCGGGGAGTGGATGTACAGGGCGAGGATCAACACGCTCAGGTAGCCGCCGGCGGTTCCAAGACTCAGCAGCAGGGCCAGATCCTCCACGTGGTAGCCCCGCCCGGCGGCGTGCAATTGGCCCGATCGGCGCAATGCGTCCAACTCGGCAAACCGCTTCACGAAGGCCAGACTCAGAAACAGGAACACGGAAAACAGCATCAGCCAGAACGACAGTGGCACGCCGTTCGCAGCGGCCCCCGCAATGATCCGCAGCGTGTAAAGTCCCGCCAGCGCGAGCGCATCGATCAGTATCAGCTGCTTCAGGATGAAGGAGTAGCTCATCGCGAATGCATAGTAGGCAAGCACAACGGCCAGGAACTGCGTGGGCATCCAGGCTGCCATGAGCAATCCCGCAAGCAGCAGAGCAGGCGCGAGCGCCATTCCGGCCGACAAGGGCAGCTTGCCGGCGGCGAACGGGCGCTGCGACTTGCGCGGGTGTGCCCGATCGGCTTGCAGATCGAGCAGGTCATTGAGGACATACACGGAGGAAGCACACAGTGAGAACGCCACGATGGCGCGCAACGCCGTGAGCACGGCCGCAGGGTCAGCGGCACGATGGGCGGCGAGCAGTGGCACGACCAACAGGGCGTTTTTCACCCACTGATGCGGTCGCAGCGTCTGCACCACAGCGCGCAGAGTGCCCCGATGCGGCGGAAAACTGCGTGGTACGCTCGTCAGAAGACCCGCGCGCCGCGCGAGACTGCGGCTGCCGCGAACGATGATCGCGGCGCGGGCGTGGCGCCAGACGGCCAGATCACGCCGCGCGCTCGCGCAATAGTCGAAGCCGCGCTCACCAAAGCGATCGCACAGCGTGGCGGCCTTGGCGGCGCCCGCGAGGTGGGCGGACGCACTCGCCAACACTCCCGTGAACAGTCCCAAATGGGCGGCCACCTCGCCAGCCAGCCGCTCGTTCGCCGCTGTGCACAGCCACACGGTACGGCCCGACTCCCGCTCGGAGCGTAGCCACGCCACGAACTCCCGGTCGTACGGCAGCGCGGCGGGATCGAGCTCGACGCGAGCTGCGACCTTTGCCTTCAGCGCTGCCGGGCCGCGCCGCCGCCACCACGGCACGCACAGGAGGTAGAGTGGATTCCGCTTGATGAGCAGCAGCAACGACTCGAGCAGCAGGTTGCTGCGAATGAGTGTGCCATCGAGCGCCACGCACAGCACCGGCGCATCCGCGAGCGGCGCGGCTGCCGGCATGACTGCCGAACTCAGGTGCCGACCGGCTGCATGTCGAGCCGGGTCTGTGCGCCACTCGAGCGCCGCTGCTGCAGCCATGCGGCAATGCGGCAGGCGCCCAGCAGCGCGAGAATGGGGATCAACGGAATGCCGTAGCGCGCCTCGGCGTGAATCGGCACGCATACGGCCATCGAATAGCCGACAAACAGCAGCAGACAGATCAGCGTCGAGCGCTCCGTGGAAGCCCATCCGGTTCGCAGGCCCAGCACAGCGAGCAGCAGAAATGGCAACTGCACGCAGCAGATGCCCAGCGTCACCAGCGCACTCCTGCCCCTGAACCAGACATTCAGCAGATTCTCCGCGCCGCACTTGAACAGCAGCGCCGGCGCATGCCGATAGGTCGCGAGCGCCTGGCGGCCCAGAAAGTCGTTGAATTTCAGCTCGTCGGTGGGGGAGTAGAAGTACTGATAGTAACCCGGCACGAAGCGGTAGCCCTGCGCGGCGGCGAGCGAGTTGCGCGTCGCAGCCGCCGCCTGGTCGAGCTCGCCAAAATTCTTGCCGCTGTCGGCTTGCGTGCATTGGTAGAGGCCAACTTGCTCCGATACCCCCTGAACGCTGGCCGTCACCACAAATCTGTGCACCAACATGTAGTTGCGCAGGCCCCACGGGGCGAGCACCAGCAGCGCTGCGCCGCTCATCAGCGCCACGCCGGCAGCCGACCTGCGCAATGCATCCCAACCGGGTTTGCGTGCGATGTGGTAGAGGAGCAAAAAGCCCGGAAAAAGCAGGGGCGTGCTGCGCACCATGCAAGCGAGCCCCAACATCGCGCCGGCGGCGGCGTAGGCTGCCAGCCGTTCCGATTGCAACGCCCGCCTGAGCAGCAGGAAGAAGCACAGCAGCAGCAAGGTGAAGAGAATTTCCACCCCGCTGCGCAACTCGGCGACCACGATACCCGGATGCAGCAGCAACACTGCCGGGGCGATCAGCGGAACCCATCGGTCACGCGACATGTGCCGCGCGAGGCGGCTCAGCAACAGCGCTGAGACCGTGGCCAGCAGCAGATTGGCGATGATCGCCGCGCGGACACTGCCGTCGGACACATAAGACAGGGCCGCGAGAAAGTAAGGGTAACCGGGTTCCCTGAGCAGCGTCAGGGCCGTTGTGGGCGTGAACCGGTAGCCGGAGCCTGCGATGATGTTCTTGGCCAGCGCGTTATAGTTATCGACGCGGCCGACATCCATCAGCGCACTGAAATGCCTCTGGAAGGTTGGCAATAACCCCAGAACCAACGCCAGCTCGAGCAGAAAGATCGCCAGCAGTCCGCACAGCAGCCATTGCTGATCGGTTCGGCGCTCGGCAACCCATGCTGCCGGCAGGTGCGCTGCGACGGATGAATGCGTCACGGTGAAAATGCGCGGGCTGGGGGGCTGCCCCTCGCCGATGCTCGCTCCCTCCCCTGCTTACTGGTCCAGCACAGCCGTCAACGCTGACCGGGCTGACCGATGATCGTGTCCAACGGAACCATGTTATTTTGGCGGCGGGCCTGGCATCTGACCCCCTTTAGTTCAAGGTTATCGCACGGAATACGAAATGTCGACGCTGCGACTTACCGGGAATTGGCGTGCGCAAGCGCAACCCGAGGCGCAGGAGCTGATAGCCGGGATCACGATGTGCTGGCACACGGCATGGGCGCTTTATGTCAAGCTCGTAGCCCAGGCTGCGGATTTCAGCGCATGGCGATTGGGAATGTGGCATGTCCGTTGCAGTGTCCCGGTGATCGACATTTCACCCCCTTCAGATGATAATTCCGGCCTGCCTTGCACCGGCACACACGGCACAGCGTGCCAAACTACAAGACCAGCCGGCGGTCAAGGTCGTGCTTCGATGACGAGGCATCCCTGCCGCGTGATCAGGCCCGCATGAGGCGGGTGAATCGCACGAGCCGCCGGTAGGAGTTTCGAATGGATCTGACGGTCATCTCGACGTATCGCTGCAACTCGCGCTGCCAGATGTGCTACATCTGGAAGAACCCCACCGATCCGCGCGAGGAAGTCACCCTCGCGACCCTGTCCAAGCTGCCAGGCGGCTTCGACAACCTGAACGTCTCCGGGGGCGAGCCGACGCTGCGGCGCGATCTGCACGAGCTGGTCGAGCTGCTGTATCCGAAGGCGCGCGTGCTCGAGATCAGCTCCAACGGGCTGCATCCCGAGAAGCTCGTGCCGATCATCCGCAAATATCCCAACATCAAGGTCCGTTTCAGTCTCGAGGGCGACGCGCATACGAGCAATACCATCCGGGGCGAAAAGGATGGCGCCGCCACGAAGATGGCCGGCCTCAAGGCGCTGCAGGAGGCAGGTGGCACGGACTTGGGATTCGCCTTCGTGATCCAGGATGAGAACGTGGATCAGCTGGTGGCTACCTACGAGCTGGCGCGCTCGATGGGGGTGGAACTGTCGACCTCCACTTTGCACAACGCATGGCAGTTCTACAAAAATGATAATTATTTCTACGACCGCGTGTCCGTGGCGCGCAAGGTGGAGGGGCTGATCACCTCCATGCTGCGCAGCTCGACGCCGAAGAACTGGTTCCGTGCCTACCTCAACCTGGGGCTGATCGAGAAGATCCTCGGTCATCCGCGATTGATCCGCTGCACGGCGGGAACGGATTTCGCCTTCATCGATCCGTGGTCCGATGTGTGGACCTGCAACGTGCGCTCCGACCTGCTCATGGGAAACCTGGCGCGGCAGTCGTGGGCGGAAATCCTGGCCAGCGATCAGGCGCGCAAGGCGATCAGCAAGGTGCATGGCTGCGAGCAGAACTGCTGGATGGTCACCACCGCCCGCACCGCCATGCGCTCGCCGCTCATTCCGCAGCTGCCGAAAGCGGGCCCCATGATGTGGGTCGTGAAGAACAAGCTGAAAGTCTCCCTGGGGCTGCCGATCGATTTCGACCGCTACATCGACTACACGCGTGTGCAGCCCTCACCGCTGAAGCCTCGCATGTCCTACCTCAACGTGAAGCAGAAGGCGATGCTGGTCCGGGGCCGCAACACCCCGGATGCGCGGTATCCGCTGCGGGACTTTCAGAACAACTGAGGGCCTCATGAGCAACGGGGAGTCGCCTGCCGCGACTCGCGGACCGCCTCGCGGGCCGCATTGATGCATGCCGTCGTCCTGCTGACGATCCTGTGTGCCAGCTTCGCGGACTACGCGGTGGCGTTGGGCGCGCCGGCACCGTTGAAATTCCTTCCCGAGGCTTGCTCGGGCGTCGTCGCCATCTACGTGCTCCTCGAAGGGATGCACAAGGGCTTTGCCGGTATCGCGCCGAAGTATTGGGTGGTCTTCGGCGTGCTGTCGTTCCTGATCGTCTGCGGTATCCTCACCAATGGCGTTGGTTCCGGCCCAATCCTCTCCGGCGCGCGCTTCTACACCCGGGCGATGCCGCTGTTCCTGCTGCCGGCGATTGCGCAATTCTCGGACAAGCAGCTCACTCAACAGTTGAAGTTGATGCTGGGCGTGGCGCTGCTGCAGGTGCCGATTGCCAGCTATCAACGCTGGATCATCTGGAGTGCCGGCCGGTTCTCCGGGGACGACGTGCGCGGCACGCTGATGGACTCGGGCGTGCTGTCCATTTTTCTCATCTGCTGCGTGCTGGTACTGACGGGCTTGTTCATGAAGAAGCAGATCGGCCGGACAAAGTTCCTGCTGTTGTTTTTCGTACTGCTGTTGCCCACGACGATCAACGAGACGAAGGCGACCGTCATCCTGTTGCCTGTCGGGCTGTTCACCGCAATCGTGGCGGCGGCGCCGCGCGGCAAGCGGTTGCGGATCACGGGCTGGACGGTCGCCCTGCTCGTCGTCTTCGGCAGCATTCTTGTGCCGGTCTACGATCTGATGAATGCGAACAGCCCCTACAAGAAGGAACGCAATATTCAGGATTTCTTCACCAATCAGCAGCAGATGCAGCGCTACCTGGAGGCGAAGAAGGGCACGGCGCAGATCGGTACCTTGAAGCCGGTGCGGCGCGGGGATGCCATCTCGATTCCCTTGCAGTATCTGTCCCAGGACCCGCTGCGGCTGGCTTTCGGGCTGGGGCTGGGGAATGCCTCCTCCTCCTCGCTGGGCCAGAACTTCGTCGGCGACTATTACGGCCTGTTTCGCAGCTTCCTGATCATGTCCTTTTCGGTGTTCCTGCTGGAGATCGGCGTTCTCGGCACGGTGCTCGTCTTCGTGTTGTATTGGCTGGTCGGCAGGGATTGCCTCACGGTGGCCCGCAAGGACGGCGGAATCCTCGGCGGCGTCGCCTCCGGCTGGATCGGCGTGGTCGCGGTAATGGTCATGGCGACGTTCTATACGACGACGCACATGTATTCATCGCTGTCCTACTTCTATTGGTACTTCTCAGGGGTGGTCATCGCGCGAGCGACGCAACTGGCCTGGGTACGGGAGGCGAAGGTGGCACCCGCCAAGCCGTTGGCGCAGTCCACGCCCGCCAGCGTCGCCGGCGCCGGGAGAGCCGGTGCACGGATCAGCCGCGGAGCGGGCTCCCGCGGAAACTAGTACGCCTTGTCACCGCGTGCGACGATCACCAGTGTCTTGGCCAGGATCTTCAGATCGAGCAGCGGGGTCCAGTTGCGCAGGTAGTCCAGGTCGTACTTGAGCCGGGCTTCCATCTCTTCGAGCGTCTGGGTTTCACCGCGCATGCCGTGCACCTGGGCCCAGCCGGTGATGCCGGGGGCGACCTTGTGGCGCACCATGTAGCCTTTGATCAGCTTGCGATAGAGCTCGTTGTGGGCCACCGCATGCGGGCGCGGACCGACCAGACTCATGCGACCCTGCAACACGTTGAATAGCTGTGGCAACTCATCGAGGGAAGTGCGGCGCAGCGCCCGTCCGATCGGGGTGATGCGCGAATCCTCGCGCGTCGCCTGCGCGATCGCCGCACCGTCCTCCGTCACGGTCATCGTGCGGAATTTGTAGACCACGATCTCCTGGCCGTCCAGGCCATAGCGGCGTTGCCGGAAGATCACCGGTCCCGGCGACGACAGACGCACCAGCCAGGCGATCAGCAACATCACGGGAGCGGCGGGAAGCAGAATGGCCGTCGCCAGAATCAGGTCCGTCAGCCGCTTGCGTACCCCGCGGTACCCGTGAAAGGGCGTCTCGCACAATGCGATCAGCGGCACGCCGAGGAACTCACTCGTGCCGCCCTGTATGGTGTCGAACGGAAAGACCATGGGCACGTAGTAGATTGAGACCGTCGTATCGCGCAGGTCATCGAGCAGCGCCTGCACCCGGCTCAGATGGCTCACCGGCAGTGCGACGAAAATAACATCGACGGCGTTGCGCTTCACGTAGCCGACGATGTCCTTCAGACCTCCCTTCAACAATGCCCGCGGATCCGCACCGAGCCGCTGCGGTGCCCGATCGTCAAAGAATCCTGCGATGCGCAGTGCGGCCGAGGAATTCACCTCGACACGCTGCGCCAATGACACGCTGATGTCGTTGTATCCCACGAAGATGGCACGCCGCGCGCTCGCCGGATCCGACAGCAGCTGATTGAGCGCTTCGCGCAGCACCAGTGCGACCCCGATGAGCAATCCCGGAGTCATCACCGCCCACGTCATCAGCATGCGGCGCGAAAAGTCGCCGGAGCTCTTGGTGACGTATCCCACGGCCAGCAACGAAAAGAGCAGCACGAGCCAGCGCAGGAAGATGCGCATGATCAACTGCCTGCGCCCACCGATGAGTTGCGGCATGAGACCAGGGGTCGGCTGCAGCAGGAAGGCCCCGAGCACGAGCACGAGCGTCAGGAGCATCGTGAATTTGGCATCGAAGGGAAGGTGGAAGTACCACCGGTGCATCACGAGCAATGCCCCGGCCAGCACCGGTAAGGCGACCGACTGCGACAACGTCAGCAGTCCGACGGGCAGCGTGTGCTTGAACACCACGGGATTCGTCATTTTATCGTCCGATTCGCCTTGAATCCTTCAAGTGCGTCAGCCCCGGTGATGCAAATTCTACGCCACCATCCGGAGCCAACGTTACTAGCAAAGCTCGCTCCGTTGCCGTTCCCCGGATTCTATCGAACGTTCCTATCTTGGACCTTTCCGGCCGGAACGCCGTTCGTTGCTGCCGCGCATGACCGCCACGCCAGCGCCACTGTCGGAGATCCGCGACCGCAGCTTTCTTCTTCGCGATCAACGCTTTAACTCAATCCCCCGCGTTGACGCTTACGGCACATGTCTGCCGCGGGCAACACTTCCGATGGGGCAAACCGGCCCCGGCGGTACGCGAGGCAAAAACAGCCCTTAAAAATCAAGACCTTACGTTTTTGGCATAAGCGTTGCACTACTTCCCACGCACCCGGTTGGGTGCTGAATCAGGTAGATCTTCCGACGGGAGGGTCCACCGGGCTCAAAAGGTAAACCCATCGAAAGGTGGGGGCGCAAAGCTTCCGGTCTAACGGCTCACGAGGCCTACGACAGCGGAGTTGCCGGGATCGCAGCAGCGGTCTCGTGAGCGGGTGATCTGCACGATCACCGTGAGCAACCCCGTTTTGCCCCGTGAATCCCTGGCGGAGCTGCGCGCCACAGGGATTTCTTTTCACGGGGCATTGGCGGGGGTCGCATGATGGATCGAGGATCGCGCGCGCGTGCGCTTTGGCTGGGTAGTGTGGTGGTGGCCGGTGCGGTACTGGCCGGTTGCGGTGGCAGTGACAGCAGCTCCGCGAGCCAGACCAACAGCATCACGCAGATCGACAGGGTGCCGTCCTCGCCCGGCGCCAAACCAACCATACAGGGCACTGCCGCCACGACCGCGGTCGCCGGCCAGCCGTACACCTTCCAGCCGGTGGTGAGTACCAGCGGCAGCACCAATCTGAGCTTCACCATCGCGAACCTGCCCGCCTGGGCGCAGTTCAACGCCACGACCGGCGTGCTTTCCGGCACACCCACTGCCCAGCAGATCGGCCAATATCCGGGAGTGGCCATCACGCTGAATGACAACGGACAAACGGTGAGCCTGCCGCCGTTCACCATCGTGGTCGCGAATGCAACGAGTTCCGCCGACAATGTCACCCTCTCGTGGCAGCCCCCGACGGAGAACGCCGATGGCTCGGCACTCGTGAACCTGCAGGGTTACGAGATCCACTACGGCCCGCAGCCCAACACGTACAACGAGACCATCAAGGTGGCCAATCCGGGGCTCACCACCTACGTCGTACAGAATCTCGCAGCCGGCACGTATTACTTCGCCATCACCGCCTATAACTCCGTCGGCAGCGAGAGCTCGCTGTCGCCGGAAGTCTCGGCGATGGTGGATTGACGCGCGGCGGGGGCGCCCCGGCGGGCCGCGCCGGCGCAGCCGCTCAACCGGAGTTGGTTTCAGCCGGCACGACCGGTCCGGCCGGCACGGCGGCGGCGGGTCGGCCAAACTGCGCCGCCTCGATCTTGTGTTTGGCCAGCAGGTCGTACAGGGTCGGCCGCGTCACACCCAGAAGCTCCGCGGCCCGCG
>DATDIL010000128.1:0-63370 GCA_036521075.1 Steroidobacteraceae bacterium | reverse complement strand
CACCCAGACGTCCGCGCAGCTCTTCAATGGCGGGCATGCCAGGCTCCGCCCGCAGCTCCCGGGTCCGGGCCAGGGAGTCGATGCGATCCATCACATTGCCATCAATGGGCACATTGGGCCGGCCAAAGCGGCCGATGGCATAGCGGATGGCCTCATCCGGAATCACCTTGTAGCGCTCCTTGGTGGTCACATTCATGACCGCCTGGGTCAGGACGATCTGCGCAAACGGGGTCATGACAATGGGCCAGCCCAGCTCCTCGCGCACGCGTCCGATCTCTTCGATCACCGCTCCCTCAAGGTGCGCGAGCCCCCGCTCGCCGAGCTGGCGGCGCATGGTTCCGACCATTCCGCCGGGCAACTGGTGCTGCAGGTAGGCAGCGTCAAACCCCTGGGGCCGACCGATCGGCAGCCCCTCCGCTTCAGCCAGTCGCGTGAAGTAGGTGCTCACTTCCTTCAGCGCCGCATCATCCACGTTGACGGTATGGCCCAGTGCGCGCAGGTTCGCGACGGTACGTTCCGTGGGCGGATTCGATGTGCCATCCGCGGCGGCGCCCGAAGCGCACTGCAGGACGCTCACCCCGTATGCCGGGGCTTCCAGGTAAGTGTGTTCCGCCAGATTGATGGTGCAGTGAGCATGCAGTTCCAGAGGCTTGGCGCCGATCACGGCCTTGATGGCCGGAATCAGCGTGTGCGCGCGTTTCGGCGACAGCAACCCGCCCGGGTCCTTGATGTAAATTGCATCGATATCCGCGCAACCCCCGAGCTTGCGGGCCGCCGCAACATAATGGGCGTCGTCGTGCACCGGGCTTAAGGTGAACACCAGCGCGGCGATCACGTACTCGCCGCCACCCTGCTTCACCAGCCGCGCGCAGGCGATGTTCGAGTCGGCATCATTCATCGGATCGGCAAGACAGAAGCGCCGGATACCATTTTGCGCCAGCACCTTGAATACCAGCGCCATGAAATCCGGATGCGCGGTTTCCCAGGAAATGAAGCGAAATCCGGTCGACATGAACTGCAGGGGGGTGTTGGGCGTGGCCGCGGCCATCAAGCGGATACGCTCCCAGGGGTCTTCCTTCTTGAAGCGCACCGCGACACCCATGTGCGTGGACGTCGTGAAATCAATCGCCTTGAAACCCACTCGATCCATCACCGGGGCGATCGTCAGGGTATTGGGCGTGTCCACGCCCAGCGCCGCCCACAACGACTGATTGCCGTCGCGCAGCGAGGTCTCGACCAACTGCAAGGTGCTCATAGGGGGCGCTCCAAAAGACGTGCGACAAATCCCGTGTCGAAACCACCGGCCTGGAATTCCGGATCCGCGAGCACCCTCTCCTGGAACGCGAGGTTCGAGTGCACTCCGGTCAGGCGGGTCGCGGCGAGCGCCTGGCGCAGGCGCGCCACGGCGCTGACCCGGTCGGGCGCGTGGGCAATGATCTTGGCCATGAGCGAATCATAGTACGGCGGTATGCGCGAGCCCGCCGCGATATGCGTATCCACCCGAATACCTTCCTGCACCGGCCAGGACACCGCCGCGACCTGCCCCGGACTGGGACGAAAATCGTTGGCCGGATCCTCGGCGTTGATCCGGCATTCAATGGCGCAGCCGGCAATGCGTATGTCAGATTGCATCAGGCGCAATCCGCTGCCGCTGGCGATCGCGATCTGCTCGGCGATCAGGTCCACACCGGTCACGGCCTCGGTGACCGGGTGCTCGACCTGGATGCGGGCGTTCATCTCCAGAAAGTAGTAACTGTCCCGCTCCTTATCAACCAGGAACTCGACTGTGCCCGCCCCGCGGTACGACAGTCGTTGTGCGAAGCGCACGGCGGCCCCCTGCAGCGCTGCCCGCAGCCGTTCCGACAGGCCCGGCGCCGGCGTTTCCTCCACCAGCTTCTGATAGCGCCGCTGGGTCGAACAGTCGCGCTCCCCCAGATGGATCACCTCTCCCGCGCCATCGCCCAGCACCTGCACTTCGACATGCCGACCGCTGGCGACATAGCGCTCCAGGTAGACCCGCGCATCGCCGAAGGCAGCACCCGCCTCCGCCGCGGCGAGCTCCAAGGCCGCGGGAAGTTCATCCAGCGAATCGACACGCTTCATGCCACGGCCGCCGCCGCCGCCGACCGCCTTGACGAGCAGCGGCACGCCGATGGATCGGCCAGCCGCCAGCGCCTCCTCAACCAATGTCACGGCGCAACCGGGTACCACCGGCACCTGGGCCGCTTCGGCCTGCGCCCGGGCACGCAGTTTGTCCCCCACGGCCTCGATCTGCGCCGCGGTCGGCCCGATGAACACGACCGCGGAGTCTTCGCACAGGCGCGCGAGCGCGGCTCGCTCCGAGAGAAAGCCATAGCCGGGATGAATCGCGTCCGACCGGGTCGCGCGCGCGGCATGCACCACTGCTTCGATCTTCAGATAGCTCTCGGCGGGACGCGCCGGACCGATGCATACCGTGCGATCCGCCAGCCGCGCCGGCAGACTGTCGAGATCGGCCTGCGAGGCCGCGAGCACCGTTTCAATACCCAGTGCGCGGCAGGTGCGGATAATCCGCACGGCAATCTCCCCACGATTGGCAATCAGAATGCGGTGCACGGCAATGGCGCTCAACCGGACTTGCGCACGCGCAGCAAGACTTCGCCATACTCGACGAGGGCGCCATCCGCCGCGAGGAGTTCAGCGACCGTGCCGCGCACGCCGGCGCGCACGGTATTCATCAGCTTCATGACCTCGATGATCCCGATGATGGTGTCGGGCTCCACCTGCGAGCCCACCTGAACAAATGGTGGCGCACCGGGCTTTGGGGAGCGATAGAACGTGCCCAGCAACGGTGAGGGAAGGTCCACGGCATTCGGGTCGGAGGCGGCCTGCGCTGCCGGCGCGCGCGCGGATGGCCGCGCGTCGGAGACCACGGGCCCCAAAGCCGGGGCGGCGACGGATGAGCCTGCGCGTCGCAGGCTGATCTTCGTGCCGTCGATCTCGAGGTTCAACTCATCAAAGCCGGATTGCTCCACCAGCCGCATGATTTCCGCAACGTCCGCGGCCGTCAAAGTCATCGGTTGCCCCCAAAAATTTTCAATACATGCAAGGACGGATCGGCGGCGGCGCGACTGACCGGTGCGGCGTCCCGCGCTGACCAGACCGTCTCCGGCCGGCTCTGCAGCAACAGGATCGCGCCGCTGTGCCGATCCACCGCCCACTCGATGTCTTGTGGACGACCGTAGTGCCGCTCGACCTTGCGCCCGATGGCCCGCAGAGCCTGCAATTCATCATCGCTCATGCAGGCAACCCGGCGTTGCGCAGCGGGCACGGCGACGGTGTGTATTCCGCCCGCAACGAGTGGCGCGTGGCTGATGTGCTTGTCGGAGATTTCGCGCACTGAGATCTCGCCGGTGATCTTGCCAATGACCCACCGATCCGGCGTCACTTCCCCGCCGACCACGGCCGAACCCAAGCCCCACGAGCCTTCGATGGCCATGACCGAGCGATCCCCGGTCAGCGGGCTGCGGGTGAACATGACGCCCGCCGTTCTTGCCTCCACCATGGTCTGCACGACCACCGCCATGGCGACGTCGACTTCGGCAAATCCGTGCCGGCGCCGATAGGTCATCGATTCGACCGAATAAAGGCTTGCCCAGCAGCTGCGCACTTTGTCCAGGGTCTGCTCGAGCGTCTGCACCCACAGGTAGGTATCCTGAAGACCCGCGAAACTGGCATCCGCGGCATCCTCGGTGGTCGCGGAGGAGCGCACCGCGACCGCGGCCTGATCGGCGGCGTTGAGCTGCACGTAGGCGCGAGTGATCGCCGCGCCAATGTCCGCTGGCAGTGGTGCGGCCTGGAGTCTTGCGCGCAGCTGGGCCGACACCGAACTGACTTGCCCCAGATCCTCAGCGTTCAGGGCATCCACCAGCGCTCGGACCGGTGACACGCTTTCGGCCGCCGCCAGGAATTGTTCAAAGGCCGCCGTCTTGACGACAAACCCGGGGGGCACGGCAATAGCCGCGCGCGCCAGTTCGCCAAGACTGCCGCCCTTGCCGCCGACCTGGGGTCGGTCGGCCAGACTCAGCTCGGCGAACCAGCCGATAAACTGCGAATCGCTCACCGTCATGCCTTGCGAGGCTAGTGCAGGATGGTGACGATGCCGCGCCCGCCGTCAACGCGGATACGCTGTCCATCCTTGATCCGCGATGTCCCATTGCCCGTGCCGACCACGGCCGGCAGACCGTACTCGCGCGCAACGATTGCCGCATGGCTCATCGAGCCACCGATGTCCGAAACGGCGGCGGATATCTTGCTGAAGATCGGCGCCCAGGTCGGGTTGGTGACCTGGCAGACGAGGATGTCACCTTTTTGCAGGCGGGAGATCTCCTCGACGCTTTTCACAATACGCGCCGTGCCCTCGACGACACCACGGCAGGCCGCGAAACCCTTGAGCTCATTCGGATCGGCATCCGCTGCGGTCGACAGCCACGCATCCAGCGATTCGCGCGTAATCCCCCACAGCATCACGATGGCCGGATCATCGATCACGTCCGGCACCACCCCCAACGCCGGGGGCGTCTCGTGCTTGGCCCATTCACGGATCGCGGCACGCCGCTCCGCGACGATCCCCGGCCAATGGCCCGGACCGCGTGGCGCGGACCCGTTGGACCATGCCGTCATGAGATCGATGATCGCCGATTCGAGTTCGTAGTGCGTCAGCTGGAAGACGTCCTCGGCGTCGGAGAAGAATCCATGTTCGGCCAGCAGCGCGCCAAATTCGCGGATCTTGTTGAAGAACAGATTGGTGTACCAGTGCTCGCAGTAAAACTTGTGTCCCTCCACATAAGGGAACACCCGGTGCGCCAGCGTGATCATCTGATCGTATGCTGCCCGATCATCGTCCGTGGTCAGCAAATCCCGATAGTCCTCGATCAACTGCTTGCGCTCGGCCAACAGCTTCTCGACCGGGCGGTGCAGGGACTCGCCGGCCTTCACCCGATCGATGTAGTCCGGAAGGCTCGCGAACGGCATCGACAGGTCATCATTCCAGGCGCGGTGGTAGTGGTAGAACCCATCGCCCACATTGATGTTGAACCAGGGATGGCGCGCGATTTCCAGCTCCTTGAGCCAGGCCGTTCCGGATTCTCCCGCGGTGCGCAGCGTCTCGATCAACTGTGTGGCAGTCAGCTTTTTGGCAAAGTGGGAGTCCACACCCAGCTCCACCGCGCAGCGCGCCAGGCGCCGCAGTTCGTCATCGGGGCGGAAGATCTCCGCTTCGATGCCGGCCACCATGCGCGCAATGGTCTGGTCGGTGATTTCCGGGAAGGCCTTCTTGCAGAAATCGAAAAAAGTCAGGTACGCGCCATATCCGAGCAGCAGGAACTCGAAGTGGTGGTGCCACATCCGGAAGTACCCTTCGAGGGTCTTCTGATAGATGTCCAGCAGCCGATGGTTGGAGGCGACGCCCAGTCCCGCATGCACATTCGCCAGCGGTTCAAGCTCCGGCAGCTGCGGCTTCGGCAGCTCCTGCGCCGAAGTGATCAGCGCCATCATCTTTTCGCGCCACTGGGTGTAGAGCCGCTCCCAGTTGGCGTAGTAGTAGAACGCGCGCTGCTTGAACTCCTCGAGCCGGCGGGCGATCTGCGCCGGATCCGTGACCGCATTGCCGCCGATGTAGACCCGGCCGTTGATGATGCGATGATCAATGCCCAGGGTGGTGGGCAGGCAGTGCACCCGGGTATTGGAGGCACCGAGCGCGCAGTACGCAGCTTCCGCCGTCACCATGTCGAATGCCGACATCGGCTCGGGGAAGTGCATGGAATTGTAGAACCAGAAGCGCTGATCGTCCGCGGCCTCGAACTGGGTGTAATACGGGTACGCGGCCTGTGCGCGTTCAGTCCCAGGCACGACTTTCAAAGTGCTGGGCAAAGGGAATTGCTTCGGCTTCGCAGGCATGTCCATCAAGTTTCTTCCGTGCACGGCATGAATGACTTTCGCTGCGCGCGAGCATGCGGCAGCAAATCCCGGGGCGCAATGATCCACTCCGCAGGTTGCACCCGCAGTTGCTGAAATTGCGCTGCCAGCGCAAACCGGTGGTTTAGAGAACGGCGCGCCGGTATTGAAGGGGGGCGTGGCCGTATTTCTGGCGGAAGCGGCGGGCGAAGTGGCTCGGATCCGTGAAGCCACAGCGGGTTGCTACATCCTCGATGCGTGGAGCAGCCTGGCGCGCATCGGAGAGTATCTCCCGGGCACGCTCCAGCCGCAGTTTCATCAGCTGTTCGACAAAGGTCGTACGCGCCGCCGCAAAGGCGTAGTGCAAGGTGCGCTTGGAGATATCATGCTGCGTTGCAACAACGAGAGGAGACAGGTCCGTTTCATCCAGCCGGTCACGCAGGGTCACGATCAGGTCGCTGAGCAAAGTGCGCGGACTTTCACCATCGGCACCCTTGCCCAATGCGAGCGTCAGCAGGGAGGCGATCTGTTCGGCGACCGTACTGCGCGGTAGTGCCAGATCACTGCAGGTCTCCAGCCGCAGACTGCTCATGGCCGCGCACAGGGCCGAACTCCAGTCGCCGCGCGAAAACAGCGTCGGTGAGGATAATTCGGGATTCGGCAGCCAGCGGCGCAGCCAATCCTCAGGCATGCGCAAAATCGCCGCCGAAGTGGCCTGCGGGCATTCGAGGTCGTACGGTTCGGTGCCATCAACCAGTACGCACTCACCGGCGTGCGCCTGTAACTCGCGGCCGCGCTGGCGCAAGATTCCATGTCCGACCCGGAACTGGACCAGGCAAAACGTCGGATAGCGCGTGCGTGAAATCTTGGCTGGTGTGCGACGAATCCGCTGACTGGCGGCGCCCACGAAGCTTAAGGTGGTCGGCCCAAAATCAATCTGATCCAGGCAGGCCCTGAATTGGCTGCGCACGGGCGTATCGATATCCAGTTCGAGGAAACGGTCACAGACCGTATCCACCCAGTACGCCAGTGCCCTGCGCTGATCAACGCCGTCTGTCGACCAGTGACCGGGACGCTGCTCGTCCAGCCTAACCTCCATCGCGGGCTCCAGACCTCGTAAGCCACCTATTCGAAGAGAATGTGGCACATCGGTGGAAATATATGCAAGGTGCGATTGAGCTATCAACATGTTATGCGGGTTTTCGCAGGAAATTCCGTATCCGCGACGACTGCTGTAACATCGTTACCACAGTATTGCGTTGCCAGGTGCGCTGTCAGCTTAAATTTGCACTGTGGGCCGCGCACCACGGTGAAGCGCCGCGATAGGCTGCGGCGTCGCTGGGAGGCGTCGGAACCGCAGAAAACATGCGGCCGTGGACTCGAAGCTCAAGGGACCGCGCGCTGCGGTCATCCGATCCGCCTCCCCCGTTTCAGATGTTGTTTTAGGGGGACGCAGGATGAAAGATGCAGCAGCAGGATCGAAGGCACTGGGAACCGCGACCCGTCGCGGCCGTCGACTGGCCTTCTGGACCATCGCCGGCCTTGCCGCCAGTTCAAGTGGCGTTTACGCGCAGACTGCGCCGGCGGCTCCGGCGGCACCTGCCGATACCTCCGGCACCCTGCAAGAGGTCGTCGTCACGGCCACTCGCCGCTCCGAAAACGTTCAGACGGTGCCAATCGCCATCACGGCGTTCACCTCTGATTCCCTGCAGCAGCGCAATCTGACCAGCATCCAAGTTCTCGGAGATCTGACGCCGGGCGTCACGCTGGATGCGGGTTCCCCCTTCTCGGGTGACCGCTCGGTGCTCACCGCCTCCATCCGCGGTGTGGGACAGGACGATTTTGCCTTCAACCTCAACCCCGCCGTCGGCGTGTATCTGGATGGCATCTACCTGGCCCGCAGCATCGGCGCCAACCAGGATCTGCTGGATGTGGATCGGGTCGAGATCCTCAAGGGTCCGCAGGGCACCCTGTTCGGGGCGAACACCGAAGGCGGCGCGATCAGCATCATCACCCACACTCCCGGCAATGAGGAGAAAATCACGGCGCAGGCCACGGCCGGCAGTCTGAACCGTCGTGACTTTGGATTCACCGCTGACATCCCCCTCATCAAGGACACCCTGCTGTCCTCCCTCACCGTATCGACTCAGGATCGGGACGGCTACCAGAAGGTCATCCCCTATCCCAGCAGCTCGCCCCAAGGCCAGACGCCATTCGTCGTTGACCCGCAGGACGCGTATCCAAAAGCGGGCTACCAGACTGGAGACGCGTACGGCGGCTACAACGTACAGACCGTTCGCGGCAAGCTGTTGTGGCTGGCTTCGGACAAGGACACCGTCACCTTCACGGCGGACTTGAACCATCAGGCGCAGGAGGCTCTCCCCTACTCCGTACTGCAGACCTACCAGGGCAACCTCACCACTTCGACGTTTGCGACCCTGTACAACACTTGCATCAGCAGCAACGCTGCGACGGTCAATGCGAACGTCCAGGCCGCATCAGGGCTGGGGCCACCGGGTCTGTATGCGTTTCCCCTCGGCTCCAACGCCAATGGGGGATTTGCGGCCTTATGCTCGTCCCCCCGCGCGCGCGTTCCCGGAATTTCCACGGGCGGCGCGGCGCTGCTGGGTGCGGGCTACGTCGGTGGCCCGCCCGGACCCTTCAATGCCGCCAACGTTGCGGCCGGACTGCCCTATCTGGGTTCGAACAGCCCACGGCTGTACGACTACCCGGGGGCAAACCAGACTGGCAACATCGACACCACATATGCGAATGGACCCGACTTCGCAAACAATGACTATTTCGGTTTTTCGCTGACCGCGCTGCACCAGTTCAACGACGACCTCTCCCTCAAGTCGATCAGCGGCTACCGCCAGATTGCCTGGCGGATCGGCACCGACCTGGACGGCACCCCGGAAACCCTCCAGGAGGTTACCGACCACCAGCACCAGTGGCAGGTCTCCCAGGAGTTCCAGCTGAACGGCAAGGCCTTGAATGACGCCTTGAACTACGTCGGCGGGTTGTACTACTTCGAGGAGGCCGGATACGTGCACGATTACGTGCCCTTCGAAAGCCTGCTGTTTGTGGACGACATCCAGAACGATGCGAACAACAAGAACGCGGCCGCGTTCGTGCACGCTGATTACAAGCTCAACGACCAGTTGAGCTTCACGGCCGGCGGCCGCTTCACCCGCGTGGTGGAAGAGTTCATCGGCGGCCAGGGCGATCTGAACTGCTTCCCCTACGGCTCGGGGCTGTGCGAGGCGGCTCTCGGACCTGGAGGGTTTGGCCTCGTCGCCTCCCCCCCCGGTACTGGCCTCGGTAACACCCAACCCGGCACCCCCGGCAACCAACCGTATGCCTTTGCGTACGGCGGTGGCGTGGTCGATCGCTATTTTCCGGTTGGCGACAATCGGCAGACCTGGAATGTGTTCGACCCCACCCTGGCAGCGCAGTATCACTTCACCGATGACGCCATGGGATACCTGACCTGGGGCAAGGGCTTCAAGGCCGGCGGCTGGACCACGCGTCTGTCGGCAAACGACACTGCCGAGGCCGCACAGTTCTCTCCCGAATACACCAAGACCTGGGAACTGGGTGTGAAGTCGGAGTGGTTCGACCATCATCTGAAGGCCAACGCGGCCCTGTTCTATACGGACTACACCGGGATCCAGCTCGACATTCAGCAGGGCATCTCACCGGTGTACACCAACGCCGGCAACGCCAAGATCAAGGGCGCCGAACTGGACCTGCAATCGGTGATCGGCGGCGGTCTGTCATTGAATCTCTCCGGCTCGTACATCGATGCGTACTACACGTTCGTCAATCCGAACGCGAACATTCCGCAGGAGATCATTCCGGGCATCGGCCTCAACGAATGTCCCACGACTGCGATCAATCCGGCCACGGGCGGACCGGTGTGCAACATCGTCGGAGGCAATCCGCTGGATGCGAGACTGCCGAAGACCCCGAAGTACAAGCTGACCTTCTATCCCGAGTACACGCTGCTACTGCCCAATCAGGCGAGCGTCCGCATGCTCGTCGACGTGACCTACACGGCGGAGATGTACAACGACTCATTGAACACCCCCGAGCTGCGTGACCCGGCGACCCGTATGCTGGATGCCTCCGTTCACTACATCACGTCGGACGAGAAATACGACCTGGCCCTGGGCGGCACCAACATCACCAACGACCGCTTCATCACCACCGGCTCACCCAATATCGGTGCAGGCGAACTGGGCGGCACCTATAACGAGCCGGCCGAGTGGTATATCCAGCTGACGGCGAAGTTCAAATAGCCGCAAAAATCGGCCCTACAAGACCGAGAAGAAGGCCGCTGTGAACCAGCGGCCTTTTTTATGGGATGGGGTGTTACTACGCAAACGGCTAACACTTCCTTACAGCGGAGCCCCAAGGGCGAATATTGTCAAATAAATCCCGGGTGGCATCGCTATCTCCTGTGCATCATTCCGCACAGGAGGCGGCGCAGTGGCACCACGCAAAAAGAAATCCTCGCCAGTAGTCAAAGGGCTGGCCGAGATACGAAGCCGCGCTAGCTGGCAGATCGAGAACCTCAAGAAGACGATTGCAAAGACCGAACAGGAACTGGCCATGCGCCGGCAGGAGTTGAGCGCACTTGTGACACGGGCGGCGGGCCAGCGCCGGCAGTTGAAAACGGCCACGTTGGACTTGAGTGCTTGTGACCTTGCGCTGCGCGAAGAGCTTCCAAATCTCGACCCAACGCGGATCCCGGCAATCAAACCCCGCAAGGTATGGCAGACAAAGTCAGGCAAAACACGAAAGGTCCTGCGCGAGATTCTCAAGGCGTGCGCGCCTGAATCGTTGAGTGTGGCGCAACTGGCTCGTGAGGTGGAGAGGATCCTTGCGATACAGTTCCCGACACCTCAAGAGCGGTACCGCTGGGTGAAACACTCACTGCACCGCGCCTTGAGACACGTGCGCAGAGCGGGTTCTATCGAACCGCTGCCCGCGCCCAGAAACGGCCTCTTACCAGTACAGCGCTGGCGCTGGAAGTCTGCCGGCTCCTCGAGTTTGGCGCACCTGGCAGCCAAAGCCACGGCGGCCGGATTGAGCGTCAAACGTGTCGCCTCCTCCAGGGGCCGGAGACGCGCGGCATGAAGTACACTCGGGCGCTCCAGAAGGGCCTCAAGGCACGTCAAGGCCAGGCAGCCAGCGAAGCCCGGCGCCTGGAGATCGTGCACACTGAGATTGCCCGGCAACTGGCTTTGGCGCGATCAAAGCAAGCTGCATATGCTCAGCTCATTCTCAGATTCAATGCCCCGCCAAACGGCGCCGATTCCCGAGCGGCTCGGAAGCGTGTGCTGGCAAATCAGGCGCAGTTGAGCGCCGAACTGCTGAAGATACTGCAAGAGGACCCAGCGGCCCCCAGGGGCGCCGTAGAGCTTGCATTGGTGTTGGTGGCCAGACTTGGCCTGGGCTTCGCCGATACGGCCGCCATGGGCCGCTGGATCCGCCAGCGGGTATGTAAGTGCCTCCAGGCCATGACCGATGCGGGCCAGCTCATCCACACACCGGAACTCATTCCAGGGACGGGGCTCGGCTCATGGCAGCTGATGATAGCTGGCTGCCATGGGGTTAATCGCTAGCCTTGGTTGATGATAGCGGCAGCTCAATCGATGCTGCGAACGCTGGCGCTACGAGCACAAAAGACACAGCCTCGGAAGATTTCAAGGGAACGCAAAGCAGTACGCCGACAGATAGCCAGCACTACGTACGACTATTCGGGAGGGAACAGGAAGCGAGCCATGGTGAAGGCGATGGCTCCAGTTTGCGCGACGGTCCCAGCAATCAGGGCTGCAAAGACAGTCGTGTTGACCATGCGCGCCTCAGTGAAATGGGCTTGAAGAAGCATAGTGTCCGTTCGGATTCCAAAGCAGACCAAGCCCACAACTGCGGTGTTCAGCAGGACGAACAATGAAACCACTACGCAAAGCATGACCCAGCGCTGCCGGTTGAGATTCTCCCACTGGCGCGTACCAAGTCCGCGGAACTCCTGGTCCTTCGTCGTTGTAAGTTCCGATAGGGACTCTCGGGTCACCGTCACACCGGTGTGGTGACCCTCAAGACCTAATGCCGAGGTCGCCGGCTCTATTTTGGTGTCCGACATGGTCCCGGATTAACGAACTAGGATTTCGCGATCCCGTGAATCCGATTCACGCAGAATCACCTTGCCGCCTTTAGACGCTGTCCGCGCTGCTTCTTGAAGTAAAACGAGTGCTCGTCGCATTACTTCGGCCTTTGATGTAGCGCCTATCGTTTCCCGTAGTTCCTCGATTGCGTCCTGGCTGCGCTGATCGAGGACGATGCTGGTCATTTTGCTGGACATGGTACCTCCTCTATAGTTTCTATATGCCTGCTATATGAACACTATATATACCTTATATAGAAATGAGTCAATAGCGCGTACAAGCGAGCCCATGATTGCCCTAAACCATTGATTAATCGGTGTTTCTCTCGTCAGCTATCAGCTGATGTCATCTGATGGCGGCGAGCATGAAGCGGCCAAGGCCTCTAGCGCGGCGGCCGGTGATTGATCCTCGGATCCCAACGCTTCTCAGGGCCGCTTGGCTTAGCCTTCTTCCTGTGCGGCTTGCTCAGCTCATCGTCTCGGTGCAGGCCCTGCGTGTATCCGATCCAAAACTGCGAGCGCCCAATGCTGCCGGTCAGGTGCAGGATCCGGCGCAGTTGATCCCCGTTTGAGAGCCTGCGCGTATCGGCCCTAAACGCCGCCTCCACCGCGTATTCCAGAAGATACTTAGGCTCAATGTTCAGGTGCGTGCCGCGCTCCTCGCGGTCGTATCTGAAGTTGATCTCTTCGACCAAGTTGTTGTTCTCCCCGTTGGGCCCGCGCAAGCTCACTGAGTGCACAACCTGTCTATGTTCGGTGAAAATCCTATCCATCCGGGAGTATGGGGGAAAGTTGTCGGTATTCAAGATGCTCTCACCATACGCGGTGAACTGGCGAACAACGGAGTTCACGGCGGGCCGATTTTCATTGCTTGAGACGATTACTCGTGTGCCAACCGCCCCATACCCGCGCTTACCCGAGCGCTTACGCACCGTGATGATGATCCGCCTGTCTGTCGGGAGCGCAAAGTTGTACATGGGATCTCGCTCCACCGGCGCAGCCTCACCTGATTTCTTGCGCCTCTTGCGTTTGTCGCGCTCTTGGGTCTGCGCACTTGTGGTTAGAGCTTTCTCGTCTACTTCGGCAGGAGCATCCGCTGCTGTGGGCCCGGAGCCTTGTGGCTTCCCCCGTCGCTCCACCGAGCGGCGTCCAGACTGGTGTGCGCCATCGATTTCAAGGTCTCCGTTGAGCAGACCCGTGTTGAATCCGCGCACCAAGCCTTCTCTGAACTTCTGCTCCCACACATACGCTGTGTTGTATGTGACATTCAGATGCCGCTTGAGCTCGAGCGCCGCCTGGCCGCCGGCGCTATTCACCCAGAGCAATGCCGCCTCAATGAGTTTTTGGAGCGGCTTCTTGCGATACGCAAACACGGTGCCGGAGGTCACACTGAAGTGGTTCTGACAGCCCTCGCACTGCCAACGCCGATCCGCAGGGCGCCAGTAGTGCTTGGCGATGGTGCCGCACAGCGAACAGCGCACCGTCTCCCAAGCACCAAAACGCAGCCGCACCAAAAAGTCGGTGGCCTGCGCCTCGCTCATCTGGCACACATCCCCCACCGCCACATCCACTGCCCGCCTGGACATGTGCCAGCTAGCGGTTCCTGAACGTCTGGCCCGACGCTTTCTGGCCGGGGCCGCCGGTGGCGGCTCCGATCCTGGCGCCGGTGCTCCTGGAATCCCGGGACTGTCTGTGTCCACTACGGCACCTTTTCCAGAAACTTCAGATAAAGCTTTTCGGTAGCCACGCCTTCACCACCTTTGGGGGATGGCGTGGCTTTGAGCTTCATTTGGCGCATGAAGCGCAGGAACCCTGTTCTTGCCGGCTCCGGGATCAGGTCAATGGTCACATGCGTCACTCCCCCAATCTCATGAGCGCCTGGCAGATCGAAGCTCGGCCGCGGTGGTAGGGTGTCGCGCAGGCCGGTCATTGCCATGAGGGCTGCACGCGCAACAAGGTCGCAGGGCATGAGAAACTTTGGGCGGTATTCGAACAGGTCCACCGCAAAATCCGAGCGACGGTCCTCCATGAGCGTTGCGCGGTACATGCCTTCGCCGCCCAGGTATGTAGTCTGCATGGTGGCAACGTTTCGATCCGCCGTTCCGTACTCGCCCTTATGGGTCACCACTGCGCATAGCGCGTCAGCGTAGGCAAACCGCGGTTTTCTTTTCCCTGTCTCTACTTCCTTGCCCACCTCTTGGAGCGCCGGAAGCTTTTCCGGTCCCTCGCCGAATGGCGACAGACTAAGCGCAATGGCGCGTACCACCAGGTCCCACACGGGGCCGGACCACCGGGGATATTTCCTCAAGAGGCGTATCGGCTGCGGACCCTGATCAACTCGAAACAATGCCACGCGGTAGTTCGCGTACCCACGTAATCTGGAGTACCCGATGTCCAGCCAGTCCAGGCGGTTTCCCGCACAGATATCCTTCAGCTTCCCGGCATGGATGCTGACGTGAAGCACCTATTTCTGTACCTCAACATCCCACACTTGCCCATAGAGGACCGCCAACCGTGGCTCCATGATTACGGTCTTGCCATCGGGGGCCTCAACCACGTTTTCCTCTGCTTCGACTTCGTACCCACTGAACCGCATCTGCTTGTTCTCGATGAAGTTCAGCCGCGCGTCAAACAACTCGATCTTTGGCGTCTTCGAGCCATCCGTGGCATTGAGCAGTTGCGCCACAAGACTGCTGCGCCCTAACGCACTGATGCGGTGTTCGCGCACAGCAAGCTCTCCATCATAGACAGTCGCCTCCTTACGCTTTGCTTTGGGGATTTTCTTGCCTTTGACGTAAAGGGGTGTAACTCGCACGAGCACGATCAGGTCTCACTTTGTTGCCGTTCGGGCCAGGGCTTCCTTTTGAGCATGTCCGACAGCGGCGCCCTCGTCGGGACGTGGTGCGCAAAACGCTGCAAAATAGCCTGACAGGAGCTGGCTGGATGGAAAAACAGTACCCCTTCATTCGCGCCTCGTGGGGCGGATTTGACATCGCTAACGCACAACACTGTGCTGAACAGGTTTTGTAATCGGGCAACCAGTACTGTGGGCAATGACGTACTGGATGCCCACGGAACCATCGATATCGTTCGCCCGCTATGTGAGGTGGGTTGAACAATCGTGCCAGGCCACTGCCGCAGCGCGAGGCCCGATGCAGGGAAGGCTACCTAGGATCAAAGCGAGTTCGCGTCTGATTCCAGGCATAGCGTGCCGCGCCATTCAAATCCGGATCGCGAGACCCTCGCAGCACCGTCAGCAAAAGAGGTAGAAGGAACCGTTGATCCTCCGCAGCTCCTAACGCATGGCCTGCATATCCGACCACGCGGTGCTGAATCTCATTTAGCTCGCGCAGACGTTCGAGGCGAGACTCTGTGGTATCGCTGGCTAAAGCAATCGCTCTGCCGGCGATTGTCAGATTGTGGGACAGGCGGATGAGAAATCGAGCGCGTTCATGTGCGCTCAGGCTTTGCAACCACGCTGCCTCTGCCTCCGGTGCTGCGTTCACTTGGTCACCTGACGAGCCCTCAATCTCATTTGATCCAATCAGACCGGCCCTAACCGACACCTTTCTGGCAGCTCGGATTCGCTCATGAGCCACGACTGAATACTAGTTCAGTCCCCGTGTCTGGATCACCGACCACGAAGTACAACTCAAACGGCGCGGCACGGCCTCTAATCTCAACCCCGAGATTCCAACCATGCTGAAGTGGACCGCTCTTTACCAAGAGTTCTAGCACGTATTCGCCTTGCAACTGAGTGACGGACCACTGGCCCGCAATCGTACCTGTAAGTCTCTTAGACGGCGCGCGATCATCTGCAAAGCAAGATGGCAGCCCGTCGATCTCGAATGAACCGTCCGCTTCGAGCTGCACCGTCGCAGCCGGCCGATCCGTACTTGTCTGGCTCCGGCAGGCGGCGGGAATCTCTGTCAGCGCGCACTTCCCCACTAGTTCCGCCTTTGACGGCTCCGCCCGAGGACGACCACTACACGCAGCGCCCATAACAATCATAAGTAATACCGCGACTCCGGCGTGCCGTTGCAAGCGAGTGCCGTCAAATAACTTACGCAATGGGGCGCAGATCTTGCGGGTATTCACGAAATACTCCCACTCTTCGTCGATGAGCTAGGCTCGCCAGATCCACAATAAGAAGATCCAATCCCAGGCGATAGAGCAGAAGCTCGCTACGGAAAGCCAACGCAGCAGCGAGGAGCCAGGAACCGCGGGGTTCGCGCGCCCTGCAAACCGTCGTTCGACCCAGAACGACAACAGCGTCACTCCGCCTACGAGCACAGTAGCCGGAATGAGAATCATAAAGAAGCCAAGGTCTCCCTGTGCCGCGCCGCCTCCTGTTTCCTTGCTCCCTTGGTACGCGACAACCGCGAGGAACAATGAAAGGCTTAGGCAGAGGGCTACGGCTACGGTCGCGATCAATCTAACGGTTGCATGGACGTGCGGGCGCATATGGCAGGATCTTGGACTTACCACTCGACGTGCACGGGTCTGACGGTCTCGTCGTCGTACGCCAGTACCACTGCCCTGCCGTGATCTCCCGACGCACTGAAGTTTGATACCCAGTACCGATACGAAGGCCCCGATTGCGCCTTCGCAAGGTCTACGGCTTTTTGCTCGACGCCCGAAAGCGCGATCAACCTGAACGCTGCAACTATTACCACTACCAGTCCGGCGCCCGCGAGGAATGCCGCCTTTGGCGGGGCTCGTGGCAAGTCTTTGGCCTCGTACGCGTCGATGACGTTGTCCGTACGCAGCTCCCGATAGACCCACATCAGAAACACGATAAGCCCGACCGTCAGGGTACTGCTCAACGCAACCTCCACCGGGTGGAGCTTCACCTCCAACACGGCTAGATCAAAAGGGACCAGAAACGGGAAGACCAGCAATGCCATCGCAAATGCGGTGCAAAAGAAGGCCGCGGCACGAGTGACCCACCTTACATACCAGGGATGACCGCGCCAAATGTAGACACCTGAAATCACAGCGAAGATATTGAAACTGGATGAATAGCTCACACGGCGAATAATGCAATAGACCATGACACCGATATCGAGCACACCGAGCGTGATCAGCGCAATGCCAACACGCCTCAGGATTTGTCGCGCTCCGTTTTCGCTATCGATTTTCAAGCAGCCTAACCTCGCTCATCCAGGAATCAAGGACGATCTCACGCCAAGACCGAACGCAATGCCAGGCCTGTACAACTTCGAATATGTCATTCATTCCTACGCTCGCCAACGTGTGCGCCACAGCCCTAACGGAATCGATCTGCCAATCGATCGCGCAGTTGCGCACGTGCGAGCGGGCACGCCAGGCCGAGACTTGTGGGGGTCAGCGCCAGGGCGCCAAGTTCGCTTTCCGGCCAACCGAGCGGATCATCATCAACCGCAAGCCACCGCGCCGGTTTGCGGCGCTGGGCGTCGAGTGCAATCGCGTCATAGCGTCTCAAACGATCAAAGCGCCAAGCGTCAGCGGCTTGGGGATCGTAGGTCGCGCCGATCACTCGAGGCTGCAGGGTCTTTGGAAGGAACGCGCGCGTTTGTTCAAGACCAAAAGTTGGAACCCACGAACTGGAGAGGATAACCTGAACTGAGGCGTATGGCGCAATCGCCTCTTCAAACAGGTGGACACTTTCGAAGAGTTCATGGCCCGGTGCCCTCAGCTGCGCGCGCTTTGTTGTACGGTCAAACCAGACCTCGCCGGGATGAAGCACCCCATCGCAGTCCAAATATATTAGATCCAACTGCGGCATGTCCGTCGGGGTGCGCATGTCGCCGTTAGGAACCCCGGGAGGTCTCTTTGGCGTCGATCGAGAAGTCGTAATCACCCGCATCAATCTTCTTCTGCGCCCTCCTGAAAAACCGTTCAGGTGGGGCCAAGCTGGTCGCGCGTGCCGTTCCCAACTGCTCCATGAGCTTGGCGAAATCGGCCTCGAGCTGATCAAGGCTTGATAGCGCGGTGATTCTCGCGGCTTGGCGGAATCGGTCCTGGAGAGTCTTGAACTGGGATGCGGATTTTTCCAAGGTATCCAGGCTCACGTCGAATCGGAGCGCCTTGTAGACCGCCGGCACCATGCCAGCCAGTAGGGCGCAGGTGCCGGTGATCCACTCATAGCCTGCCTGCTTCTCGAGCAGCTTCCAGGTCGCCACGGCGCTGAGCACGATCGGTAGAACGACGAATCCGACACGCCACCACCGCAGCGACTTCAGCCACTCATACAGCGTGGTGGAGGTGTAGAGGCATGACTCTTCTTGCCGCCTGCATTCAGCGACCAACGCTGCGGTGCGCTCATCCATCAGACGCTGCGCGGAACGTTGAGGCCAAAGATCTTTTGCCACTCATCGCCGGCGGCTTCGATCAGGTTGTCACGCTCGTATTCGCAGGCCTTGACGGCGCGTTGGTGTGCGCTCTGTGCACGGCTATGCCAGGCATCGCCCAGCGCCATCACCTCGTGGGTACCTGGCACCACCACATACCCGTTCGCGCGCCGACACAGAAACTCAAAGAAATCGCGGGCAATCCAGTCAAAATAGAAGAAGTCCTTCAGGTGCCAGGGGGACTGGGTGATGAACTCGGTCGCGAGCAGCTCGAGGTGGAAGGATTTGATTTCCACCGAGCACCAGGCTTGCCAGGCCTTTAGCATGCGAATCAGCGGGCGCAGATTCCCGGCGTTTACCAGGTCGGCAGCCTGCAGCGAGTTTACCTCGACCCAGGGGGCGGTCTCCTTGTACGACCCGCCATCGCTCGTGTTGCAGATCCAGTAGCGTCCTGGCGTCGTGAGCATGAAGGCCGGTACGACCTCCACGCAGTAAGTGCCGAACTTGACCACGACCACCTGGCCGTCCCCGCTCATGTCGGTGTCGGGATACGTGGTTGCGAGCTGCTCCCGGACCTCCTGCAGCAGTGCAGACTGCCTATTCCATAGGCGTTGCTCGAAGCGGTTGTAAACCTGCGGCGGGAGCAGGAAGTAGACATCAACATCCCGCGGTGGCCGGGTGGCTGTGTTCTTGGCCCATGAGCCCACAAAGAAGCTGTTGTCAGTCTCCGAACTGGTGCCGTAGTAGGCGTTGTTCAGGCAGCTGACAACACCCGCACGCTTTTTCATGCCGTCGGCGGACTGCAGCGGCGTCAGCGCCAGATTCTTGTGAAACTCGGTAAAGCGCGGCCTGACGGCGATCCACTTGTGCGGCCACGGGTAGCTGGTGGGCGCCGCCGCGAGCCTTGCCGCAGGACTCGGCGGGGCGAACAGGCTCAGGCCCAAAAGAGTGTTAGCCCGCGGTGGCTCGGGGGACCTTGCCAATGCGGACAGGAGGCCCACGGGGTGCGGCGGGTTTGCGAGCATTCCCAACGACCATAGAGAGCCGACACTTGGCGCAGGTGGCGTGCTCATCAGGCCGGAGAGTGTTGCGGGGCGCGGCGGGGCGGCCGCCCCGGAGAGGGGTGTTTGGGGCTGGAGCAGTGCCCGGTAGAGCTCTCGTCGATAGAGCTCGCTCAATGACTTGTCCATCGCAGGTGTGTGATTCTCCTGGTCGATCAGCTATCCCCCTAGTGGCCTATCTTACGCCCCTCGCCGGGAGCTGTCCTTGCCGGGGCGCCAGGGCCTTTGCTGGTGAACTTCTCAAAGATCTGCAACCGCTCTTCGGGGCTCATAATCCCGGTGAACGGTGAGGACTTTCGCAGGCGAGCGGCCTCCGGGCCCGGGTCCGTGATCAAGGCTGCGATTTCGCGCCACGGCCTATTCAGGATCTCCCGCCATTCCGCGATCCAGGCCGGCGCGGGGCCGTGGGCAATACTCCATCGCTCGAGATTCCCGCGCGCCCTCTCCAGCAACGCTGGGTTTTCAGTCACTTTCTGAGCAATGAGCACATGCAGCGCCAAACTCCGGGCCGCTTTGCGCTTGAGGGGTTCGGGAGATGATTGAGGGTTTTCGGTCTTCATGGCGTCGAACTCGACACGTAGGCTGCTGGCCCGAACGGTCTCGTTGCGATCCATTGCGACTATTTCAGCAATGTTGATATTCATCGGAATGCGCCGCACTCGGTGGCACACCGGATTATATCCTGGCGATGCGGCGGCAGCCGACGCCCCGGGGCGCGCCCCTGGCCGAGGCACATTGACGGGGCCTTTGCCACGTCCCAGGGCGCGATGCTGACCTGAATCCTCTCGAATCGGCTGTAAGGTGAAGTTGGCCCCTTTGGGGGAGGCCTAACTCGTTGAAACACCTAGGGCGTTAGCCGTTTGCGTAGTAACACCCATGGGATGGGGTGTTACTACGCAAACGACTAAGACTTCCTTACAAGACGGGGCAACCAGTATCGCGGGTTGCGAGATACTGGACGCCGACGTAACGATCGAGAGCGTTTGCCTTCTATGCCATGTTTTAAAGGCCCGGACGGCCGGCGGCAATCCAACGCTCGGTTATCGGAATCGAGAGCCGATAGCGCGCGCAGTTGTAGATCTGCAGATGTGTGAGCTCCTCATGCGCAAGGCGTGTGAACTTCGCAAGCTCATCACCGTCAAGTCCTAAAGCTTGAGTTGCCCCGGCGAGAGACTCGCCTCCCACTACGCGCCGCACGACGTCCCCGAGCTCCTCTCGGTAGCGCACACGCACGGGGTCTGGAGTGCCAAAAGCACTCAATGCCGCGTGGTACTTTGCGATCGATCGGCGGTAGGTAGCTTCGAAAAGATCCACAGCCAGGGCGACGTTTCGCTGCTCGTAGACCCCGAGCATGGCGTAGGCGTATTCGGAGACCTCAACCTCGAGAAATGATAGCGGTGCGCAGTTGTAGATGAGTAGGGGTAGGTTTGCACTCAGCCGGCTAGTGCGTTTGTTGCCATCCTCAAATGGCTGTAGGTAAGCCACATTCACCCACAGGAAGAACGCCCCTTCGATAGGATTTCTGATGAGCCGCGCCTTGCCGACAATCTCGTTCAACATCTCCTCTAGCACCAATGGTACATGTGTGGGTTGGTACACCGAACCCTCGATGGTAACGATTCTGCGGCGAATAGCTCCAGTTGCGTTTGTATCGTCCAATAGCCCCTGCATGAGAAGGGCGTGCAGGTTACGTACCACAGGTACCGTAATGCCCTGCTGCGGCACGGCGTCAACCATAAACTCGATGGCTGCTTTGTGATTGAGCAGCATTGTGACGTCCGGATCGCGACCGTCCCCGCCCCCTGAAGCGAACAGCTCGCGCGTATCCAAGAGACTCTTGCGGTTACCCTCGAGGCGTGAAGATTGCCAGGATAGATCGATCAGCAGCTGCTCCAGCACCTTGCGCGCCACGGTGCCGGCGGGCTGTTGGCCCTGGGCGCGTCCATCTTTGTAGAGACTCGCGGCCAGTGCAACGGGCAACAGCGAGGTCTCGTTGGGTACGTAATCATCGACGAATGCTCGCTCATACGATACTGGTGTTCGCACGCCCAGAGCTCGCGCGAGGCTCTCACGAAGCGCATTAGCAGCCGCCCCGCCTGTCGTCCTCAGCGCCTCTGGTGAGGCGGCAGCTGGCGGTGTGGTGCCCAATCGCCCTGGGTGGTAGCGGGTCGCCGGACCTCTTGCGGTTCGCTCAAGGCGCCCATCGGCCACCATTTTCGCGAGTAGCCGATTGATGGTGGGCCGGCTTGCCCCCAGAGCGCTGGTGATCTCCCCTGCAGAAGGTGGTCCAGCCGGATCGGTTATGCGGGCTAGGACGAACGCAAGCACTGCATCGGGAAGAGCTTTGTGAGCCATGAGGAAATCCTATCAATCTAGAGCTACTCTATCAGAATCATATCATTATCCTATCATTCCGAGAAGATTAAGTGGCGATATTGATAGAATAAACCGTAATCTATCAATAAGATCTACGGCCACGGCTGCTTAGGCGGCGCTCGCCCCCCTCAGAAGTGTAGATTTAGGGGTCATGACCGCTCGTATCGAAGACGCCAGGCTACCGTCCCGTGTGGGCAGTCGCCGTTGCGGTGTTACTGCTGATTTGTCGCCGACCAGGTAGGAGTTCTCGGAACGTCTGTAAGGTGCAAACAGCGCGCCCAAAACGTCCTTAACTGGCTGAAAGACAAAGGGTGTTAGCCGTTTGCGTAGTAACACCCATGGGATGGGGTGCCCTTGAGCGCGTTGGCGCTGACGAAGCTGCCGATCCCGTCATTGAGAGTTTTCTGGGTTTTATTGCCGCGGACATCCAGCAACACCCGGACCGGGTGCGGGCAATCGACGCCAATCTTTTGAGCCGGATCGACAAGCTCGTGGGCCACATTGACGTTGACCTGGACGCGCCACTGACTGATGACGAGGAATAACGGGGCAGAAAACACAGCCCCGGTTACCGTCAACGGCTGGTCGATTTTTCTTCACCAGTGTTTCAGTGAAGAGCTGACACAACTGATGGAGGCGGTTGAAGCTTTACAAGCCAAAGACCCCGACGGCTATGTGAAGAAAAGCGCGACCAAACTACTGGCAGCCATTAGCAAGCTTGCCTTCAAGGTTGTTCCGCAAAATCCCGGCGCTGATGAGTACAGGCTCAGTAAGTCGCTCGGCGACTCCTACCAACATTGGCGCAGAGCTAAATTTTTTCAGCAATATCGGTTGTTTTTTAGATATCACACCGAGACCAAAGTAATTATCTGTGCGTGGGTCAACGGCCCGGATACCAAGCGCGCGTATGGCAGCAAAACCGACGCATATCGTGTCTTCAATAAAATGCTTGCCGGCGGCAATCCTCCAGACAATTGGAATGTCTTGTTAACCTCAGCAAAAACCAAGACCGGAGCTGCGTAGTAATGCCCTCGGCAAGATCCCCATTCTCGCTATGCATGCGCTGATCGCAGCAAAACTTGTGCGCAATCCTGCGCTCGTCAATAAGGCAATCGAAGACCTTGTTCAATGGGCCGAACGTTGGGAACAGCCGCCTCGGCGGGCCCGGGAGTGGCGGTATTACACTCAAGTGCGACTTCTTGTAGGACGCTTATGCTGTCCTACCTCATTGATGTTGAAGTACTTTTGGACTCCGCGCCCTCACCACGGATGATCCTTGCCGTCGTTGTCCATGAATCGTCCACTGTCCTTGAGCGTCAGGCCGTCGATGGTCCTGATCATCTTGCCGATCGCTTCGGCCGGCGGCACGAAGCCCGGCAGCTTCTCGGCGCCAAAACTCTCCACCTGGACCCCGCCGGGATGAAACATGACCACGATGACTCCCTGGTCCTTGAACTGCGCGCTCAGCAGACGCATCGCGCTGTTCAACGCGGCCTTGCTGATGCGATACCAGTAGTGATCGGGCACGGGTGAACCATTCGGCATGAAGGGCGGCACGGACACGGAGCCCGCGGCCGAGCTGATCGCGATGATCTTCTTCTGGTGACTTGCCTTGACGTTGCCGATGAAGGTTTCGCTGATCCTCAGCGGACCGGCCACGTTGGTATGGATGAAGTCATCGAGCAGCCTGTAATCCAGGGTGCCGAACATCTGATTGGTGTTGCCGCCAGGCTTGTTCAGCGGATCGGTGCGCACCAGACCGGCATTGTTCAGCAGGATATCGATGGGCATTCCCTTGAGTTTCGCACCGAGCGCCGCGATCTGTGCGGGGTCCGTCACGTCCATGCGTTCAATGCGCACCTTCGGATATTTCGCCGCAAGGTTCGCTAATTCCGCAGGGGTGCTCGTGCGTCGGTGGGTGGCGATGACCGTCCAACCGCGCGCCGCGTATTCCTTTGCGAACTCCAGGCCGATGCCCTGGTTCGCTCCCGTGATCAAGACCGTGTCGGCCGCGGCATTGCCGGCGGCGCCGGCCAATGCCACTGCGAGGGTGGTGGCTGCGAGCAGCCTGCTGAGAAGTTGCATTTTCAGAACCCCAGGTCGCTAAGTGAAGGGTGATCATCCGGGCGCCGGCCGCTCGGCCAGTGGAATTTCCGTTCGCTGCCTGCAATGGGCGCGTCATTGATACTGGCGATGCGGGTCTGCATCAATCCGTGTTCGTCAAACTCCCAGTTTTCATTCCCGTAGCTGCGGTACCACTGGCCGGCATCATCATGCCATTCGTAGGCGAAGCGCACCGAAATTCGATTATCGCGAAAAGCCCAGACTTCCTTCACCAGGCGGTAGTCGAGCTCGCGATCCCACTTGCGGCGCAGAAACGCTTCGATCGCCGCGCGGCCCTGCAGAAATTCGGCGCGATTGCGCCAACGGCTGTCCGTCGTGTATGCGCGCGCCACGCGGACCGGGTCACGCGAGTTCCAGGCGTCCTCGGCCATGCGTGCCTTCTGGGCGGCGGTTTCCACAGTGAAGGGCGGAAGCGGTGGTTTGTCCATCAACCTGCTCCAGGCGGGGGAAATTTCAGCAGCGCTCGTCCGGCCCGCCAGCGGGCGATCAGCGCGGGGTCAGCGAGCAAGGCCGCCATGGCCGTATGCAACTCAACTGGAGTATGGCTCAGGCCCTGCGCCTGGAGCGCCACATTCACACCTTCCTCCAAAGCCAGCGCGACGACCATGAGCGCCTCGAGCGCCACGGTGCCGGAAGGAAGCGATGGATCGTGGAAGGATTGCTCACAGCGTTGCTTGCTCACGGAATGATAGGCAGCGCAGGAGCTGGGGCGCACTTCATAGGCGGAACACTCCCCCTCGATCAGGAAGGCGCATGGGCGGCGCGCCGCAGCGCGCTGCGGAACTTCCGGCGCTCGGGCGTATTGCCTGATTTTCATCCGCACCTGCTCGGCCGTGGCAGGCGACATGCGCGACTGCAGGTAGCGAAACAGGGCAATTGCCTCGTGCGGCAGCACCCGCACCTGCAGGTGACAGCAGAAATGGCAGCCCGCCCGACAGGCCAGCGGCGCGCCGCTCTGCGGCAGATGCTGCGCTGCCTGCTCAAGCAATTGATCGATCCGTCCGACGAGGGCGACGCAGGCGTCCACATCCGTACTGCGGCCCAATGTCCCGCGGACCGCGCGCGCGGCAAACTGCTGCACCGGGGGGATGGGCTCACCGTCTTGCGTACTCAAGAATGCCTCCTGCGAATGGGCATCATACAATGGGACGATGGATACTCTCGACCCGCCGCGCGCGCCGGCACTGACGGCCGATTCAGTGCGCACCACGATCGAAGTGCTGCGCGCCATCGACGCCGATCGCTCAGAATTGACGCAGCTGTCCCAAGAGCAGCGCCGGGAGCTGCTGACCCTGGCGGGACTTGTCGCCAAGCCCGAACGTCACGACCTGGTGAAAATGGCCAAGGCGTTCCGGCGCGCGGATCGGGCCGCTGCCCGCGAGCGCGACGCGCAGATCCTCCAGCGCACCGGACTGCGCCGACAGCGCCGTGCCGCCCGCTACACGCCACTGTGGCTGCCGGAACCACAGGCACACGCCACAGCGCAAACGCCGCCGACGCTGGGCAAGTCCCGGAACTGTTACGTGTGCAAGCAGCCGTTCATTCTCACGCACCGCTACTACGATTCCATGTGCCCGCAGTGCGGTGACTTCAATTATGCCAAGCGTGAGCAGAGCGCGGATCTGTCCGGGCGCTATGCCCTCATCACCGGCGCGCGCGTGAAGATCGGGTTTCAGGCAGCGCTGAAACTACTGCGCGCAGGCGCGCATGTCATCGTCACCACGCGCTTCCCCGCGGATGCCGCACAGCGCTACGGGCTCGAATCAGACTACCCGCAATTCAAGGATCGCCTGCAGATCCACGCCCTGGATCTGCGCCATTCTCCGAGTGTCGAGCGCTGCGCGCACGACCTGCGCGCGCACCTGCCGCGGCTCGACTACCTGCTGAACAATGCCTGCCAGACGGTGCGCCGCCCGGCCGCCTACTACGCGCACCTGCTCGAAAAGGAACCAACGGCCCTCGTCCCGCTGCGCGCTCACGAACTGTTCCCGACACACCGCTACGATGAGGATCTGCAGCAGGTCGATCTGCGCGATACCAACAGCTGGCGGCTGCGCTTGCACGAGGTCGACATCCCCGAGCTGCTCGAGGTGCACCTGGTCAACGCGATTGCGCCCTACATCCTCAATGCACGCCTGAAGCCCCTGATGCTTGCGACACCCGGCGCGCACAAGCACATCGTGAATGTCAGCGCGATGGAAGGTCAGTTCTACCGCACGATAAAGACCGAGCGGCATCCGCACACGAACATGGCCAAGGCCGCTTTGAACATGATGACGCGCACCAGCGCGCCGGATTACTTTCGGGATGGCATTCACATGAATGCCGTGGACACCGGTTGGATCACGGACGAGGATCCGGCCATCCACGCGGCGCGCAAGGCCGAACTCGGGTTCGCGCCACCGCTCGACATCATCGACGGCGCGGCCCGCATCCTCGATCCGATCTTCGCCGGGTGCCACAGCGGCACCTCGCTATGGGGTCAGTTCCTCAAGGACTACAAGCCTGCGCCCTGGTAGCCGCGGTCGCTACCTGGCCTTCGGCTCGTCGAACAGCTCCAGAAACACGCCCGTGTCCGGATCACGCACCATGACCTCGCGCGTGCCGCTGCGCATGGTCACGATGCCGGGCTTCGACACCAGTGTCGCGCCCGCCGCCAGCACCTGCGGCAATGCCACATCCAGATTCGGTACCTGCATGCCGATGTAGCCCACGCCGATGTCGGTAATATGCGGGTGGGGTGGCGCGGTCTTGCGGTTCTGGAAGTCGACCAGTTCCAGGTTCATGCGCAGGTTGGGCGCAATCTCCTGCGGGAAGGAGACGTTGAAGAACCGCAGCACATTGCCGTGGCCGCCGACCGCCGAATCATAGAAATCACCCTTGAGCCATGGCGACGGCGTCTGTGGCCAGATACCGGCCAGTGTCGTGCCGTAGAACGCCTTCGCTTTGCCCGCATCCAGAATAACCAGCCCCATGTGGTTCACGCCCGGCAACAGCGCTGGCTGTGCCGGGCGGCCATTTTGTGCAGGACGCGCAGGACGCTGACCGATGAGCTCGATATCAAGACCATCCGGATCCGTCATGTACGCAAGCATGCCCTTGGTCTGCCCCGGTGGCGCAATCAGCTTGCCGCCCCATGAACGCGCCTGCAGCAGACCCGCCGCCTGCAGCTTCGACCACACCTGATCGGCATCCGCGACGACGAGCCCGAAATGTGTGGCACCGGGTGTCCAGGGTGTGTGGTCGCTGCGATCGGTGCGCCTGATGCCCTTCATCTCGCGCAGGTACACGACGAAGTGCTCTTTGGAATCCGGATTCACCACGTACATCTTGGCCATGCGGGTGGTAAAACCCTTCGTGCCGTACAGGCCTTCGACCACCGGATCGGTGCGCCACACGGAGTTGGCCAGCGGGTCCTGGGTAAATCCGATCATCTTGTAGAAGGCCACCGAGCGATCCAGATCCTTGACCATCCGTCCCACGAATCCCAGGCGTGCGCCCTGCCAGGCGCCGGTTTGCGGTGCGGCGCTTTGGGTGTTCTGCGCGTCGGCAACGGCACACGCCACGGACAGGCACGTGCCCAGCAGCCACGCCGCGGTGACTTGATTGAGTCGATTCATGAAGATCCCCCTTCAGTTTCGGGGTGCGAACACCCAGGTGACCAAGCGTACGTGACCGGTCGGGACTGCGGCCGTCGCGGCTGTGAATACCCGCTCGGGTTCGAAACGCGAGCGCAGATGCGTGCCCGCTGCCAGGGCCTTACCCAGGGCCTGCGGCCACAGCTGCGTGCCAGGGAGATGTTCGGCGTGAAAAGCGCGGCGATAGCCGATTTCGGCGGCACAGCCTTGCATGACTACGTAATCGATCCAGCTCGTCAAGCCGGCAATGTGCCCGGCTTTGGCCAGCACTTCGCGGCGCAACCGCGTGTACCAGCGATTGCACAGATCATCGAGCGCACCGACTGGATGAAGATCCGATCCGCGAAAGCCGCTGGCGAACGCGACGGAATGGGCGAGACGCTCATCGACCACCACGTGGCCGATCGCGCTGCGCGCAGGCGCGAGCAACGATGGCAGAGCGCTCACCCCCGCGACGGCCGCAGCGCCGGCCAGCACACCGCGCCGGGTGATTGATTCGCTCATGAATCGCCACATCCTCAGCCCGCAAGCCCTGTGCTAAGTTACCAGAGCATCGGGATGGTCTCAATGAAACAGCGTGGCTGGCCGAGCCTGACACTTATCTACCTGTACGGCGTGGTCAGTGCTGCATCGCTGACCAAGGCCATTCCGCTACAGGCCCATATTTCGAGCCTGCCGGGCGCCGCACCGGCCCTGTTCGGTTTGTTCATCTCCTTGATGGCGGTACTGCCCGCGATTTTCGGCACCCTCTCCGGTGCGGTCATCGACCGGCTGGGGGCCCGTCCGGCGCTGATCCTGGCCGCCCTCATCGGCGCAGGGGTCAACGGCCTGTATTTGCTGGCCGGTTCCTTTGCGCAGTTTGAAGTCATCCGTGTGGTGGAGGGTTGCATTCCCCTGCTCACCTATGCCGCAGCCCCTGCGCTGATGATCGCCGTCAGCGCCCCGGAGCGGCGCAGCGCAGCGATGGCGCTGTGGTCCAGTTACACGCCCGTCGGAACCTCGCTCGGCCTTTTGATTTCGGCCGCGTTCGCCGACACGCAGCATTGGCGCTACGCCTACCTCGCACATGGCGCCATTTTCGTGCTGCTGGCCATCGTCGGCCTCGCACTGCCCGAGGCGGCCGCGGCAGGCGCAAGGAGCGCAGGGCCGCGCCGCTCGATACTCGCCCTGCTCAAGTCACCGCAAGGCGCCGGACCGCTGCGCCTGGCGAGCGCCTTTGGCGTGCTGATCCTGCTCGGCCTGGGTGTCAGCGTGGTCATGCCGCCGTACCTCGCGCAACACTACGCCATGACCCTCAGCGCCGCCTCCGGCATCATGGCCGTCGCCAACGTCGTCATGATCCTCGGCAGCGCCGCGAGCGGGGTGATCCTGACCCGCGGCGTGCGGGCATCGAGACTGTTCGCGACACTGGCGGTGATCGGCTCGGTTGCCGGCTGCGCAGTATTTGCGCCCTGGACGCACCTTGGCCTTACCGTCGCGGCACTGGTGATCTGGCTCACCTGCACCGGGGCTGCCATGGCCGTGCTCGCGTCGCTGCTGCCGAGGGTTGCCGGGCCCGAACATCGTGCCTCCACCGCCGGCCTGCTCAGTCAGACCGGCGCACTGACGACCTTCGTCACCTCCCCCCTGTGGATCGCAGCGCTGGGACTCAATCAATGGCTCGCACTTTTTGCCATCATCCTGGTCGGCTGGGCAATCAGTGTGGTACTGCTTCCCGTGCAGGCACGAACGTCCAACCGGTAAACATGCACAACTTTCCGCGCCCGACCACCGCCACTGTGACGGCACCGCGCACCGCGGTTCCCGGCAATTGTCCCGAGTGCGGCGCGGCGGCGCTCGCCGGCTATCGCGTCATGAGTGAAGGGGGCTGGTGGCTGGTCGTCAAATGCACCCAGTGCCTGCACTCCGTATCACGCGAACCCGGTCCGCTGCTCGGCGCATTCGTGCCGCTGGGAGCGCCGTAGCATGGGCACCCTGTTCAGCGTTGATGTGGGCGGCACGTTCACCGATGTGGTCGCGGTGCGCGATGGCGCCATCCATGTCACCAAGGTCCCCAGCAATCCCGCCGCAACCCACCTGCCGGTCATCGAGGGCGCGCGCCGCCTGGGCGTGCACGACGCGACGGTATTCAATCACGCCAGCACCAAGGGCCTCAATGCGGTACTGACCCGCGCGCTCCCAAAAGTGGGATTTCTGACCACGCAGGGGCATCGCGACATGCTGGATGCGGGTCGCTGCATGCGACCCATGGATAATCAGACCGACGCACGCTGGCATCGACCCTTCGGCGATGCGGCACGGCCGCTGGTGCGCCGCTACCTGCGCCGCGGCATCCACGAGCGCATTCTGGCCAGTGGCGCCGTGCTGATCGAATTGGATGAAGCACAGGCACGCGCCGAACTTGAAATCCTCAAGCACTGCGGGATCCAGGGGCTGGCGATCTGCCTGATCAACAGCTTCGTGAATCCCGCGCACGAGCGGCGGCTGCTGGGGCTGACCGCCGAGATCTTTGGCGCCACGTTTCCGGTGTCGGCCTCCTTCCAGGTCGGCCCGCGCGCCAAGGAGTATCCGCGCGCCTCCACCACCGTCATCGATGTGATGATGAAGCTCATCTATGCGGACTACGCGCAGGTGCTCGACTCACAGCTGCGCGTGACCGGTTTTCAAGGCGAGCTCAATTTCGCCGATTGCACCGCGGCGCTGATTCCCTGGCGTGAAGCGGTGATGGCGCCGCATCGCATACTGTTCGCAGGTCCGGCCGCCGGCGCGGCCGCGTGCTGCGGACTGGGCGCCGCCATGGGTGATGGCAATCTCATCGGTTGTGATGTCGGGGGCACCTCGACCGACGTGACCGTCATCGTCAATGGCGCGCCCTTCATCAATGACAGCTTCGAGATCGAGCACGACCTGCTGGTCAATACCCTGTCCACGGAAGTCGCCAGTGTCGGCGCCGGCGGCGGCAGCATCGTCTCGGTCTCGCCGTCGGGGGACCTGCGCGTGGGTCCGCACAGTGCGGGTGCGACGCCGGGCCCTGCCTGCTACGGGCGGGGGGGCAGCCTGCCGACCGTCACCGATGCCTGCCTGCTGATGGGAATCCTGGATCCGAACGCCTTCGCGGACGGCCAGATCCGCCTCGACGAGGTCGCCGCGGGGCGTGCGTTCGGGACGTTGGACTGCCGCATGTCGCACGCAGAACGCATTCGTTTCGCGTGGAAGATCGCGCTCAACAACATCGCCGAGGAAGTATCGCGCTGTGCGCTGCGCCACGGCGTCGATACCCGCGATTTCAGCCTGATGGCTTTTGGTGCTGCCGGGCCGATGCTGCTGGCGGGCGTGCTCGAACTGGTGAAGGCGCGACGGCTCATCGTGCCGCCGCACCCGGGATTGTTCTCGGCCATTGGATTGCTGTCCACGGACTTCGTCTATGCCAGCAGCCGCAGCCAATACCAGATGCTGACGCCGGACAGCGGTGCACGGATCGCAAGCATTTTCGACGCACTCGAAGCGCAACTGCGCGAGCCTCTGGGAAGCAAGGAATTCAGCGTGCGCCGCAGCTTCGACGCACGTCTGGCCGGGCAAAGCTGGGAGACGCCTTTCGTCGGTGTGGACACGGCCGCGTTCGCAGCGCGCGGCCCGGCAGCCCTGATCGATGAGTTCCACGCCGAATACGCGCGCCGCAATGGTGTGTCCTTCCCGCAGATACCCGTCCAGGGCGTGACCTGGCGCGTCCAGATGATTGTGCCAACCCAGAAGCTGAGCTGGCAGCCATTGCCGGCATCGCGTGGCACGCCGACGCCCGTTGCACAGCGGACGCTGCGCTATCTGGGGCCGCAGGAGATTTGCGCCGCGGTTTACCCGCGTGCCGCACTGGGCGCGGGGGCGACCCTGATCGGTCCTGCACTCATCGTTGAGCCCCTGGCCACCACCCTGGTCCTGCCGGGCCAAATGGCACAAATCGGCGCGGTCGGCGAGATTGTCATCACGGAGGCTACATGAGCAGCACTGCTCTGCGCGATCTGGACGGCGCCGCCTTTGCCGAAATTTATGGCTGCAGCCGCTTCGATGCCACGGTGCTTGGCAACCGCTTCCGCTACGTGCTCGATCATGTCAGCGAGCGGCTCCTGGCCTGCGCGTTCTCACCGGTGCTGAAGGACTTCTACGACTTTGCGGCGACCCTCACCGGTCCGCCGCAGATCGGCTACCCGACGCCGGTGGTCAGCAAGTCCCAGCTGGCCTTCACCGGCACCATGACCGAGTCGATCCGCAACACCCTCGAGGAATATGGCGTCGATCGGCTAGGAGCGGGTGATGTCATCATCGCCAACGATCCATACCGCACCGGCACGCACGTCAATGACATGCTGTTCATCCGGCCGGTCTTTCACGCCGGTACGCTGTGCGGCTTCGTCAACCTCAAGGCGCACCAGCTGGACATGGGCGGGTCGGTGGCGGGCGGCTTTTCGGCCCACAAGTTCAGCGTCTATGAAAACGGCCTGGTGCTCTCGCCGCGGGCACTCATGCTGGCCGGCAAGCCCGTCAACGAGACCTGGACCCTGATTTTCGACAACGCGCGTTTCGGCGAACTGCTGCGCCTGGACATGCAGACCATCATTGCCTGTCTGACACTGGGCGAGTCACTGCTTCAGGACAGCATCGCGCGCTACGGCGAGCGCGCCGTGCTCGGCGCCATGCGCTACGTGTGCGATGCGGATGCCGAGCGTATGGCCACCGCCATCGCGACCCTGCCCGACGGCCAGTGGCAAGGCGCGGCGCTGGTGGATTGCGATGCGGTGGATGATCGGGAGGAATATCCGATTCGCTGCACGATCCGCAAGCATGGCTCGCGTATCGAGGTGGATCTGTCGGGCACCGCACGGCAAGCGCGTGGTGCCATCAACGGCACCTACCTGGATGCCAAAACCACCGTCGGCATCGCGCTGAAGTATCTGCTCGACCCGGGGGGGCCCTTCACCTCCGGCTGCTACCGTCCCATCGACATCCTGATTCCGGACGGCGCCATACTGTCCGCGCTGCCACCGGACGGGGTGGTGTTCGCCTATGGCGAGTCCACCAATGCACTGCTGATCGCCATTTTCGCAGCCCTCGCCGTGCCCCTCGGCGCGCGCGCCGTGGGCGGCGATATCAGTGCACCGAATCTGCACAGCGCGGTGGGCCGGCGGCCCGATGGGTCGCCCTGGGTATCGATCGTCGCGGGTGGTCAGCACGGGCCGTGGGGCGCCACCGACGCGGGGGATGCCGACAGTTACTGCAGCTTCTACCAGGTCAACGGCATGGACACACCCATCGAGGCGCACGAGGCCGAGATTCCGGTGGTATTCATGCGGCGCGATTATGTGATGGACTCACCCGGCCCAGGCACCCACCGCGGCGGTGCCGCCGTTTGCAAGGACACCTACTGGCTGGAGCCCGTCGATCACCATCTGTTCACGCTGCGTTTCAAGCAGAGCACCGGTATCGGTGTCAATGGGGGCCGTGATGGCAGCACCGGCGGGGTATGGCTGTGGGACCACAGCGGTGGCAGTGCTGCGGCGAAATTCCGCGGTGTCGCCGCCGGGGATTTCAGCGATGCAACCGGCGTCGCGGGCCGCCTGGATCCTTCGACCCAGGCGCCGCGGCGGGACGCCCCGTGGGTGTACTTCGGCCGGCAGCGTTGGCACACCGATGCGTACGCTACCCTGCGCCACCTGACCAATTCGGGGGGCGGCTGGGGGGACCCGTTGCTGCGGTCCGCGGCCAAGGTGCTCGAAGACGTCCGTGATGGGTACCTCTCCATTGCCGGGGCCCGGCGCGACTATGGCGTCATTGTCACGGGCGATCCGGAATGCGATCCGGAGGGGCTGGTCGTGGATGAGGCGGGCACGCGAGCGGCGCGCGCCGCTCGCGCATAGCCGTGCTCACACTTTGCCGGAGCGGGCCCGTTCGCACCGGCGCCGGTCCCGCTCCGCGGCATAGGGTGTTTTCCCGAGAATCATCCGGCCCATCATTTCGCGCGCTTTGGATACGCTGACATCGGTCGGCAAAGAGGCCACGATGGCCGCGCCGCGCGCGGCGAACTCCGGTTCGAATTCGGGAGTCGTGAGCACATACAGATCGTTATCGCGCACCGCGCGCAGTACGCGCCGTCCCGCATCCAGCGGATCCATGCCGGGCGGTACCCCGTGCGACTCGCTCATCGCCTGCTGCATCTGCGCCATCATCGCCGGGTCGAGTTTGAATCCCGGATCGACCTTGGGCGCCGCCGCAGCACCGCCCGGGCGGTTGCGTGCCGAGCTGCCGATATTGGTATTGACGATGCCAGGGCAGAACACGGTAACGCCGATATTCGTATCTGCCAATTCCGCGCGCAGAGCCTCCATCATGCCGACCACGGCAAATTTGGATGCCGTATAGACCCCGGCTGGCGCGTGACCGAGGAGTCCCGCCAACGAGGACACGGACACGATCTGCCCTCCTTCGCCCTGTGCCTGAATTCGCGGCAGAAAGCAGCGCACACCGTTGAAGACACCGCCCGCATTGACGCTCATTGCCCAATCCCAGTCCTCATAGCTGGCACGGGACAGGCCGCCGACGACGGCGATGCCGGCGTTGTTCACCAGCACATGGACCTTGCCAAATACCTGAACCGTCTCGGCGGCGGCGTTCTGCATGGCGGCCCGGTCGGTGACATCCAGATTGATCGCATGTACGCGATCCGCAGCACCCTGCAGCAACTTCATCGCCTCATCCAGGTGCGAGCGGGTGCGGTAGGTGATCACCACCTTCATGCCGGCGTCACAGAAGGCGCGCGCGATCCCCAGCCCGATGCCACTGTCGCCACCGGTGATGAATGCAACCTTGCCGGCCACATCGCGCATGGGCGTGGGCACGACCGGGCAGTTGCCGGCTATCGGGCCCGCCGTGGCGATCGCGCGGCCCGTTGCGATGATGCCGGCGGTGGCCGTGGCGGCCGTGGCCAGTGCCGCGGTGCCCAAAAATCCGCGACGGGCCTGCCCGTCCGCCGTCAGCGTCGCTGGGGCCAACGGACCCTTGTTCCTGTTTCGGCTCATAATTCCCCCCGAAGTAGTCGGTGAACCTCAACACAGCGTCGGGCAGCGGTCAACCGCAGGTGATGACAGGCCGCCACAGCCATTTGAACCCCTCGTAGGTGACGGCCCTTCGGGCAATCAGGCACACTGCGCGGCAGAAAATCGAGCGGTTGCAAAACCAACACCATTGCAGGCACATCTATGAAAGATTCCCCCCAGACGCCCCCGGATATTCTGCAGACCCTGGACCGGTTCGCGGCCGAGCGCCGGCGCTTTCTGGCGGAAGGGAGCGTGTACGGCGCCGGGATCCTGGCCAGCCTCGGGCTCAGTCAGTACGTGCGCGCGCAGGGCGCCCCGGCCCCTTCAGGTTCGGCGCCGGCACGGTTCGTCCGCCCGCCACCGCCGCCGGAGCCGGCCTTTTCTCAGCGCGCGCCACTGCACGACCTGAAGGGCAAGGTGGCCTATATCACCGCCTCCTCCGACGGCATCGGCCTAGGAATAGCCCGCGCCGCCTCCGCGGCCGGAATGAAAGTGTGCATCGGCTATCGCAACGAGGAGCGCCTCAAGGCCGCGCTGCCGCTGTTCAAGGCGGGCAACGCGGGGCTGCTGCCCATCAAGCATGACGTGACCGACCGGGACGGGTGGGCGCAGGTCCTTCAGACCATCAACAGCCACTTCGGCAACCTGCACCTGGTGGTCAACAATGCGGGCATCAAGACCGGCGCGCGGGCCAGCACCGTGTCGGCCAAGGACTGGGATGACGCGGTGGCCGTGAACTACACCGCCACCTACGACAGCGTGGCGGTGTGTCTGCCACACATGCTGCAGCATGGGGAGGGCTCGCAATTTGTGGTGACCTCCTCCATGAGTGGTCTGCTGCCGGGCGGACCCTTGGGTGTCTACACCGCGACCAAGATCGCCGCCGTCGGCCTGATGGAAGCCCTGCGGGTCGAACTGGAAGGCACCACCGTTGGCACCTCGGCGTTCTGTCCGGGAGGTGTGAATACTGACAACTATCAGGATACGGGTGAGAAAAACCCGTACCGGGCGCAGCTCGCCGCGGCCCGGGCAAAGGCCGCCGCGGCCCGGCCGCCGGGGTCTGCCCCGCTACCGCCGCCGCGGCGGTTCAATGGACCGCCGCCGGGCATGGACCCGATCGAGGCCGGCGAGCGGGTCCTGAACGGCGTCATTCACAATGACCTGTTCATCATCACGCATCCCGAATACATGCCGGGCACCCAGCAGCGCTTCGATGCCATGCTGGACTCCGAGCCGCAAGGCGAGGCCCCGGTAAATCCGGAACGAGTTCGCGGTGAAACCCGCGTCCTGACCTGCGGAATCTACCGGCGCGAAATTGCGCACCGGCAGGAAAAACGCAAATCCTTCCGCAGCGTGACGCTCGACACCTGAAAAGACATCCACGGACGTACTCTTATGAATACCCGCGATTCCTCCCGCCGCGACTTTCTGGGCAACACCCTGGGCATTGGCACCGGCACCCTGCTCGCGGGTCTCGGCCTGGGACAATACGCGGCGGCGCAAAGTTCGGCGCCGGCCGTCCCGGCTGCCCCCACCGCTCGTCCGCCACGGCCGCCGGAGCCTGCCTTCTCGCAGCCGCCACCGCTCAAGGACCTGAAAGGCAAGGTCGCCTATATCAGCGCCGCGTCCGATGGCATCGGCTTGGGCATTGCGCGTGCCGCCTCCAACGCCGGCATGAAGGTCGTGATCGGCTATCGCAATGAAGAGCGCCTCAAGGCGGCCCTGCCATTGTTCAAACCGGGCAACGCCGGGGTCATGGCCTTCCGGCATGACGTGACCGACCGCGATGGCTGGAAGGCCATGGTCGAAGCCGTCAAGGGCAAGTACGGCAAGCTGCACCTGGTGGTCAACAACGCCGGGATCAAGACACTGCGCCAGGCCAGCCAGGCGAAATTTGAGGAATGGGACAATGCGGTGGCCGTGAATTTTACGGCAATCTACAACAGCGTCGCGGCCTGCCTGCCGCACATGCTCGAGCACGGCGAAGGGGGTCATTTCGTCACCACGGCCTCCATGGGCGGCCTGTTGCCGGGGGTCAATGCCGGCGTCTATACGTCAACCAAGATTGCCGCAGTCGGCCTGATGGAGGCGCTGCGCGTGGAACTTGAATCGACCAACATCGGCACCGGTGTGTTCTGTCCCGGCGGCGTCAACACCGACAATTACGTGGGGATGGATGAGCCCAATCCGTTCCGCAAGCCGCCCCCGGGCATTTCCAAGGAAATGCTGGCCCGCATGGCGGCCATTTCCATGAGCCCGCTTGAAGCCGGTGAACGCGTCATGAACGGCATCGTCAACAACGACCTGTTCATCCTCAGCCATCCGGAGTTCGCTCCGGGCATGAAGGAGCGCTTTGACGCGATCATGGCCTCCACGCCGCCCGTCGAAACGCCGATTCCGCCCGAGCGCAGCGCCTACGAGCGCGGCGTGCTCACCTGCGGCATCTACCCACGCGAGATTGCCCATCGCAAAATCAAGCGCAGCAGTTATCGCACCGCTTAAAGGTTAACGCATGGCAGAGGACCAGTCCGACTGGATCACCATTCGCTGCGCGGGCCTGTCTGCCACCATCAACCCGCTGGGTGCCCAGCTCTCCGACCTGCGCGATGCCGACGGGCGACAGTTGCAGTGGCAGGGTGATCCTGCGGTGTGGGCCGGCCGCGCACCCCTCCTCTTCCCCATTGTCGGCATGCTCGTCGGTGGCCAGTACCGAAGCGGCGGACGCACCTTTCGCCTGCCGCGTCATGGCTTCGCGCGCGTGCGGCGCTTCGAGGTGGCCGCGGCCCATGCCGCCCGCGCGACCTTCCGACTGAGCGCCGATGCGCAAACACTCGCGGTGTACCCGTTTCAGTTTGCACTGGAGGTGAACTTTGCGGTCCAGGACTCGACTTTGTCGGTCACCAGCTGGATACACAATCGCGGCGACCAGGACTTGCCGGCCAGTCTGGGCTATCACCCGGCCTTCGCCTGGCCGCTGCCCTACGGGCGCGAGCGCGCCGCGCATTTCATCGAGTTCGAAGCCGCTGAACCCGCACCCATCCGCGTCCTGGACGCCAACGGCCTGCTGACGCCGCAGCGCCGGGTGACTCCCGTGCACAACCGCAGGCTGCCGCTGCGCGACGCCCTCTTCAGCGCCGATGCACTGATTTTCGACCAGATCGTCAGCCGCACCGTCACCTACGGCAGCGATGTAGGGCCCCGTATCGCGATCAGTTTTCCGGGCGTCCCGTATCTGGGGGTGTGGACCAAGCCGGGTGCGAACTTCATCTGCATTGAGCCGTGGCAGGGCGTGACCGACCCGGAAGGATTCAGCGGCGAGCTGCAGGACAAGCCCGGTGGCCTTATCATCCCGCCCGGCAGCGCAGTGGCCGTCGCCATGGCGATTACCTTGCTGCCTTGAGGACGGGCAGGACGGGCAGGACGGCCGAACGGGCGATCGTGACCTCCCCGGCTTCGAGCATGTTGATGCTGGTCTTCACGGTATTCACGTGCTCGCGCATCAGAAATTCCACGCGCGTCGCCTGCCCGGTTCCCAGTGCATCGAAAATGGCGTGGTGCTGCTGGTGCGCAATCCACAGCGCGTCGAACATCGAATCCAGATCGGAGGCGTCAAAGGCGATGGCGGCGGCGGCGGCAAACGGGATGCTGGCGATACGCTCGATGGCATCAGCCGTCACGGGGCTGTCCGCGGCTGCAATGATCAGGGCATGAATGCGCCCATTCATGCCGCCATAGGCGGCCTCGTCGGATTCGACCAGGTGGCCCTTGGCAAATATCCGGTCCCCTTCGTGCAGGCACTCACGCAGCTGCGCAAGAAACGCGGGCGTCGCCCCCCGCTCGGCAATGCGGCGTGCCGCGAAACCCTCCAGCAGCCCCCGCACGTCAATGGCATCGAGAATGTCCGAGCGGGTAAAGGTGCGCACCACATACCCGCGCGTGCCGGACTCGACCAGCAGCCCTTCGCGGGCCAGCAGCGGCAATGCCTGCCTGATGGGCGTACGTGACATCCCCAGCGCTTCGGCCAGCATGGCCTCGGCCACGCGCTGGCCACCGTGCAGGCGGCCGCGCAGGATCATTTCTCGGATACTTACGGTGGCTCGGGCAAGCTGCGTGTCTGTCACAATTTCAAGCCTGTTCAATTGGTTGCCTGGATCCAGGCAATGTTATGCTTACCGATCCCAGTTTACCAACGCGCCCCGTACCCGTGGCGCGTGCGCAATATCTTCAGAGGATTCCTGTAAATGGCTACAATTGTGGGCGGCATCGCCACCTCGCATACCCCGACCATCGGCTTCGCGCTCGACGCCAACAAGCACAATGACCCGGTGTGGGCGCCGATCTTCGCAGGCTATCGGCCGGTACAGGAGTGGCTGGCGAAAAAGAACCCCGATGTGCTGTTCGTGATCTACAACGATCACATCACCTCCTTCTTCTTTGATCACTACTCGCAGTTCGCCTTAGGGGTCGGCGATCGCTACTGGCCCGCCGATGAAGGCGGGGGTCCGCGCAAGCTCCCGGCTATCGATGGCGATCCGGATCTGGCCCGTCATATCGCGATGGGCCTGGTGGCCGATGAGTTCGATCTGGGTTACTTCCAGGCGAAGGGCCTCGACCATGGCTGTTTCTCGCCCCTGTCGCTGCTGTGGCCGCGCGAAAACAATCGCTGGCCGGGCGCCATCGTGCCCTTGCAGGTGGGCGTACTGCAGTTCCCGATTCCCTCCGCGAAGCGTTGCTTCAAGCTCGGCCATTCGCTGCGCAAGGCCATCGAAAGCTATCCGAAGGACCTGAAGGTTGCGATCGTCGGCACGGGTGGGCTGTCGCACCAGATCCACGGTGAGCGTGCTGGCTTCAACAATACGCCCTGGGACATGGAATTCCTGGATCTGATCGAGAAGGATCCGCACAAGCTCACCGAGATCTCCATTGCGGACTACGCCCGGCTTGGGGGCTGCGAAGGTTCCGAGGTCATCATGTGGCTGGTCATGCGGGGCGCCTTGAACAAGAAAGTTAGAAAGCTGCACCAGGCCTACTACCTGCCCTCGATGACGCCGATCTGCACGGTGATTTTCGAGAACGAGTCGGATGAGGGCACCGGCGAAGACGTGGAGGCGTATCGCCGGCGCATCGGCCACGAATGGGCGGGGATGAATGAGATCCCGGGCACCTATCCGTTCACACTGGATCGCAGCGTCAAGGCGTACCGGCTGAATCACTTTCTGCACGAACTGATTCAGCCGCAGGTGCGCGCACGCTTTCTGACGGAACCTGAAGCGCTGTTCGAGGAGGCCGACCTCACCACCGAAGAGCGCGACATGCTGCGCACGCGTGACTGGCGCGCGCTCATCCACTACGGGGTGATCTTCTTCCTGCTGGAGAAGCTCGGCGCCGTCATCGGGACCACCAATCTGCACATTTACGCCGCCATGCGCGGACAGTCGCTGGAGGATTTTCAGAAGACGCGCAATTCGCAGATCCTGTACTCGGTGGCCGGCGACCAGGCGCCCGCCAAACCTGCCTGAGGGCTACGCTAAAGGGCATCGCGCACCTGCGCGGCCAGCGCAAATGAGCGCAGCCGTGCCTGATGGTCGTGAATATGGCCGCTGATGATGAGTTCGTCGGCGCCCGTTCTGGCCAGAAAAGGGCGCAGACCCTGCGCTACCGTCGCGGCGCTGCCCACGAACGAACACTCGAGCGCCCGGGCAAGTCCGGCGCGCTCAGCTTCGGTGGTTATTGCCTCGATGGATGCAACCGGCGCCGGCAACGGTCCCGGCTCGCCGCGACGCAAGCGCAAAAACGCCTGCTGCAGCGAGCTGAACAGGTAGCGCGCTTCCTCATCCGAGTCTGCAGCGACGATGTTCGCCGCCACCATTGCGTGTGGACGCTGCAGCTGGCGGGAGGGTTTGAAACGCGTGCGATAGATCTGCAGTGCGCTCAGCAAGGCATCGGGCGCAAAGTGCGAGGCGAATGCGAACGGCAACCCGAGCGCCGCGGCCAGCTGTGCGCCGAACAGGCTCGAGCCAAGAATCCACAGCGGCACATTCAGGCCCTCGCCGGGAATGGCGCGCACCGTCTGTCCGGGCACGGTCGGGGCGAAGTACCCCTGCAGCTCCATAACATCCTGGGGAAACTGTTCCGCGCTCGTCGCCAGATCGCGCCGCAGGGCGCGCGCGGTGCTCATGTCCGTCCCCGGCGCCCGACCCAGCCCGAGATCTATGCGATCGGGAAACAGCGTCGCCAACGTACCAAACTGCTCGGCGACGACCAGCGGCGCGTGATTCGGCAGCATGATGCCGCCCGAGCCGACGCGCATCCGCCGCGTACCGGCCGCGACATGACCGATCACCACGACGGTCGCGGCACTCGCGATGCCGCTCATGTTGTGATGCTCGGCAAGCCAGAAACGCCGGTACTCCAGTGCCTCCACGTGGCGCGCAAGATCCAGCGTATTGCGCAGCGCATCGGCGGCCGTGCCACCGGCCACGATGGGCGACAGGTCGAGTACCGAAAAGGGGATGCTCATGGTGCACCGAAGTATACTGGCGCGCCGAACGGGCCGTACGGAGCGCTGCCTGCATGAGATTTGCCGCCCTGCTGTTGATCGCGGGACTGACACTGGCCAGCACGGCTGCGGTCGCGGCGCAGAGCGTCGACCCCCGCCTCGCAACCGCGGTGAACAGTGCTGCTCGCCCCGCGGCCGACAAGGCGCGCGACCCCTACCGTCACCCGCTGCAGACACTGACCTTCTTCGGGATCAAGCCGACCATGACCGTCGTGGAGTTATGGCCCTTCGGCGGCTGGTATACCGCGATCCTCGCTCCCTATCTGCACGACCGCGGCACCCTGTACGCCGCGGCGATGGATCCGGATTCCACCGCCGCGATGCTGGCTGCCCATCCGGATGTGTACGGCAAGGTCCAGGTCACGGTACTGGCGCCCCACAAGATGCAGATTGCGCCGGATGGCACGGCCGACATGGTCGTGACCTTTCGCAATATCCACAACTGGGTCGGGGCCGGTATCGAGAAGGACGTACTGGCAGCCGCATTTCGCGCCCTGAAACCCGGCGGCATTCTGGGCGTCGTGGAACACCGCAACAACGATCCGGATTTCATCCCCAAGACCCCCGCCGTGGGATACGTCGGCGAACAATACGCCATCGAGCTGATCCAGGCGGCCGGCTTTCGCCTGGTCGGGCAGACCAATGTCAATCGCAATCCGAAGGACACCAAGGACTATCCGAAGAATGTCTGGAGCCTGCCGCCCACCTATGCGGAAGGCGACAAGGATCATGCCCGCTATGCGGCGATCGGGGAATCTGACCGCTTCACGCTGAAGTTCATCAAGCCGAAGAGCTGACCGGCCGCGGCGGCCGGCAGCCTTCAGTGTCGGTCTCAGTTGCGGCTGGCCTCGAACAGGAACCAGGCGCGTCGTTCAGTCTCGTCAATCCAGTTCTCGAGCAGACTGGCGGTGGCGATGTCGTTGAGTTCATCGACCACTTCGTGGACTTCGCGCAGGCGCGCCGTCAGGGACTGATTGTCCTCGCGCAGCTCCGCCAGCATGTCACGTGCATCGACATAGTCCGCATCGTTATCCTTGATTCGTTGCAGACGGGCGATGTGTCCGATCGAACGCAAGGTCATACCGCCTACCTTGCGGATGCGCTCGGCAATCGGATCGGTCATGGCATAGATCTGATCGGCCTGCTCATCCAGCAGCAGGTGGTAGTCGCGGAAATGCGGTCCGCTCATATGCCAGTGGAAATTCTTGGTCTTCATGTACAGCGCGAACACGTCGGCCAGAATCGCGTTCATTCCGCCTTCGATGCTCTTGGAGGCGGCCGCGCCCAGGTCGCTGGGGGTGATCAGCGGGGCCTTGCGGCGTTGCTGCAGATCGGTCTTTTTTGCGCTGCCCATTGGGTATGAATCTCCCTAAACGAAACGACGGGGGACCTTCAACTTACATCGTTGACCCTGCGTCGCGCAATTTCAATGGGCGAAAAGCTGGCCGGGGTCCTGGAAAGCCTTGAACTCCAGGGCATTCCCGGATGGATCAAAGAGAAAAAATGTCGCCTGCTCCCCCACCTGACCCTGGAAGCGGATGCCCGGGGCGATGACAAACTGCTGTCCCGCCGCGCTGAGGCGCTCGGCCAGCCGGTGCCATGCCTGCCACGGCAGTACGACACCGAAGTGCGGGACCGGAACATCATGACCATCCACCGCATTCATGGCCTGGACATGCGCCTGCCGAGAGCGGTCCAGATGCGCCACCAACTGATGGCCGAACAGGTCGAAGTCCACCCACTCGGCGCTGCTGCGCCCCTCCGGGCAACCGAACAGACCCCCGTAGAAGGCGCGCGCCGCAGCCAGGTCGTGCACCGCGATGGCGAGATGAAACGGGGATAGCGTCATGGGCCCATTATCGTCCGGAAGCTGTGCATGCGGCCATCGAACATGCAGGTGACCGCCTCAAAGCCCCGATGCGGATGCTGCGGCGAGCCCTGCAAGCTTGTGCTGGGGGTCGCCAGCAAGGGCGTGCCCGTGCGCAGCGAGGTGAGGTTGCTCTCGAACTCACGCGTACAGCGCTCCCAGCTCGAGCGCAGTGCCCGTGCACGGCAGGCGGCAGGATCCAGCCGCAACGCACGGTGCGCGGCCCGAGCCAGATTCTCCTCCAGCGCGCCCGTGACGCCATCCTCGATGACATCAATCGGTCCGGTGACCGGATAGGCCGCCACCGGCAGCCCACAGGCCATGGCCTCGAGATTGACGAGCCCGAATGTGTCGGTGCGGCTGGGGAACACGAAAACATCGCCGGCCGCCAGGTGCGACGCGAGATCCTCGCCAAAGCGATAGCCCGTGAAAACGGCATCCGGGTAGCTCGCCTGCAGGCGCACCCGCTCGGGACCATCGCCCACCACCAGCTTGGAACCGGGCCAGGCCATTTTCAGAAACGCATCGATGTTCTTCTCGATCGCCACGCGCCCGACATACACCGCAATCGGACGGGGCAGATCCAGGAACTGCTTGGATTGCGGCCGGAACAGCCGGGTATCCACGCCGCGCTGCCAGCGCGCGACATTGCGAAAGCCCCACCGCTCAAGCTCACTTTGCAGCGTTGTGGTACTGACCATGCACACGCGCGCCGCGCCGTGAAAGTGGCGCAGCCAACGATAGGTCAGGCGCAGCGGAATCGGCAGTCGTGAGCGCAGGTATTGAGGAAACTGCGTGTGATAGGAAGTGGTGAAGTACAGGCCGCGGCGCAGGCAGTAACGACGCGCCGCCATCCCCAACGAACCTTCGGTGGCGATATGCACGGCGTCGGGCGCAAACGCCTCGATGGCGCGCGCGACCTTGCGACCCGGAAACACCGCCAGGCGAATTTCCGGATAGCTCGGACACGCCACGGTGCGAAATCCCACGGGTGTGATCAGCTGCACGGCATGCCCGAAGTCACGCAGGCAGTCGAGCGTGTGGGACAGGGTACTCACCACCCCGTTGGTCTGAGGTCGCCACGCATCCGTGACAATGAGGATCTTCATGCGCCGGGCATGATTGCCCGGAATCGTGACGATTCGATGACTGATCGCCAAATTGCGCAATGTCATGTTCCCGTAAAAATTTTGAGATATCTGCTTCATGCCGGTGTCCGAAACACTGTTTAGGAACGAAGAGGTACTGGAATGCAAAGTTTTTGGCAGGCGCTGCAAACCCAGCGCTGGGACGATCATCGTTATTATCACCACAGCCGCATCAACCAATCGCTGCACCTGCTCAGCGCACTGAGCTTCCTGGCCTCCTACGCCGTCGTGTGGAGGAGCCCGACCCTCGCGGCCATGCTGGGCTGGCTGGTGGCCATGGTAAGCCGCCAGTCGGGTCACTTCTTCTTCGAGCCAAAGGGTTATGACAGCGTCAACCACGCCACCCACGAGCACAAGGAAGGCATCAAGGTCGGCTACAACCTGCGGCGCAAGGTCGTGTTGCTCGGCATCTGGGCACTGGCTCCCGCCGTGCTGTGGTTCAGCCCCACGCTGTTCGGCCTGTTCCAGGCGCCGACGACCACCGCCGGGTTCATCAGCAACGTCGGCGTCCTGTGGCTGACCGTGGGCCTTGGCGGCTTGTTGTTCCGCACCGTACAGCTGTTCTTCATCCGCGACGTGCAGACGGGTTTGGTGTGGATCACGAAGATCATGACCGACCCGTTCCACGATGTGCTGCTGTACTACCGCGCCCCGCTGGCGCTGCTGCGCGGGGAGCTGATCGACCCGATGGATGATGTGACCGGGGGCGCGGCGGCCGAGGAGCCGCTGCACCAGGCCTGAAGCACTTCGCGCAGCAGGCGGCGGCGGATCGCGCAATTGGTGAGGGTCGGATCGGACCACCACCAACCGTCGCGGTCCATGTCACGCGCCGCCGCGATCAATCGCTCCGCGACGGCGGCAAAATCCTCATCGGTGTAATTGTGGCTGAAGATGAAGCGGCCGGTACCCACCCAGCTCAGCGCGAGCCCGTGCGCGCGCAGATAGAACTGGAACATCCAGTTGTACTGCGAAGGGCGGGTGTAGGTGACCGTCCAGATCGAGGACAGATTGGCCACCCGTACCGGCAGGTTCTCAGCCGCGAGGCGCTCATTGAGTCCGACGGCGCGACCGCTCCACACCGCATCGAGGTCGCGGTACATGAGCTGCACGGGCGCGCTGGCCAAACGCTCCAGGAACTCATGCATTGCCCCCATGACGTAGGGATGGGAGTTGAAGGTGCCGCGGGCGAGACAGACATCACCCGGACGCTGCTCACGATAGCGACGCATCAGGTCGGCACGTCCGCATACCACTCCGACCGGCAATCCGCCGCCGAGGGTCTTGCCGTAGGTGACCATGTCCGCGCGCACGCCGAAATACTCCTGCGCGCCGCCCGGCGCCAACCTGAAGCCCACGAACACTTCATCGAAGATCAGCACAACCCCGCGCAACGTGCACACCGCACGCAGTTGCCGCAGCCAGGTGCTGTAGGCGGCACGATCGAAACCTGCGCGCCGCCCACTGTCCACCAGCGCGCCATCACTGGGCGCGTTGGCGTTCGGATGCAGAGCCTGCAGCGGATTCACCAGCACACAGGCGATGTCACGGCGCATGCGCAGAACCTTCAAGGTCTGCTCGCTCATATCCCGCAGCGTGTAGGTATCGTGGGCGGTGGCTGGATTGCCAACGCCCGGTTGCACATCACCCCACCAGCCATGATAAGCCCCGCAAAAGCGCACCAGATGCCGTCGACGGGTGTGATAGCGAGCCAGCCGCACCGCCTGCATGACGGCCTCCGTGCCGGACATGTGGAAGGACACCTCGTCGAAGCCGGAGATTTCGCGCAGCCGGCGCACGTTGTAGGCCATGACCGGGTGATAGGTGCCGAGCACCGGACCCAGGTCGCGCACCAGCTCGGCGCCCCGCGCCAGGCACTGCTTGTAGAAATCGTAGCCGAATACATTGACGCCGTAGGAGCCGGCCAGGTCATAGAACTGGTTGCCGTCGAGGTCGGTCAGCTGCACACCCGAGGCGGCCTGCACAAACGAGCCGCCCTTGAGGTGCTCGCGCACGATGCGGCTGAACTGGAAGGGCACCCGATAGCGCGCCGTGAACTGCATGTCGGACACCGACTTCGCCACCTCCGCCGTCAGTCCGGCAGATCGGGGAAAACGCGCGGCGAACAATTCGCAAAGTTGGTTGAAACCGACGCGGCGCCGGCTGGCCACAGCTTCCGGTGGCGCGTCGGCCGCAAAGAAGCGTGTCAGCGAGTATTCGTAGAACGGCAGCAGGCGCGCGATCCGGCGCGACCAGCGGGCATGGCCGGCAAGCGAGCGGTGCTTGGCAGCCGACAAGGCAAGGCGTAGCCGTGCCTGGTACAGCAGCCACGGCAGCAGCAGTGCCGCGGGAATCATCAGCAGGTACGTATTCATGCCCGGGAAAATATTGCATGGGAATGACATTCCGATGACGGTCCGGGCCGCCATCAGCCGCCTGGTGCAGCACGAGGACCTCAATTTCCTGCTGACCAACCGCATTCCACGCCGCTGGCTGACCCTGTTCGTGGGCTGGCTGAGCAAAATCGAGCATCCCCTCCTCGCCGTCCCGGCCATCGCACTGTGGCGCCTGTTCTGCGACGTGGATCTGTGCGATGCGCGCGCCACCGGCTTCCGCAGTCTGCATGAATGCTTCACCCGCGAGCTCAAGGCGGACGCGCGGCCCATCGACCCGGATGCGGCCACTGTGGTCAGCCCCAGCGATGGCATAGTCGGCGCCTCGGGCAGGGTGGCCATCGGTGAGTGCCTGCAGGCCAAGGGGTTTGCCTACACGCTCATGGATCTGCTGGCCGATCGGGACCTGGTGCGCCAATATCAGCACGGAACTTACGTGACCCTGCGCCTGACCGCGGGCATGTATCACCGCTTCCACGCGCCGCACGATTGTCAGGTCGAACAGGTCACCTACATTTCCGGCGACACCTGGAACGTCAATCCGATTGCCCTGCAGCGCATCGAGCGGCTGTTCTGCAAGAACGAGCGCGCGGTCATCCGACTTAAGCTTGAGCCCTCGGGCCACGTTGTCACGCTGGTCCCGATCGCGGCCATTCTCGTGGCCAGCATCCGTTTGAACTTTCTGAATGTGCTGCTGCACTTACGGTATCGCGGCCCCAACCCCATTCCCTGTACCGCGAAGCTGAAGCGCGGCGAGGAAATGGGCTGGTTCCAGCATGGCTCAACCATCATTGTCTTTGCCCCACCCGGGCTCGTCCTGGCCGAGGAGCGGGTCGCGGGGTCGACGGTGCGCATGGGAGAAGCGCTGTTCAAACTCGCGGATGAGCGGCACAGTGAGCCACGATGAGTAACCGGCCACTTGCCGTCATCACCGGCACGACGCATGGCATCGGCACCGTGACCAGCCACGCGCTGGCGCGAGGCGGATATGATCTGGCGATGCTGTGTCGCGATGTCGGCGCCGCGACGGTACTGGCGCGGGAGATCATGCAGCGCGCACCCGGCAGCCACGTACAGGTGGTGCGCTGCGACCTGGCCGACCTGTCCAGCGTGCGCGCGGCGGCGCGCGCGGTGCTGACCCGTCACGGGCGCCTCGATCGACTGATCAACAATGCCGGCATCGTGAGCACCCGACGGCGCTTTTCCGTGGACGGTCATGAGCTGACCTTTGCGACCAACCACCTCGGGCCGTTCCTGCTGACGCGGCTGCTGCTGCCCGCGCTGACCGCCACGGCCCGCGTCATTTATGTTGCATCAAAGGTGCACTACCGCGGCCGCATGGACCTGGACACGGTGGACAACCCCCGCGCCCGCTACAGCAGTGCTGCGGCGTATTCGCGCTCGAAGCTGGCGAATGTGCTGGATACCTTCGCGCTGGCCCGGCAGTTGGCCGGCAGCGGCATTGCGGTCAATTGCCTGCATCCGGGAGTCGTCGCCACGAACCTGCTGCCCGGCTGGCTGAACCTCATCCGGCCACTGTTCAGAGGCGTGATTCTGAGCGCGGAACGCGGGGCACGCACGACGCTGTATCTGGCCTTGGACCCCCAAGCCGGCGCGCTGCGTGGCGAGTACCTCGATGAGTACCAGCAGGTGCAACCTGCGGCGGCGGCGGCGCGTGACCCCGCCCTGCAGGATGAGCTATTCGCCCGCAGCGCCCGCTGGGCGGGTCTCGATCAGGCCAGCACCTGAGCGGAAACGCAATTGTACAACCTGAACCAGCCGGCCGAGCCCCTCGTACAAGGCGCGCTGCGAGCGCATCAGGGCATCGGCGTTCGGCACATAGGCGAGGATACCGGTCTCACTGTGCGTGCCGATGGCCGCCGGTGCCGGCACGGTGTCGATGCCCGCCTCGTTGAATTCCACCACCGCGCGGGCCATGTGGGCGGCGGAGGTCACCAGAAGCACTTTCTGCACCCCCGCCTGGGCGAGGATGGCGGCGGAAAATTGGGCGTTCTCGTGGGTGTCCCGGGAGTGGTTTTCCACCCATTCGGCATTGACCCCAAGATCCTGGTGCAGGAAGTCACGCATCGAAGCGGCCTCAAAGCGGCTGCCGGAAATCAGCACCGGAAGATGCGTCAGACGGGCCAGCCTTGCCCCATACACCAACCGCTCCAGACTGGTCGCACCGGGTGCGGAGGTCCCATATTCGGGCGCCGAGACCCGCACACCCCCGCCCAGGATGACGATGGCCTGCGCATCGGCGATCCTTGCGGGGTCGAGTGCCGGGTAGCGCTGCGCCCAGTGCACCAGGGAGTCCGCGACGATGGGGGTGGCCAGCACCCACAGGGCGAGCACACTCAGCGCGCACAGCACCGCCCCGCCCAGCCGCGCCCTGCGGTACGCCAGCAGCGCCAGACCAAGACCGGCAAGCAGCAGCGGTCCGCTGGGCGGCAGCACCAGGTTCTTGAGCAGTTGCTTCCAAACGTAGTAGTCCATGTGCCCGAATGATAGCGCCCATTGAATCACGTAATATCTGCCACGTTGTTCCCTCCGATCTGAGCCTAAGGATCCGACATGCCGGTGACAACCCGCTCGCCCCTGACCCAGCGCCTGCTGTTTGCCCTGAACTTTTTTCGGCACCCGTTCATGCTGGGGTCCATCTGGCCCAGTTCCCCGTACCTCGTCGACGAGGTGCTGCGGCCCATCGAGTGGGAGCGGGCCGCGGTGATTGTCGAATACGGGCCCGGGGTGGGCACGATCACCACCGAAATCCTCAGCCGCATGCGCCCGGATGCACACCTGGTCGCCATCGAGACCAATCCTGCCTTCGTGAAGTTTCTGAATACGTCATTCAATGACCCAAGGCTGCATGTGACCAACGAGTCGGCGGCCGATGTGGGCAGTATCCTCAAGCGCCTGAACCTGCCGCTGGCCCAGTATGTCGTTTCGGGCATTCCGCTGGGCAGCATGCCCGAGGCGCTGCGGGCCGACATCGTCGCCAAGACCCGCGTGGCACTGGCACCGGGCGGACAGTTCCTGGTGTACCAGTTCACCAGCCGTGTTTTGCCGGTCCTGCAACGCACCTTCCGCGAGGTGTCACGCAGCATTGAGAAGCGCAACATTCCACCGGCGCACTTGTTTGTGTGTGCGACCGACGCCGGGTGAGCAAATTCAGGCCCCCTGCAGCAGCTGCGCGATGGGGCGCGGTCGGGCCAGGTAGTAGCCCTGCACGAAATCAACACCGATGCGCTTCAGTTCGGCCAGCACCGTCTCGGATTCGACGCATTCGGCCACCGTGCTGATGCCCAGTGAGCGTCCGATCTTGCAGATCGCCTCCACGATGTTGCGATCCACGGGATTGGAGGCGACCTGCGCGACGAACTGCCCGTCGATCTTGAGGAAGTCCACGGGCAGGGTGCGCAGGTACATGAACGAGGACAGGCCGCTACCAAAGTCATCGAGCGCGAAGCGGCAACCGCGCTGCTGCAGTTCCTTCATGAAGTACAGCGCATTGGACCAGTTGGTCACGGCCGCCGTTTCGGTGATTTCAAAACACAGCCGTCGCGCGACATCCGGGGCACCGGCGTGCTCCACGACGAACTCCAGGAACGACTGGTCGCTGAGCGAATTTCCCGACAGGTTCACCGCCAGCACCGGGGAGGCCGCCGGCCCCATGGGGGCGTTGCGGAGCCGCTCCAGTGCCCGCAGGATTACCCACCGATCAATGGCCGGCATGACATTGTAGCGTTCGGCCGCCGGAATGAATTCCCCGGCCGGTACCAGGCGTCCATCATCGTCCCGCAGCTGCACCGTGAGCTCATAGAACGCCATCGGTCCGGCGTTGGAGATGGGCACGATGGGCTGGTAGAGCAGTTCGAGACGATTCTCCTCCACCGCGCGGGTCAGGCGTGCCGCCCAGTGCAGCTCGCGATGACGGCCCACCGCACCGTCGCCGTCGTAGACCTGCACGCGGTTGCGGCCGCCCTCCTTGGCGGCATAGCAGGCGATGTCGGCGGCGCTCAACACCGCGGCGACGCTGTCCGTGTCGCGATTGATCTGCACCACACCGATGCTGGCACCCACGTTGAGCGTGCTGCCGCCCCAGATGAAGCGGTAATTGTGGATGGCCTGACGAATCGTGTCGGCAATGCGCCCGGCCTGCGCGACCGTGGTGCCTTCAATCAGGATGCCGAACTCATCGCCCCCGAGCCGCGCGATCGTGTCCTGGGTGCGCACGCGCGCGCGCAGCAAGCTGGTGACATCGCGCATCAGCCGATCACCGGCCTGATGGCCGCAAGTGTCATTGACGACCTTGAACTGGTCCAGGTCCACGTACAGTAACGCGTAACATTGCTCGCCGCTTTGCGCCTGGATCACCGCATCGCGCAGCCGCACGTCGAATTCGCGGCGGTTGATGAGTCCGGTCAGGGCATCGTGCGTGGCCTGGTAGGACAACGCCCGTTTCAGTCGACGCTCGCCGGTAACGTCATGCACCACGATCACCGCGCCGATGACCTCGCCATTGCGGTCACGAATCGGCGCGGAGGACTCCTGCACCGCCACCTCCTGACCCTCGCGGGTCAGCAGCACCGGGTGGGTGGCCTGTGCCGCGGCGGCGGCATTGCCCTGCAGCCGCTCCAGCGAATGGCTCACGTGCTTGCGCGTGGCCTCATCAATGAGATTCAGGACTTCGCCCAGGGGCCGTGCGCGCGCCTCCGCAAGGGACCAGCCGGTGAGCTTCTCGGCGACCGGGTTCAGATATTCGATCAGGCCGCGTGCGCAGGTACTGATGACGCCGTCACCGATCGACTGCAGCGTCACCTGCGCGCGTTCCTTTTCCGCGATCACCGCCTGCTCGGCCTGCTTGCGGCGGGTTTCAGCCAGCAAGCGTTCGATGGCGATACCCGCGAGCTTCGAGGCGTGTGCGATCGAGTCCGCCTGCGCCTCATCGGGCAAGCCAATATCGTGTTGGAAGACGCCCAGGGCCCCGAGCGTCTTGCCATCGCCGCTCTTGATCGGCGTCGACCAGGCCGCGGCCAAGCCCGACTTCAGCACGGCGGCGCGGTTCTGATTCCAGTAGTGATCCTTGGATGTGTCCGCCACCAGCACCGGCCGCGACAGGTACACCGATGCCGCGCAGGAGCCGTGCCCGAGTCCGACCTTGGCACTCAGCAGTACCTCACGGAACGGCGCCGACACACCCGGGGCCACGACCGAGGCGAAACGGGTCCCGCTCTCATCGAGGATGCTGACCGAGCACAAGGACCCCGGCTCCACGGACTCGACGAACTGGGTGACCGCCTCCAGAACTTCCGGCACCGGTGCGCCGGCGGTGAGCCGGTCGAGAACTTCGCGCTCCGCCTCGGCGCGCCGCTCGCTGCGTTTGCGATCGGAAATATCGGTCACGCTGACCCGAATGAGGCGCTGGGTGCCCGAGGGCACCAGCGACAGGCGCATCTCGCAATCCATCTGCGCGCCCTGCGCATTGAGCACGACCCACTCGAAGACCAGCATCTCCCCGGCCATGACGCGGACCGTATTGGTGCGGATTTGATCCGCCGACAATTCCCCGTCGGGCTGGAACTGGGGGGAAAAGTTGCTGGGATTCGATTGCAGCAGTTGTGCGCGAGCCATGCCGAACAGGCGCTCGGCATTGGGATTGGCATCCACGTACCGACCCGCATCCACGTCGAAGACCAGGATGGCCTCGGGGGCGTGGTCCACCAGCATGCGATAGCGCAGCTCACTCTCGCGCAGCTGGCGCTCCGCCTCGCGCCGGTCGGTGATGTCGCGCAGACACAGCACGAATATGGCCCGACGCCGCAGCCGCGCCCGGCTCACCGCGAACTCGGCCGGAAACACCTCACCGCTGCGGCGGCGGCCGCGGATCTCGCGAGCCGAAAGGTCCAGGTGGGTATCGCCGGTGCTCTGCGCCATGCGTTCGAGCGCTTCGGCGGAATCGCCGCGATCGCCCAGCTGCGGCAGAAACGCCTCGATCCGCAGTCCCACCGCGTCCGCCTCCGGATAGCCAAAGACCCGCTCGGCCGTGGGATTGAACGTCAGTACGACACCGAACTCATCCAGCGTCAGCACCACATCCTTGATGTTGTCGAGGACGATCTGCAGGTGATCGGAGCTCTGCTCCTGCGCCTCGAGCGCCAGGGCGCGCGCCTCCTCCGCCATGAGCTGCATGGTGCGGACAATGCCCCGCCGCTCCTCATCGACCGCGCCGTAGTGGCTGCTGATAAGGCGCAGCAGGGCGGCGGCATCGGGCTGCTCGGAGCCGGCACGCAGCTTCAATTCGCGTATCTGCGCGAGCAGCAGGGGATGCAGGGGCTCGATTCCCGCCAGGGTGGCGTTCAGATCAATGCGCACGACCGTCGTGGCGTGGGTTGCCGTGGCGGAGGCATCGCCGGGGGGGCGCTGGGCGTGAAGCGGATTTGTCATAAGGCGCGTCAAAAGGCCAGTCCCATCATAGGATCTGCATCGCGACGGCCGCGTGATCAGGTCGCGGTTTCCAGCAGTTTTGACGCCGTCCGGTGCGCCGCTATTTGTGCTTTGCGGCAACCGGAGTGGGCGGCGCGGCCGCAGCGCCCGGGGGGGCCTGCGATGCCACCACAATCGGGATGACGAAGCTGCGGCTGACCACCTCGGCGGCCGACCCCGTGGTCACCGTGGCCATGACCGTGTAGATGCCCTCGTGAGCCGGGACAATGGTCAGGGCATGGTCCACTGCCGAGCCTGCCTCCACGGGCCCCTCGGGGTCGAAGTCGGCCCCTTGCGTCACCTCCAGCCCCTCGTCGGCATGGAAGCGGGCCTCCAGGTGGTCCAGCGGCCGATTGGCAGTCAGACGCAAAGTGATGACCACGGGCTTGCCGGTCACGGGCCGCTGCGTAACCTGGAACTTCAGCCCGACCGGTCCCTCGCCCACGCCGCTTGAAACGGCGGACACCAGATCGGCGGGCCCCGCATCGGCCACATTCCGCGGGGTCGTAGCGCTCCCAGCGGGTGTGCCGGCGCCCTGGCGCTTGGTGAACGGCCCGGCGCCGCTGCCCGCGTTATGGCTGCACGCGGCGAACAGGCCGCAGGCGCTTGCCACCGTAATTGCCAACCACTTGCCTCGAATGCGTCCCATCGTTTGCGCCTTGTGAGTCCGGCCACTATTGCAGGAGTGGCTGCTCGCGCATGTTAGACGATTGTTCGAGCAGGTCTAAGATGTAGTTCTCCCAATTGCGACGTTCGCCAAACCAGGGAAACGCGCGCGGAAAGGCCGGATCCTGCCAGCGCTGGGCCACCCAGGCCGCATGGTGCAGCATGCGCAGCGAGCGTAGCGCCTCCACCAGCAGCACTTCGCGGTGGTCAAAACTGGCAAACTGCTGATAGCCCTCGAGGATCTCGCCCCATTGGCGCTGCTGATCCGGTGCCGGACCGGACAACAGCATCCACAGATCCTGCACCCGCGGGCCCATCATGCAATCGTCAAGGTCCACGAACACCGGACCGCGCTCGTTCCACAGCAGGTTCCCGAGATGGCAATCCCCGTGGATCCTGATGGCCACCACCTCGCCTGCGGACTCAAACACGCCCTCCACCGCTTCGAGCAGTTCACCGGACACTTCCTCATAGCGGCGCGCCAGTTCCTGCGGAATCAGGCCGCTGGCCAACACCGCCTCCTGGGCCTGCCAGCCGAGGCGCTCGGAGCTGAGCCACGGTCGCTGTTCGAAGGGCCGCACGCAGCCAATCTGGTGAACCCGGGCGATCGCGCGGCCCAGCAGCGCGAGAGACTCGGCGGCATCCAGCTCCGGCGCGCGACCGGGCATCCAGGGGAACACACAGAAGCGATATTGCTGATACTCGAAGAGAGTCTGACCGGCGATCCGCTGTGGGGCGGCCACGGGCAGCTCGGCGGCCGCCATTTCCGCCGTAAATGCGTGCTCCTCGGCGATCTGCGCATCGCTCCAGCGGCCGGCTCGATAGAACTTCAGAACGAGGTTCCCGGCATCCGTGCCAAGCTGATACACGCGGTTCTCATAGGAGTTCAGCGCCAGCAGCCGCCCATCGCCATTGATGCCGACGGAGGCCGCGGCATCGAGCACCACATCGGGGCTCAGCGCCTCAAACGGACGCGCCACTGCATCAGCAGTGCCGCGCCGGGACTTTCTGTTTATCATGTCGCCATCACAGCATTGATGCGAGGGAGCACATGGGTCGAGGCACGATTCTGGTCACGGGCGGAGCGGGATATATTGGCAGTCACGTGGTCCTGCAGTTGCGTGAGCGCGGCGAGTCGGTCGTCGTTTTGGATAATTTGTCGCGCGGCTTCAGACAGTCCCTGGGTGACACTCCCCTGGTGGTTGGCGACATCGCTGACCGGGAGCTGGTCACCCGGCTGCTGCGCGAACACGGCGTCGACACGGTGATTCATTTTGCGGCGTTCACCATCGTGCCCGAGTCGGTGCGCGACCCGCTCAAGTACTACGCCAACAATGTGTGCGGTACCCGCAACTTGTTGCAATGCTGTGCTGAGTCGGCAGTTTCCCAATTCGTATTCTCCTCGAGCGCGGCAGTATACGGGACCCCGGCGAGCGATCTGGCTGCGGAGGACTCCCCGACCGCTCCCATCAATCCCTACGGCACCTCCAAACTGGTCTCGGAGTGGATGCTGCGCGACCTGGCCGTCGCCTCCGACCTGCGCTACGTGGCACTGCGCTACTTCAATGTAGCCGGATCGGACATGGGCGGCCGTATCGGCCAGGCGACACCCGGGGCGACGCTCCTCATCAAGGTGGCTAGTGAAGCCACCGTGGGCAAGCGTCCTCATGTCGCCATTTTCGGCACCGACTACCCGACACCCGACGGCACCGGGATCCGCGACTACATCCATGTCCAGGATCTGGCCGGCGCACACCTGGCGGCGCTGGACCATCTGCGTCGGGGTGGCGCCAGCGCGGTGCTGAATTGCGGCTACGGGCACGGCTACAGCGTGCGCGAGGTGCTCGCGAGTGTGCAGCGCGTATCGGGCCGCAGCCTCGCGATCCGCGAGGAGCCACGGCGCGCGGGCGACCCCGCCATCCTGGTCGCCACAGCCGATCGGATCCGCGCCCTGCTGGGTTGGACCCCGCAGCTGGACGACCTTGACACCATCGTGCGCAGTTCCCTGGATTGGGAAGCGAAACTGTTACGAGAGCCCTGGTAGAAGAGCACGGCAACGCGAAAACTGTCACGTCGGGCTCCACTGCCGCTGGCGTAGAATGAGTGGGATGCGTTTTCTATGGCCTAGGTCCCTGAGCGGTCTGATGCTGCTGGGCGTCGCGGTGATCGCCGTGCCGCTGCTGGTCGCCATTTTCAATGCTGCGCTGCAGATTCAGCAGCTGGCCGACTCGAGCCGTACCGTCGCCTCTGAGGGCATCGGGTCAGCGCGGGCCAGTGAAGACCTGATGTCCGAGGTCCTGCTGCTGGAGCGTGCCACCGTCCTGGTGCTCGCGGACCCGAAGCTGCGGGATGTTTACCGTGAACACGATGCCCAACTGACCGCCTCGCGCGAGCAGCTGGCGCATCAGCTGCGCTCCGCGGCGGGTCGAGAGGCGCTCACCCAGCTAGGGGCGATGCAGAACCGCATCGCGGCCACGGTCCTGGCCTCCGGCGCGACCAGCGCCACGGTCGGCGCCACCCTGCCGCAATTCGACGCAATGAGTAAGCTGGCGCAACGCATCGCTGTGCAGAGCAACGTGGAGATCGACTCGGAAATTGCCGCCATTCAGCGCCGAACGAGCGAATCCCAACGGCTGCTGCTGTGGCAGAGTGGTCTGCTGATCCCGCTGGCGGTATTCGCCACCGTGGTGCTGACTTTGGGTGTAGGCCGGCCGCTGCGGCGGATCGACCGGGCCATCAGCGAGCTGGGACGCGGGAACCTTTCACACCCGATCACGGTCGCCGGTCCGAAGGATATCGCGCGCCTTGGGCGGCAGCTGGAGTGGCTGCGCAGCCGTCTGCTGGACTTTGCCGCTGAGCGAAACCGATTCTTGCGGCACATGTCACATGAGCTTAAAACGCCACTGGCCAACATCCGGGAGGGCACCGAGTTGCTCATGGACGGAGCGGTGGGTGAACTGGACTCCAACCAGCGCGAAGTGACCGGAATACTGCGGGAGAATGGACTGAAATTGCAGAGACTGATTGAAAACCTGCTGTCCTTCAGCGCCTGGCAAACCAGCAGCGTGGGGCTGGAAACCAGAGAGTTTCGCCTGCGCCCACTGGTCAAGCAGGTGCTGGAGAACCAGCAACTGACGCTCTTGAGCCAGCGCGTGCGGCTGGAGGTGAAGATCGAGGACATCACCCTCACGGCGGACCGCGGCAAGATGCGTTTGATCCTGGACAACCTGCTGTCCAACGCCATCAAGTACTCGCCGAAGGGTGGCGCCATCTACATGTCCGCCCAGGCCGATGGCGATCAACTGCTGATGGATGTCGCGGATGCGGGACCGGGGGTACCCTATGACGAGCGGGCGCATATCTTCGAGGCGTTCTATACCGGCAAGGCCGCCCGCAATACCAGCGTGAAAGGCACCGGCATCGGGCTGTCCGTGGTGCTGGAGTTCATCGCGGCACATGGCGGCACGGTGCAGATCATGGACGGGCAGTTTCCGGGGGCGCACTTCCGGATCACCATGCCGTTGAACAATGAGCACGCCCAAAGTGCGCCGGGCGGCGCCAGCGCGCCGACTGAGACCAATTCCAGTGCATCGGGCGGGTCCAAGGAACGGGCTGATGCTGCTTAGTCTGCGGTGTCGATCACGACTCCTCGCCGTGCTCGCCAGTTGCCTGGCGGTGGGCGGATGCGCCAGTCTGGCCCCCAATCGCGATGCGCCACCCGTCGATCATCCGCCCACGATCGATCGCGCCGTGACCGAAGCGAGCCTGCTGGCCGGTTATCTTGAGATGCTGCAGCGTCTGGTTCAGGGCGCACCGGCCGAACAGGCGGAGATTCTCAGTGGCGCCCGCCATGATTTCGAGATTGGACCCACTCCGAGTCATGAACTGCGGTACGCAATGGTACTGGCTACGCCGGATCACCCCGGCACGGACTGCGCCAAGGCGCAGAAGTTACTGCGCGAACTGATCGCAACCCAGGAAACGCTGCTGCCGGCGGAGCGGGCCATGGCCTTCCTGACCCTCAAGAACGTGGATCAGACGCTGTCGCAAAAGGCGCAAATCCAGCACCTGCAAGCCTCGACCGATCGCAGTACGGATCGCGACCGCGCGGCAGCGGCGAACCGCCGTCTGCAAAGCGAAATGGAAAGCGCAATGGATGAGAATGCGCGACTGCACAAGGAACTGGACGATGCCCATGCGAAACTGGACGCCATCGCGAATATTGAGCGGGCTTTGAGCAAACCGAAGACCCCGGGGGTAACACCACAGTGACCATCGCCAGCAAACGCAAGGCCCGTATCCTGGTCGTCGACGATGACCCGGGGCTGCTTCGGCTGCTCACCATTCGACTGCGCGCCGAGAGCTACGATGTCGAGGCGGTTGAAGGCGGTCCGCAGGCGCTGGCGGCTGCCAGCCGCTTCCGACCCGATCTGGTCATCACGGATCTGCGCATGGAGCCGATGGATGGCATCGCCCTGCTGAAGGAGCTGCAGAATCGCTGGCCCGGCCTGAAGGTCATCCTGCTGACCGCGCACGGCACCATTCCGGATGCCGTGCAGGCGACGCAGATGGGGGCCTTTGGCTTTCTGACGAAGCCGGTGGACAAGCAGGAACTGCTGGACCAGGTGCATAAGGCCCTGCGCATTTCCGGTTTCAGCTCCTCCGATGAGGACTGGCGCGCCGAGATCGTCACCCGCAGTTCCGTCATGGAAGAAAAGCTGGCGCAGGCACATATGGTCGCCGGCACCGATGCCCGGGTGCTGATCACGGGGGACAGCGGCACCGGCAAGGAGCTGCTCGCCCGTGCCATCCACAGCGCCAGTCCCCGCCACAACAAGGAATTCGTCGCGGTCAACTGCAGCGCCATGGCTGAGGAGCTGCTGGAGTCGGAGCTGTTCGGCCACGAGAAGGGCTCCTTCACCGGGGCGGTGCGCGCGCACCAGGGACTGTTCCGTGCCGCCGACGGGGGCACGCTGATGCTCGATGAAATCGGCGACATGCCGATGCGGTTGCAGGTGAAGCTGCTGCGTGCGCTGCAGGAGAACGTGGTGCGCCCCGTGGGCAGCGCCACCGCCATCCCGGTCAATGTGCGGGTGATTTCGGCCACCCACCGCGATCTGCAAGCACTGATGCAGGGCGGCTCATTCCGCGAAGACCTGTACTACCGCCTGAACGTCGTGCACATCGAGATGCCCCCGCTCAATCGGCGCCGCGAGGACATTCCGCTGCTGGTCGCACACTTCCTGGCCCGGCTGGCAAAGGACAACGGTGTTCGCAAGATCTACGCGCCCGAGGCGGTGGAGCTGCTGGCCACGGCCGACTGGCCCGGCAACATCCGCCAGCTGCAGAATGTCGTGCGGCAGAACGTCGCACTGTCCCAGACGCCGATCATTCCGGTGGAGCTGGTCCAGCAGTCCCTCGGCGGCGGCCAGGGCAAGCTGCCTTCCTTCGATGAGGCGCGCGATGAATTCACGCGCAGCTACCTCTCGCAGATCCTGCAGATCACCGGCGGCAACGTCAGTCAGGCGGCACGCCTGGCCAAGCGCAATCGCACGGATTTCTACAAACTGCTGGGTCGGCACCAGCTCACGCCCGAGGAATTCAAGCAGCGCTGATCAGTTGCCCTTGCCAAACTGGGCGGCATCAATACGGTGCTTCGCCAACAGGTCGTAGAGGGTCGGTCGTGTCACGCCCAGGAACTCGGCGGCCCGTGACAGATTGCCGCCGGCGAGAGCGAGTGCCTGACGGGTGGCCTGAACTTCAGCTTTCTGCCGCGCAATGCGCAGATTAAGGTGTTCGGGGTCGGCTTCGGGATCATGCAGATTGAGGTCGGCGCACGTGACCACCGACCCCTCAGCCATGATGACGGCCGCCTTGATGCGGTTCTCCAGCTCGCGCACATTGCCAGGCCATTGGTGCGCCTGCACTGCGCGCAGCGCCTCGGGCGCCAGCGCGCGTACGATCTTGCCGTAGCGCTCCGCCATCTGTCGCAGCAAACATTGGGCCAGCAGTACGCTGTCACCCTGGCGCTCGCGCAATGCCGGGATCCGCAGGCTTACTTCACTGATGCGGTAAAACAGATCATCGCGGAAGCGGCCCGCGGCGATTAGTTCCTCGAGATTGCGGTTCGTGGCGCAAACGAGTCGTGACAGCAAAGGCACGGGCGTACGTCCGCCGATACGCTCCACGGTACGCTCCTGCACCACGCGCAGCAGTTTTGCCTGCAGCGACGCGGGCATCTCGCCCATCTCATCGAGGAATACCGTTCCCTTGCCCGCCAACTCCAGCTTGCCCAGCGTCCGCTGGGCGGCGCCGGTGAAGGCGCCCTTCTCGTAACCGAAGAGTTCACTCTCCAGGAGGTTCTCGGGAATCGCAGCGCAATTGATCGCCACGAAGGGTTCACTGGCCCTGCCCGACAGACGATGCAGGGCGCGCGCAACAAGTTCCTTGCCGGTGCCACTTTCACCCAGGACCAGCACCGTCGCGCTCGTGGGTGCTACTTTCTCAACCGCACGGCACAGCTGCTGCATGGCCTCACTGGTTCCGATCATGCCCTCGAGGGTCATGGCGCCGGTCTGCTCGCGCAGCCTGCTGTTCTCGGACTCCAGCTCGCGAATTCGCAGCGCCCGCCGTACGACCATCGACAGCACGGTTGCGTTGACCGGCAGATGGTAGAAGTCCGTTGCGCCCAGGCCCACTGCCTTGACCGCAAGTTCCCGGGAATCCTCCCCCGTCATCGCGATCAGCTTGGTTGCCGGGGCGATGCTGAGAATCTGTCGCAGCAGTGCCAGCGTCTGCGCCTCATCCGCGTGGCCGCTATCGCCGAGGTCGAAGAGCACCACCTCGGGTTCCAGGCGCCGAACCAGCGCCAGCGCCTTCTCGCCCACTACGCTGGTGGTGACTTCGAGATCAGAAAAAACCGCGGCCAGCTGCGCGCTGCGCGCCGGATCGTTCACGACGATCAGCAATGTATGGCATTCACTCAATGCGGCACCTTGACGGTAGGCCGACCGGGCAACTTCGCGGGACTTTACGCTCTGAGTGTAAGGATTATCGGCGCCTGCGAGCGGTGCCTGCCGTCGATTCTGTGTCCCGATTCACACTCTCCCATCACGGCGGCTGCTTTTTTGGCTCGGACTGGATTCTGATCACTCGGGCCGGAACCCCTCCCACCACCGCACCGCGTGGCACATCGTGCGTGACCACCGCATTGGCGCCGACAATGACATCGTCACCGAGCGTGATGCGTCCCAGAATCTTTGCGCCTGCGCCAATCTCCACTCGACTGCCAATTGTAGGTGCGCCCAGCGGATCGGCACGACCGGCGTTGCCGATCGTCACGCCGTGCCGAATCATGCAGTCATCCCCGATCACCGAGGCGCCATGGATGACAATACCGCCATGGTGCTCGATGCACAGACGCCGGCCGATGCGTGCGTCGCCCCCGATGCTGATGCCGCATACGATTTCGACCATTTTGTTGAGTACGACGTAGACAATGGTCCAAGGCAGACGCAGCAGCCGACTCTTCACTATCATCCGCGCGTGTCCGAACCGGTACACGAACAGTGCCCAGTATCCCAGCCCCAGCAGGCCTTCGCGCTGGGCTCGCATATCTTCAATGATGGCCAACATATGAGACCCGGCGCATGCTGGGGATTCGCGTCTCCGCGCACCGAGGCTTTCATCGCCGCGTCGATGCAGACACCGGCTGCGATCAGCTTGGCGGTTACAGGATCCTTTTGGACGGGATTCAAATCCCCACGGAACGCCGCAAACCGCTGCTGTCCGTGAGTGGCGAGCGTCTTTGACTGTAACAAGTTCGCAGCGGCGGAGTAAACTATCAATTGTAGACTATCTTCTTTTTCTCACAAGGCTGCTGCAGCGGCCGCAGTTCACGAGAAACTGTGACACCCTTATCGGCGCCTCCCATGGCTGTCCTTGAGAATTGTCATATGGTATAGCGCTTTGCAGTGGGTCGCAGTTCGCGCTTCCAACCCTTCTTTTGAGGTATTGTTAAAAATTCCGGTCTTGCCAGGGCTTCCGATGTCAGAACCTTTTCATTCCACACCGGCCGAAGTCCCCGCCCAAGCGCTCCTGCGTTTGTCGGTGATTGTTCCCTTCTACAACGAATCGGAAAACATCGCACGCATGTACCAGGCAATTCTCGGCGCCGTCGAGCCGCTCGGGGTGCCGTTTGAGATGGTGTTCGTGGATGACGGAAGCAAGGACGATACCCTGGAGATTGCCACCATGCTCGCTCGGACGGACCCCCGCCTGCGAGTGGTAAAGTTCCGCCGCAACTTCGGCCAGACGCCTGCCATGGCCGCAGGGATCGAGCATGCGCGTGGCGAGATTCTGATCACCATGGACGGGGATCTGCAGAACGATCCGGCCGACGTAGTCCAGTTTCTCAACAAAATGGACGAAGGCTACGACTTGGTGGTTGGCTGGCGTTTCAATCGCCAGGACAAGATGATCTCGCGCAAGATTCCTTCCCGCATCGCCAATCGTCTCATCGGCAAGGTCACCGGAGTGCCGATCCGGGACAACGGCTGCTCGCTCAAGGCCTACCGTGCCTCCGTCATCAAGCAGATACCGCTGTATTCGGAGATGCACCGCTTCATTCCCGCGATGGCGTCAATCGCGGGGCCACGCATCGCGGAGATCAAGGTACGACACCACGCCCGACAGTTCGGCCAATCCAAGTACGGGCTGTCGCGCATCTACAAGGTGCTACTGGATCTGCTGGTCATCAAAACCGTCGCCTCTTTCACCACTCGGCCTCTGCTTTGGTTCGCAATGCTGTCAATGCCACTGTTTCTCGGCGGCCTCGTGGCCTTCGGCTACTTGTTGATCGCGGCATTTCTGAGCAGCGCCGCAATGTCGGTGCCTATCGCCGGCACCGGGGTCATTTTCCTGGCCGGTGCGCTCATCATGTTCTCGGGTGGCGCAGTCGCGGAAATCGTTTACAAAACCGGCGATATCCGTGAACGCGATTTCGCGCGTCTGACCAGCCGGGTCCGCACGTGCCGCTCATGACTCCCGATCACGGCAACCAACCGGTCGGCAGCAAGGTGGAACTCTCGGCGATCGTGCCGATCAGCATCCGTCACGTAGACGTGAAGGCGCTCCATGCACAGTATCGCGATGCCCTGGCGAGCATCAGCGGCAGCTACGAGATCATCTACGTCATCGATGGCGCCTTCGGTGAGGTAATCGCAGGGCTCGATGAGCTGCTGCGCGCGGGTGAGAAGCTGACCGCGGTCTATCTCACCCGGACATTTGGGGAATCCACTGCCCTGATGGCGGGGTTCGAACAGGCGCTCGGGGCGGTCATCCTGACTCTCCCGGCCTACTACCAGATCGATCCGGCGGACATCGGCAAACTGGTCTCCGCGCTGGGGTCCGCCGACATTGCGGTGGCGCGCCGCTGGCCGCGCGTTGGTGGACCCGCCGAGCGCTTGCGACGTTGGGCATTTCACGGGCTCGTGCGCTGGATGACTGGCCTTTCACTGCACGATCTGGGCTG
>DATDIL010000127.1:0-27061 GCA_036521075.1 Steroidobacteraceae bacterium | reverse complement strand
TGTGGGGCTTGGGGACTGCGCCTTCCTCAAGTACGCCACAATCAAGATTCTGCCGTTGTTTTCCACGAAAGATGTGAAGCTCATCCCCACGCAGGTTTGCGCCAAAGTGGGCGTCGGCCTGCGCGCCCAGGTGCTCAAGCCAGCCCGACAATTGGCGGATTCGCCGTCCCCGTGAGTGGGGTGGGAGTCATGGTACCGCCGCAGTTGAGCAAGTTCGAACTTCAGATGATGGAAGCGCTGTGGAGCAACGGCCCGAGTTCCGTACGCGAAGTGCACGAGAGTTTTCAAACTCAGAACCGTCCGGCCTATACGACGATCCAGACCATGGTTTATCGGCTGGAGCTCAAGAAGGCGGTACGGCGCGCAAAGAAAACCGGCAATGCGTTGATCTTTGAGGCGGTCATCTCCAAACACGCGGCGCCAAGCCGGCTTATCGACGAGCTCGTGGGCTTGTTCGGCGGACGCGTTCAGCCGCTGATGTCGCATATGATCGAGGGGGGCGACTTACCCTCGCGGATATCGAAGACGCACGCAAGACGCTCAGGCGCCGATCCGCATCCTGAGCACGTCCAGGGATACGCGCCACCAGTTGGCCACATGTTGCAGCGTGGAGCGCTCGGGGAAACCATGGCGTGCGACATGATGTTGCGGAATCGTATCCCAGGCGCGATGCTCGACGCTGATGCGGGTCTCGGCGCCGACGCCTTCGAATCGCACCTCGACTTCCGTGGACTGTTCGGGGGCGAAACTTGCCTGGCGCCAGCTGAACACCAGCCGCGCGCCCGGTTCCCACGTGCGGATGCGGCCGATCTCGAACTGCGCGCCGCTGGCCAGCATGGTCCACAGCCGCCCGCCGGCGTGCGGTTCGAAGGCGAGGGTGCCATCGCCTTCCGTCGTTACGGCGAACAGGCCACTGGAGCGCCACCAGGAGCCGATTTCGCGGGTGAATAGGTCGAACGCCGTGCGTGGATCGACCGGTACCCGCAGGGAGACCAATACCCTGGAGCTCATTTGCGCGTCTTTTGGATATGGGTCTTGAAGGCGCGCAACTGCCTTACCCATTGATCCTCGGTCTGTGCGAGCCAGCTGATCAGGTCATCCATGGGTTCACGGCTCAGCCGGTACACGCGCACGCGCGAATCGAGCGGGTCGCGGTCCTCCTTCACCAGGCCGCTCTCGCGCATGGTGCGCAGATGGCGGCTCATGGCCGGGAAGGACAGTTCCGCAGCCTGCGCCAGTTCGCCCGCGCGCCGCGGCCGTTCACGCAGCAGCTCGACGACCCGGCGGCGATACGGATCGGCGAGCGCGGACAGCGTCCGATCGAGGTTGCTCGCCCTCACGTGAGTTTCTTGAACTTGAAGCCGGTGGCCTGCTCCATCTCCTGGAACGAAACCTGGCGCACGGGCTGCGAAAAGGTCCAGCGATGGCCGTCCGGATCGACGGCGGCATAGTTGCGCTCGCCATAGAACTGCTCCTTCGGCTCCGCGATGATGGTGACGCCTGCCTTGCGGGCCCGCTCGCAATGCTCATCGATGCCCTGCTCGATGCGCACGTGGATGCGCTGCGTGTTGGACCCGCCGAGGTTCGCCGGACTGCGTGCCCAGTCGGCGAACTCGTTGCTGATCATGATCACGCCGTCGCCATGACTCATTTCGGCGTGCACGATGTTGTCGCGGGAGTCGTACAGCACCTCGCTGGCATCGAAGCCGAAGGCGCTCTGCAGCCACTGCATCGCGGCGCGGATGTCCTTGTAGACCACGGAGGAGATGAAGGCGGGGCGGCGCGGGGTGGGGACGGACATGGGGGCACCTGTTGCTTGTAGAAAGTGCAAATATTTAACAACATCGGCAATTAAATTGTCAAGCACTCGTCCATGGCCGATATTGTGTCTTGCACCTGACCTAAGGTCGGCCTTTAGGGTGGCCGGTGGAGGACGACAGTGGCGAATGACGCACGCAGATGGCTGACGGCGGCGCAATGTGCACAGCTCACGGGGCTGACCGTGCGGGCTCTGCACGTGTACGAGCGCGAGGGACTGCTCAGCCCGAGCCGCTCGGCCAAGGGCTGGCGGCGCTATGGGCCGGATGACCTGGTGCGACTCAACACCATTGCGGTGATGAAGGCACTGGGGCTGACGCTCGCGCAGATCGGCGAGCTGCTGCGTGAGCGCAATCCCTCGCTGTTGAGTGTTCTGCAGGTGCAGGCGCAGTCATGGCGGGAGCGCCAGGGTGCGGCTGCCAAGGCCCTCGCACTGGTCGAGGGCGTGATCGCAACCCTGCGGCGTCATCAGCAGCTCACTCTGGAACAGTTGTGTACGCTGATGAAGGAGCTGCAGTCACGCAGTAACCCCATGCACAAACGCGCGACGCTGATTGCCGACCTGATGAAGGAGCTGCTCACGACCGATGAGCAATGGCAGTGGCAGAGCTGGTGGGCCAGCCACCCCGAAGACATGGAGCGGAACACGGCGTATCTGCGCGAACGCGCCGAGGGCTTCGCCGCGCTGATGGATCTGCAGCGGCAGGGCGTGGCCCCGAGCGACCCCGCGCCGCAGGAACAGATCCTCAAGCAGCTGGCACTGATCAGGCGCTACGGCGTGCGCGAGCGCACGGTGCGCCTGATGGACTGGAATCGCGAGCTCACGGCCAAGTTCATGGAAATGGGCGCCATCGCGCGCGAGCGCGAGCCGGACACCCAGGTGATGCCGTTTCCGCTGGTGAGTCAGCAACTGACGAGCTTCTATGAACAGGTGCTGTTAGCCTCCGCGCCGATGCGGGCGTTCGAACGCGTGTGCGCGCAGGCGCAATCCTTGCTCGAGGCGCATGTCGAGCCCACGTCTGCGGCCGCCAGGCCCGTGATACAGGAGCTGGAGACGGTATGCGTGCAGCACGGGCTGGGAGATCCGACCGTGTACGTGCGCTTCATGCCCTTCCTGGTGAGGGTCAATCGCCAGGCCTTGCCGCCGCCGATCGGGCAGGCCTATGAGTTCCTGCGCCAGGCGCTGGCGGTGCACGGCAGTCCGGCGGCAGTACTGGATGTGCCGGCCGCGCCGCCCGTCGCGCCCGCGCCGCCCATCGACTTCTCGTCGGGCGAAATGCATGTCGTACGGCGCGCGTTCGCACGGCAGCTGGGCATGATGGCCGGCATCGTCGAACCGCGGCTCGAGGCTGTCTTTGCTTGCGTGGAGCGCGAGAAATATCTGGGGCCGGGCCCGTGGCGAGTGTTGAGCATGCTGCGATTCACGTTCATGACGACGCCGGATGCGAGTCCGGTCCAGGTGTACGTCGACAGTGCCGTGTCGATCCTGCAGGAGAAGGGTCTCAACAACGGTCAGCCGTCGCTGTACTACCGGCTGCTCGCCGAAGCGCAGGTCCCGGCTGGGGCGCACATCGTGCACATCGGTGCCGGCACGGGCTACTTCACGGCCATCCTGGGCAAACTCACAGGGCCCACCGGCAAGGTGACCGCGATCGAATTCGAAGCGGATCTCGCCGCCCGCGCGCACGCGAACCTGCAATCCCTGCCGCAGGTTCAGGTGATTCACGGCGATGCGACGCAAGTACCGTTCGAGCCGGCCGATCTCATTCTGGTGAGCGCCGGCGCAACCCGTCCGCTGGATCACTGGCTCGACGGATTGACGGACGGCGGCCAGCTGCTGCTGCCGCTGACGCCCGATACGGGCATGGGCATCATCGTGTGCATCCGGCGCCGGGGCGAGCGGCACTTCGCGAAAGTGGTTTCGCCAGTCATGATCTATCGCTGCGCCGGTGCGCGTGACCCGCAGTCGGAAAGTGCGCTGGCGGCGGCGCTCAAGGGCGGCGGTCAGCGCGGCATTACGCGGCTATATCGCGGGGAAGCGCCGCCGGTAGAAAATGTATGGCTGCAGGGAGAGAACTGGTGCCTGGCGTATGGCTAGCGGCACATGGTCATGGCCCGGCCACGACGGCGCGCAGTGTCGATGCGGACGATGTTCGCGCCGCGTGGCAGCGCGCGCGGTGATGGCGGCGACAGCAGCCCGAGGAGATACTGGTATCGCTGCCGCGCCCACGGCGGCTCTTCGTAGGCGTCCAGCCGTTCCTGAGCCCACTGCCGGATTCTGACAAGTTCATCGTTCATGATGGATGTCCGGTTATCGGCGAAACCAAGCGCTACTTGAGCGACGCTATCTTCCGGGACTGAATCGCGCTGTAGGTCGGCACGCCAAGTCATTGTCATCCGCGCTTACCGGGGCGCGGCGCGCACGTCGCGGTCGGTGAGTGTCTGCAGAAATGCGATCACATCATCGATCTGCGCATCATTCCACACCGGCGCCTGCCCGGCCGAGTAGGTGAGCGGCGCGTCCGTGACGTCAACATTGCCGCGCCGCGCCGGGGGCAGGTCATCGAACTTCTCGACCCGGCCGTGAACCGTGGGATACCACTGGCCCGCATCGGTATCCCGGCGCACGTAGAACTGCAGCGCCTCTTTGAGGGTGTGAAAGCGGCCATTGTGGAAGAACACGCGGCGCGCGGCGACGTTGCGCAGCCCGGGCGTCTTGAACAGGCCGCATTCGGTGGACTGGCCGGCCTGGTCGGTGCGCAGCGGACCGCACAGCCCCTGATCGAAGTAGCGCGGCGCGGCGTTCGCGGCGATTTGCGGATTGCGCGGCACCCCCAGCGCCTCGAACTGAAAATCGGTGAACAGCGGGTGCGAGCCATCGGCGCCCTTGGCATCGGGGTGACAGGCGGCGCAGTTGCCGCCCTTGGGAGCCTCGAACAGCGCCCGCCCGCGCTCCTCGGCGGCGGTCAGTCGCACGCGTCCATCGAGATACTCATCGTACCGGCTGCTGTAGGGATGAAAGCTCGGGTCCTCGAATTCGAAACGCGCGAGCGCCGCACGGGCCCGTGCAAAGGCCTGCTGCGGATGCGCAAAGATGTCCTGACCGAAGAGTCGGCGGAACTGGGCGGCATAGGGTGCGCGACTGAGCTTGCGCGCGACATCCTCAGGGCCCCCATTGGCCATCTCGGTCGGCGCCAGCAGCGCGAAGGCGGCCTGCGCCTCCAGGGTATTGAAGCGTCCGTCCCAGCCGAAGCCGCCCGTCGGCGGCTCTTCGCCCTCGAGCAGCCGCTCGGTCGCACTGGCGACGAAGGGCTTGGACCATACCGGGGTTCGATTCAGCACGTAGCGCAACGACGGCACGGCCCGCAAGCCCTGGGTTTGAAGCGTTGGACCACCCATCCGCACGGCGGCGCCATCGGGCGGCCCGTAGGCCTGCGCGGGAGCGTGGCAGCTCGAGCAGGCCAGCCGCCCGGAGGCGGAAAGCGTCGGGTCGAAGAAGATCATCCGGCCCAGTTGCGCCTGCGCCGAGGGTGCGGCCACGGCCTGAGCGGCCAGGACGAAAGTGGTGGCCAGGGCCAGTGCGCATCGGCACAGCAGCGCGCGCACGTCAGTGCCGATGCCGGAAGATCGCCTCATCGTTGCCGATGTCATCGAGCAGGTAGCCGGTGGAGGCATCATCGGCCGCGTAACCCAAATGGCCGCCGACGCGGAAGATGTCCTCGAGACTGCGCAACAGGCTGTAATGGTTGTAGGGCTTGGCGGAGCGGCTGCCGGGGACGATGAAGGGCGACACCAGCACCGCACCGATGCGGTCGCCGCCGAAGCTTTGCATCACGAGATTCACCACCAGCGCGGGGGTATCGACCACCGTGAGCGTGCGCGACGGCGCCGCCGCGAGATTGGGGCCGGGCTGCTGATGGCAGCAGGTCTGACCGCGATAGGTGATGGTCTCGATCGTCTGACCGGTGGTCGGGTTCTTGGCCATCTGTGGGGTGACGAACGAACTCTCATCGAAGGTGACGATGAGCAGCCCATCCTTGCGGTACGCCGGGGAGGCGAGGATGCGCGGCACCCAGGTCTTCAGGAACCGGTCGGAGGAGGTCAGTCCGCCCGGCTCACCGTTCGCGCAGGTGGTGCGCGGCGCGCCGGTGCCGTCGCCGTCATGGCCGTCGTTGCAGAGGTTCGGCGTGATGAACACCAGGTTCGGCGTGGTGCGCACCTGTTGCAGATCCTGCGGCAGGCGCGTGAGATTCACGTCGTTGGCGTCGCAGGACTTCGCATCGATGATGGAATGGAAGTACATGAAGGGGTTGTGGCGTGTGGCGTAGGCATCCCCCCGCGGCACCGCGGCGCTGGGTCCCTCGGCCGCGTTGGTGCGATCGGTCGCCACGCCGATGACCGGATGGCCACAGGTTGCGCGCTCGCGCGCGGGATCATTGCCCATGTCCTCCATGTAGCCGCGCCAGGTCAGCCCCACCTGCTGCATCTGATCCACCAGAGTCTTGACCTGCGTCGAATACACGCAGCCACCGCTTGCGACCACCTGGCCCGGCGCCGCCCACCCGGTCTGGGTGACGTCGTTGAAATTGCCTGCCGTACCGACGAGGCCCGGCAAACAGTCATCGGTCGTGTCGCGGGTCGGGGCCTGGCCGCTGATGAGGGAGATGTAGTTGTCGAGGCTCACATGCCCGGTGCCGTAGTACCGGGTGAGGAGCGCGCCCATGGGCACCAATGTCTGGCGCAGGTAGGGATCCTGCGCGCTGGTCTCGAAGGTGTCGGCGTAGTTCTTGTTCTCCAGCACGATGATGAACACGTGCCGCACGCGCGCCGCCGCCGTGGTCACCTCATCCGCGGGGGCACGCGCCGGGCACGCGCTCGCCGCGAACAGGACCGCGGCCGCCAGCACCCACCTCACCGTGTCGGCGCCGTATGGCCGGTCCAGTGGTCGGCCCAGGCGATGAAGTACTTGAAATTCGGCACATCGGTGTGCCCGCCCTCATGCTGGCGCCATGCGAGTTGGCCATCGAGCAGGCCGACGCCGATCGCGGGCTTCTTGGCGTGCTGGTAGTCATCCCCCACGCCCAGATCCTTTGCCCCCAGCAGCCGGAAGACCTTGCCAGCGGCGACGGTGGCCATGTAGCTGCCCTGTTGATCGAGCCACAGCGCATCGCCCATGGCCGGTGACCCGTAGCTGATGAAGGTCGGACGCGGCGCGCACAGCGCGATCAGTTCGGAGGAATCCACCGGCAGGTCGCCGGCGTTCTTGGCGCCGCCGCGCGCCTCGGAGGCGCCGTATTTGAGGAAATTGCCGGCCATCCAGTGATACTCACCGGCGCCGGTGAGGGATTCGACGGCTTCGCCGAAATTGCGTCGATGAGGCTTGGCGCCGCCTTCACCGGAGGAGCCCACCAGCACCATGGCGAAGCGCTGGTCAAAGGCCATGGTAATGAGTGCGGCCTTGCCGTAGCGCGATACCCCTTCGATGCCCACCTGGTTGGCGGCGATGTCGGGATCATGGCTGACATAGTCGAGCACGCGACTGGCACCCCAGGCCCAGGCGCGCAGCGCGCCCCAGTCATCCGGCTTGCGCGGCTGGCCCTTGTTGACCAGGCCGATGATGCCGCGCGTCAGGCCGGCCCCGTTATCGGCCTGGACGGCGGTGGGATCAATCTGCGCAACCGCCCAGCCATCGGCCACCAGCTGCGAGATCGGATCATTGGGCGGGCGCGGCGCGGGAAAGAAGGGCGGGGTGGGAATGGGTTGCCAGGCCGGATGCCCCTGCAGCACCTCGGCCAGCGCGGGGTTCTCCCGGATCATCGCATCGCGCAGCGCGGCGTTCATGCGCGCGACATCCGCCGCCGAGGGCGCAACGGGCGCGGGAAAGGGCGGCGTGCCCAGCGCGAACATGATCAGCAGCGGCATGGGCCTGCTGTGATTGACGGGCTTGATGAGCATCACCGGAAAATCCACGCTGATGCTGGGAAAGCTGGAATTGTCGACATGCCCGCTCAACAGCGTGGCGCTGACGGGAACGGCGCCGATGCGTTCGTTCTCGCTGGCCTTGACCGTGAAGGAGACCGGCGGGGTGTTGGCTGGCACGCGCCCGATGACCTCACGCTCGAAGTCCGCGACGATCTGTGGCCGGCGCTTCGTGTTCCATTGCGCGGCCGAGGTCACCTTCGTGCCATCGTTCATGCGCAGCGGATCCGGATAATTCGGATAGGGGTTGGCGAGCGCTTCATCGTAGTTGGCATGGTCGGGCGCCTTCTCATCGCCGCTGGGACCCTTGCGCAGCTTGGTGATGCCCAGCTGTTTCATCATCTGCGCGTGATCGGCCTCCGTGGCCCGCGCCATTTCGGACGGTGCCTGCGCCAAAGCCCCCGTCGCGGCGCTCGACACGGCCAGCCACAGAAGTGGCGCAAGGAATTTCGAGTGCTTCATATGCATTCCCCTCGGCCTCATTCTACCGCCAACACGGCGCTGACTTCGTCGCTGAAGGACATGTACCGTCCATCGATCAGCAGGCCCCCGGGCCGCTCCGGATCGCGCTGCCCGTGTGGCATGCCGTATTCGAGCAGCACGCGCGCGCAGGCCGTCCAATCCCCTTCGGGCTTGGGTCGATTGAGGCAGGCCCAGGACAGCGTGCCGCACACGTTCGAGCCAAACCCGTGGGTCTCGGTCCAGCTGGCGCCATGCTCGAGCAGGAAGCGGGCGAGGCCGGCATCACCCTGGAATACGGCGATGTTCAGTGCAGTCGCCTCCCAGTCCCCGCCGTGCGCATCCAGTGGCCATCCCAGCAGCACCATCAATTTCCCCGCCTCCTGCGCGCCGGCTTCGATGAGTTCGGGCAGCAATGCCAGTTCCGTGGCGGGCAGGCTGCGCAGCAGGTCGGGGTTGGCACGCAGCAGTTCGCGCGCCGCGCTCTCCACTGCGCAGCCACAGGCCCCGAGGAACTGTTCCTGCACCGAGCCGGCATCGGTGGGTGCGCCCCAGCGGCTGAGCAGTCGCGCCACTTCCGGCAGGCCGTAGCGGCGCGCCAGTTGCACGGAGCTGATGCCGCCGGGGGTGCGCGCGCGCGTGTCGGCGCCGGCGCTCAGCAATGCCTCATAGTGCGCCATCGAAACGCGCCGATGGATTGCCCACAACAAGGGAGTGCCAAAATGACTGGTCGGGGCGCCCAGCGGCGGCTGGTTGGCGTCGCCACCGAACTGCAGCAACACCATCAAGGGGGTCGGATCGGCGATGTCGAAGGCATGATACAGCGCGTTGCTGGGCGCGATGGGCACGCCCGCTTCCAGCAGCAGCCGGGTGATCGCGGGATTGCCCAGCGAGTGATACAGGCACTCGCCATCATCCGCATCCGCACCGGCGTTGAGCAGCAGCCGCGTCATTGCCAGATTCAGATTCTGCCCGGCTGCGCCATACAGGGCCGTCAGGCGATGTTCCGCGGCGGGCGATTCCACCGACGCCGGCGGCCAGCGCGAGCCAATGGACTGGTCGGGATTTGCACCCGCGTTGAGCAGCAGCTTGGCGCAGGCGAGCATCTGATCCTGCCAGTCGGGTAGTTGGCCCAGGCTGGAGTGCGTGATGGCGAGCAGCGGCGGCAGGTTCAAAGGACCGCCGGCGCGATTCACCCAGGTAGGATCCTCGCTTAGGGTTCGGCGCAGCAGCGCGATGTCACCGGCGGCGCAGGCCAGATACGGGTCCGTGCCCAACAGCGCCGGATCATCCTCCAGCCACTGCGCCGCGAGCAACGGTTTGGCCAGATCGTTGCCGCCGGCCGTTTCGCCGGCATAGACCAGGCGCAGCCAGTCGCGAATCGAAGCATTGGACCGGTCAGGTTTCACCATACCATTCGAAGCCGTCGCGACCGATCAGCGCGCTGGAGGCAGCCGGGCCCCAGCTGCCGGCGGTGTAACCCTTGGGCGGTTCACCGAGGCTCGCCCATCCCTCGCGGATGGGGTCGATCCAGCTCCAGGCGGCATCGAGTTCGTCGCGGCGCATGAACAGCGTTAGATTGCCTTTGACGACATCCATCAGCAGGCGCTCATAGGCATCCAGCGGCCGCTCCTTGAAGGTGTCGGCCAGATCCAGCGACAGATCCACGGGCCGCAGGCGCATCACCTCGCCGGGCAGCTTGGTCATGATGGTCAGCGTGATGCTCTCATCGGGCTGCAGGCGGATGACCAGTCGATTGGGAACATGGATGCCATGCGCACCTTCGAAGATATGGTGCGGCACATCTTCAAAGGTCACCACGATCTCGGCACTGCGGTCCTGCATACGCTTGCCGGTGCGCAGGTAGAAGGGCACGCCGGCCCAGCGCCAGGTGTTGATCTCGGCTTTGAGCGCGACAAAGGTTTCGGTCAGGCTGCTGGGCGGCACGCCCGGTTCCTGCAGATAGCCCGGCACCGGCTTGCCTTCGACGGCGCCGGCGCGGTATTGGCCGCGCACGGTCTTGTGCTGCACATCCAGTTCGCTCATGGGTTTCAGGGCGCGCAGCACTTTGAGCTTCTCATCGCGCATGGCGTCCGCGTCGCTGGAGGCGGGCGGCTCCATGGCGAGGATGCACAGCAGCTGCAGCATGTGATTCTGGACCATGTCACGCATGGCGCCGGTCTGGTTGTAGAACTCGCCGCGCCCTTCGACGCCGACATGTTCCCCGACGGTGATCTGCACGTGGCTGATGCGTCCGCGGCGCCACAGCGGCTCGAACAGCATGTTGCCGAAGCGCAGCGCAATCAGGTTCTGCACCGTCTCCTTGCCCAGGTAGTGATCGATGCGGTATATCTGCTTTTCCTCGAAGATCGAGCCGACCAGCTGATTGATGCCTTCCGCGGAGGCGCGATCCTGCCCGAGCGGTTTTTCCAGGACCACGCGCGATTTGGGCGTGACGATTTTGGCGCGGCTTAAGTTCTGGCAGGTCGAGGTAAACAGGTTCGGCGCCATCGACAGGAACATCACGCGCACGCGCTCTTCACTGCCGCTGAGCTTTGCCGCGAGCCGGTCGAAGTCTTCGGGCACGGTGGCGTTCACCGACAGGTAGTCAACCAGCGCGACAAAGCTGTGCCAGTGCTCGGGGGTGAATTCCTCGGTACCCAGATGCGGCCGACACTTGGCCTCGACTTCCTCGAGAAACCCCTCGCGGGTGTGGCCGCTGCGCGCCACGGCGATGATGCGCGAGCCCGGAGCAATCTGCCCGGCGCTGACGCGCCGATACAGGGCCGGCATGAGCTTGCGCATGGCAAGATCTCCGGTACCGCCAAACAGGATCAGATCGAACGGTTCAAGCTTCTGCATCGTTATCGCGCCCGTAGTGCTACCGGCCAGCAGAATAACGCAGTTTTCTTTACAGGAATGATCACCATGCCCCCATTTTTGCATCCGCGCGTCATCGAGGTCACGGAGCGCATCCGCGAGCGCTCCTGCGCCGAGCGCGATGACTATCTGGCGCGGATGGCGGCGGCCGGCACCGACAAGGTCACGAGTCGCACCCGTTTGTCCTGCACGAACCTGGCGCATGGTTTCGCCAGTGCGGATATGCAAGACAAGGCGGCGATCCGGCAGCTGCGCTGGCCGAACCTCGCCATCATCAACTCCTATAACGACATGCTCTCGGCCCACCAGCCGCTGGAGCGCTATCCGCTGATCCTGCGCGCGGCGGCGCGCGAGGCTGGCGCCACGGCCCAGGTGGCGGGCGGCGTGCCGGCGATGTGCGATGGCATCACGCAGGGCATGCCGGGCATGGAGCTGTCGCTGTTCAGTCGCGATGTGATCGCGATGGCCACGGGCGTGTCACTCGCCCATGGCATGTTCGATGCGACGTTGTGCCTGGGTGTGTGCGACAAGATCGTGCCGGGACTGCTGATCGGTGCGCTCGCGTTCGGGCATCTGCCGACGATCTTCGTGCCCGGCGGCCCCATGCCCTCCGGCCTGCCCAACAAGGACAAGGCGCGCATCCGCAAGTTGTTTGCCGAAGGCAAGGTGGAGCGCGAGGCGCTGCTGGAGTCCGAAGCGGGCAGCTATCACGCCGCGGGGACCTGCACATTCTACGGTACCGCCAACAGCAACCAGATGCTGATGGAAGTCATGGGGCTGCATCTGCCCGGCAGCGCGTTCGTTGCGCCGAACACCCCGTTGCGTGATGCCCTCACGGGCTTTGCGGCCACGCGTGCGGCGCAGATCACGGCGCTGGGCAATGACTATCGTCCGCTGGCGCGCGTGGTGGATGAGCGCGCCATGGTCAATGCCGTGGTCGGACTGCTCGCAACGGGCGGCAGCACCAATCACACGCTGCATCTGATCGCGATCGCCCGCGCCGCGGGCCTCACCCTGGACTGGGAGGATTTTGATCAGCTCTCAGCGGTTGTGCCGCTGCTGGCGCGCATCTATCCGAATGGCGCCGCCGATGTGAATCACTTCCATGCCGCGGGCGGCATGGGTTTCCTGGTGCGCGAACTGCTGGAGGCGGGACTCATGCATGCGGATGTACGCACGGTCGTGGGCACGGGGCTGCGCAGCTACGCGCAGGAGCCGTGGCTTTCGCCGCAGGGCCTGGCCTGGCGTGCTGCACCCGCGGTGAGCGGCGACCCCTCGGTGCTGCGCCCGGCGAGTGATCCGTTCAGCAAGGACGGCGGCGTGAAACTCCTGCGCGGCAACCTCGGACGCGCGGTCATCAAAACTTCCGCGGTCGCGGATGCGCATCGCGTCGTGGAAGCGCCGGCGCGCCTGTTCAATGATCAGGAAGAGGTGCTGCAGGCCTTCAGGGCGGGGCAGCTGGATTGCGATGCGGTGGTCGTCGTGCGCTACCAGGGACCGCGGGCCAATGGCATGCCGGAGCTGCACCAGCTCACCCCGGCCTTGGCGTCGCTTCAGGATCGGGGTTTTCGTGTCGCGCTGGTCACGGATGGCCGCATGTCGGGCGCGTCGGGCAATGTGCCCGCGGCGATTCACGTCACGCCGGAAGCGATACATGGCGGAGCCCTCGCCCGGCTGCAGGACGGAGATGTGATCCGGCTCGACAGCCACACGGGTATCCTGGAGGCGAGGGTGACTGCGGCGGCCCTGCAGGGGCGCACTGTCGCGACGGTTGACCTGAGTGGCAACGACAACGGCATGGGTCGGGAACTATTCAGGCTTTTCAGGGCCTACGCGGCGGGTGCCGAGCAGGGCGCGGGTGTCGCGGCTTACAAGGTTGAACGTTGAATCATGAAAATCCGTGACGTGTTGGCCCTGGCACCGGTCATCCCCGTGCTCACGGTGTCCAAACTGGAGCACGCGGCACCGTTGGCCAAGGCCCTGTATGCCGGTGGCCTCAAAGTGCTGGAGATCACGCTGCGCACGCGCGTGGCTCTGGCCGTGATCGAGGCCATGCGCAAGGCCGTGCCGGAGGCGGTGGTGGGCGCCGGCACGCTGCTGCGCCCGCAGGACTTCAGGCGGGCGGAAGGCGTCGGCGCCCAATTCGCGGTGACCCCAGGCCTCACGCCGCAGCTGGCCGAGGCGGCCAAGCTGGTCAAATTTCCGCTGTTGCCGGGCATCATCAGCCCGGCCGAGATTCTCCAGGCGCTGCATTTCGGGTACGACACCCTGAAGTTCTTCCCCGCCCAGCAGGCCGGCGGCATCCCCATGCTGCAGGCCTTCGCGGGCCCGTTCGCGAACGTGGCGTTCTGTCCCACGGGCGGCATTTCCCGCGACTCCGCACCGGCCTTCCTGAGGCTGCGCAATGTGCTGTGCGTGGGCGGCTCCTGGGTGGCCCCGAACGCCCTGGTGGAGAAGGGCGACTGGGCTGGCATCGAGGCCCTCGCCCGGGATGCCGCATCATTGCCCCGTCACAGCTAAAGGCTCAAACCCCCGCCCGGTGACCGTTTGGTGACACTTCGGACACGCACCGGTGGTGAGCTTCCCGTATGCACAGAATCGGCATTGTGGGTGTGTCGTACCGGCACGCAAGTGCCGGTCAGGTGGCGCAATTTGCGGTGCCCAAGGACGCCCTGGCTCATCGGTTGAGCGTGCTGCGCGCGGCGCTGCACGGCGCCGAAGTGCTGTACCTGTCCACCTGCAACCGGGTGGAAGTCATCTATGCCACGGCCGAACCCGCAACCGATCGGCGTGCCGATATTTTTCGCGCGCTGACCGGCCGTGAGCCCGTCAATGGCGAGGCCGCCACCGCCTTGCGGGCCTGGACGGGGGAGGCCGCCGTGGAGCATCTGCTGCTGGTGGCCTGTGGCATGGATTCGGCGCAGGCCGGGGAGCAGGAAATCTACGTGCAGCTGCGCGCGGCCTGGCAGGCGGCGCGCGAGGCGCAGGTCAGCGGTCCTTTATTGGACCGCATTCTGAGCGAGGCCATGAACATGGCCCGCGTGGCCCATCGTATCGCCACGCACGATGCGCCCTCGCTGGCGGATCTGGCCGTGGGGCGCGTGCTGCAGCATCTGCAACACTACCCGGGAAGGACCGCCAAGGTGGGCCTGGTGGGCGTCTCGCCGATGACACGCCGTTGCGGGCTGCGACTGAGCGAGCGCGGCGTGGCCGTGATGGTCATCAACCGCTCGCTCGATACGGCCCAGGAACTGGCGACGCAGCTGGGCGTGACGGCAGTGACACTGGCCGCATTTCGGCAGGATCCCGCCAGCCACGGCTGCGCCGCGCTGGTGTGTGCCAGCGGCGCCACCGAGCCGGTGATCGATCGGGGCATTCTGATGAACCTGGCCGCCCACAGACCGTTGCTGATGGATTTTGGGCTGCCGCCGAATGTGGACGTGGACGCGGCGCGAGTGCTCGATTTCACGCGTGTCGGCATGGATGATCTGGTGCAGACTGCGCGGGATGGTCGGGTCGAGCATCTGCTGCGCCTGGCGCCGGTGCGCGCCGCCATCGATGCGCATCTGGCGCGGCTGCGCAGCGAACTGGCCGCGCGCGCCATCGGGCCGCAGCTGGCCCGACTGCGGGATGAATTCGAGCGCATCACCGCCGGGGAAGTGCAGCGGCTGTTGCGCGAGACCTTGCCGGATCTGGATGAGGGCCAGCGCCGTCAGCTGTCCGGCTGGGGGCGCACCCTGGCGCACCGGCTGGCGCACCTGCCCCTGTCGGGGCTGCGGGCCGCTGCCGAACACGCCGGTCCGGAGGTCACGGATGCGTTTTTCGAAGGTGCCCGCCTCAGCCGCAAGGCGCACGGCGGTGACAACGAGTGAGCTCAATGTACAAGTGTGAACCACACGTCCGGTCGGGGAGCCTGTACGAGCGCGCGCGACGCGTCATACCGGGGGGCGTCAATTCGCCGGTGCGCGCCTTCCGCGCCGTCGGCGGCACGCCCTTGTTCATTGCGCGCGGCTCGGGCCCCTACCTCTTTGATGTGGATGGCAATCGCTACCTGGATTTCGTGGGCTCCTGGGGCCCGCTGATCCTGGGTCATGCCCATCCGCAAGTGCTTGCGGCCATCAATGAGGCCTGCCGCCAGGGCACCAGCTTCGGCGCGCCCTGCCAGGCCGAAGTGGAACTGGCCGAGCGCGTCGTGAATGCCTATCCGGGGTTGGAGCAAGTGCGCTTCGTCTCCTCGGGTACCGAGGCCACCATGAGCGCCATTCGACTGGCCCGCGCCGCCACGGGGCGCGATCTCATCGTCAAATTCTCGGGCTGCTATCACGGTCATGCCGACCATCTGCTCGTGGCCGCGGGCTCGGGGCTCGCCACCTTCGGTACCGCGTCCTCCGCCGGCGTCCCCTCAGCCTTCGTCGCCGCCACCCGCGTGCTGCCGCTGGATGATGAGGAGGCCTTGCGTGATCTGTTTGCGCGCGAAGGTTCCACCATCGCCGCGGTGATCATCGAGCCGGTGCCCGCAAATCACGGGCTACTCCTGCAACGCAAGGCCTTCTTGAATCTGCTGCGCGAGCAAACGCGTAGATCCGGCGCCCTGCTGATATTCGACGAAGTCATTTCCGGTTTTCGCATCGCCAAGGGTGGCGCGGCGCAGTACTACGGCATCACCCCGGACCTGGCGACCTTCGGCAAGGTCATCGGTGGTGGCATGCCGGTGGGCGCCTTCGGCGCATCGACCGCCATCATGAGTCGCCTCGCACCGGATGGGGACACCTACCAGGCCGGCACGCTGTCGGGCAATCCCGTGGCCATGGCCGCGGGCATCGCAACTCTGGACATTCTGGACCGCGAGTCCGCGTGGGTGCAGCTGGAGAGCCGCGGTGCGCGCCTGGAAAAACTGCTGGCGCCCATTGTGGGCAATGCGCCCTTTCCCCTGCACCTGGTGCGCTTGGGCAGCCTGCTGTGGCTGTCGTTCCACGATGAGCCGACGTTGCGTCGCGCGGGCACGTTGTCTGCGCAGGCCGCGGCCCGCTTCCGGAAACTCTTCCATGCGATGCTTGCGCGCGGCATCTATGTCGCCCCATCGGCGTATGAAGTGACCTTCCTCTCGCTCGCCCATTGCGATGATGACCTGCAACGCTTCGCCGCCGCCCTGGCCGAATCCGTCCCAATCGCCGCGGCCTGACGCTGAAAAATGAAACGCACCCGCCTGTTTCAGTTCACGGTCCTGCTGCTGGTCATCGTGGCCGCGGTACAGGTGGGCTATTGGATCTATGATCAACATCAGCGTGGCACGGAACGAACCGTCGCCCTGACCCGGCTCTACGAGCAGCAACGTGCCGCGGCGCGCGACATGGTCGCGGCGGGTATGTCGTTGCAGCGCGTGCGCGCCATATTTCCGGACCTGTACGTCAGTGCCTCCGAAGCGACGCTCGCCCCGGAGCGTCAGGCAAAACTGCTCAGCGATCAGCATCGGCGGCTCACCCAGTACCTGTGGGAAGGCGGGTTCTTCCTGGTCGCGCTGCTGGCGTGCATCGGCGCGATCTTCGCAGCCCTGCGCGCAGAAACCCGGGTGCTCAATGAGCAGGAACAGTTCCTGGCACTCGTGTCGCATCAGTTCAAGACACCATTGGCCAGCTTGCAGCTGTCGCTGGAAACCATGAGCCTGCGCCAGTTGCCACCGCAGCGCTCGCGCGCCCTGATGGACCGCATGCTCTCGGACCTGACGCGCATGGCCACCATGGTGGGCCAGATCCTGGACAGCTCGCGCCTCTCGCATGGCCGCATGGAGCTGAAGCGCGAACCGGTGCAGCTGGATGCGACCATCAACCGCATCGTGAGCCAATACCTGGAGCGGGCGACGACCGATCACATCAGCATCGAGTCACAGGTGCACGCGCAATTGCAGGTGCAGTCCGACCCCATCGCGGTGGATGCGGTGGTGCGCAATGTGCTCGAGAACGCACTCGCCGCCGTGGCGCCGGTGGGCGGGGGCAAGGTCACGCTCACCGCGCGTGCCGTGGGCGAGGAGATCGAGCTGGCGGTGCGCGACAGCGGCATTGGCTTTCGCGCCGCCGACCACGAGCAGCTGTTTCGCAAGTTCTCGCGCCTCAACGCCGGTGCGGGCAGCAGCTACTACGGCACGGGTTTGGGACTGTTCATCGTGCAGCGGCTGATGCAGCTGTCCGGTGGGCGCGTCAGCGCCAGCAGTGAGGGACTCGGGCGCGGTGCCGAATTTCTGCTGCACTGGCCGCGCGCCCAAGGTGCGGCAAGCTCATGAGCGACCCGCTGTATCGGGTGCTGGTGGTCGAGGATGATCCGCACCTGGCGGCAGGGGTGGTCGAGAACCTGCGCGCCGAAGGCTACGAAGTCGACTCCGTCGGCGATGGACGCAAGGCGGTGGAATGGTTCGACACCCGCAGCTGCGATCTCATCGTGCTCGATGTCATGCTGCCCGGCATGGATGGCTTCGAGGTGTGCAGCACGCTGCGCGGCCGCGGTACCACCACACCGGTGCTGTTTCTCACCGCCCGCGGCGATGCGGCGGACCGCATCCGCGGCCTGGAAGCTGGCGGGGATGATTACCTGGCCAAGCCGTTTCACCTGCAGGAATTCCTGCTGCGCGTGCGCGCCATCCTGCGCCGCTGGGACTGGTACCGGGCCAGCGCCCGCTCGACCGGTTCGGATGTCCTGAAGTTCTGCGGCAATGAAGTGGATTTTCGGGCCTTCCGCGGCCGCTCCTGGAACGGCGAGGTTCACGAGCTCACCGAGAAGGAGGCGATGATTCTCAAAGTGCTGGCCGAGAAGCCCGGCGAGATTGTCTCGCGCGAGGATCTCCTGGAGAAGGTGTGGGGATATGACGTGTTCCCCTCGACCCGCACGGTCGATAATTTCATTCTCAAACTGCGCAAGCGCTTCGAACGCGATCCGGCCAATCCCATTCATTTCCTGACCGTGTGGGGTGTGGGCTATCGCTTCATTTCCGGAGAGCAGCCATGAGTGCGCACGCCCTGCGCATCGGCACGCGCGCCTCCGCCCTTGCCCTGTGGCAGGCGAACCGGGTCGCGGACCTGATCCGTGCCCAGCCCGGCGCGCCCGCCGTGGAACTGGTGCATATCAAGACCGAGGGCGATGTACGCACCGACATCCCGCTGTGGGCCGCGGGCGGTCGCGCGTTCTTCACGCGCGAGATTGACCGGGCGCTGCTGGCGGGAGAGGTCGACACTGCGGTGCATTCGCTCAAAGACCTCTCGACGCTGATTGCGGAAGGTCTGGAACTGGCTGCGGTCCTCGAGCGTGAAGATCCGCGCGATGCGTTGCTCACCCATCTGGGCGCGAGCCTCGCGGATTTACCCAAAGGTGCGCGCGTGGGCACGAGCAGCCTGCGCCGCCGCGCCTTCCTGCTGCGCGCGCGACCGGACCTGTCGCTGCTGGAGCTGCGCGGCAATGTGCCCACGCGCATCGAGCGGCTTGGCCAGGGCAAGTACGACGCCATCGTGCTGGCCACGGCAGGCCTGAAGCGCCTCGATCTGTCCGCGCACATTGCGGCCTGCATCGAGCCTTCGGTCATGCCCCCGGCGGTCTCACAAGGTGCCATCGGTGTGTGCGCGCGCAGCGGCGACGAAGCCGCTTTGCGGTGGCTGCGCGCACTGGACCATGCCGCGACGCGTATCGCCGTGACGGCCGAGCGCGCGCTGCTGCGGCGCATTGAAGGCGGCTGCCAGGTACCGCTGGGTGCCCTGGCGACGCTGGCGGGGACACGCCTGAGCATTGCGGCCAGTGTGTGCGCGCTGGATGGCAAGGTGTCGATGGATTGCCAGGATGCGGCGCCGCTGGCAGACGCGGTGGCCCTAGGCGAGCGCGTGGCCGATGAGCTGCTGGCGCGCGGCGCGGCCCACATCATTGCCCAGCAACGCACGCCCACGAACGTGGAGCTGCCGTGAGCGCCGCGGTGGTCGTGACGCGCGATGAGCCGGCGGATGGGCCATTGAGCCGTGAACTGCGGGCGCTGGGTCTTCAGGTACTGGGGTGGCCGGTGCTGAGCATCGGGACGCCCGGCGATCGCGCGGCACTCGATGCGGCTTTGAGCCGCCTGAATCAATTCGACTGGCTGGTATTCGCCAGCCAGCATGCCGTGGCCGAAGTCGTGCGGCAGGTGCCGGTGCCCCCGGCCTACTTGAACATCGCGGCGGTGGGCGCACGCACGGCGCGAGTCTTATCTACCGCCGGATGGCACGTCAGTGCCGTGCCGGAGGATCAGACCGCCGAAGGGCTCGTGGCGCTGCTGGCGCCGCGGCTCAGCGCGGGCACGAGCGTCCTGTTTCCGGCAGGCTCGCGCTCGCTGCCCACGCTGCGCGAGGGCCTGACCGCCGCGGGCGCCATCGTCACCCAGGTCGAGGCCTACGCGACTCTTGCCGGCGCGCTCGATCTGCCGAGCTGCCAGCAATGGATTGCCAAACGCGACATCGGTGCGGTTACCTTTACCAGCCCGTCGGCGATTGAGGAGCTCGATCGGGCCTTGGGCACGACGGTCTTCGATCAACTGCTCGACAGCGCGACGGCGATCACGCTGGGGACGACCACCGGGCGCACCCTGGCAGCGCGAGGCTTTCCAAGCGTACTGGCCACGCCCGCGACGCTGACGGGCATGGCCCGCACCACTTTGCGATTCATTCAAACGAGAGCATGACTATGGGTTTCCCGACGGCAAGACCGCGTCGCCTGCGCCAAAGCGAAAGCTGGCGGGCCATGGTGCGCGAGACCGAGCTATCAGTCTCGGACTTTGTGTATCCGATGTTCATCGTGCCGGGCACGAAGGTACGACATGCAGTCGCCGCGATGCCTGGGGTGTGCCAGTTCTCGGTCGATGAGATCATTCGCGAGGCGCGCCGGATCGCGCACACGGGTGTGCGGGCCCTGATCCTGTTCAGCGCGCCCGATACCAAGGACCCCGAAGCCTCCGCGTTCCTGGATCCCAGTGGCCTGGTGCCGCGCGCCGTGGCGGGCATCAAGCAGGCCTGTCCGGACTTGCTGGTTTGGACGGATGTGTGTCTGTGCAGCGCCACGGATCATGGCCACTGCGGCCATGTGCTGCCCAATGGCGTCATCGACAATGATTCATCCATCGCAACTCTCGCCAAGGTCGCGCTCAATCATGCGCGCGCGGGGGCGGATGCGGTCGCGCCCAGTGACATGATGGATGGTCGCGTGGCTGCCATCCGCCAATTGCTGGATGCGAATGGCTTTGCGAACACCCCTGTCGTGTCCTATGCGGCCAAGTACGCCTCGGCCTTCTACGGACCGTTCCGCGAAGCGGCGGACTCGGCCCCCGCGTTCGGCGACCGGCGCTCCTACCAGATGGATCCGGCCAATGTGCGCGAGGCGTTGCGCGAAGTGCTGGGGGATGTGGACGAAGGCGCGGATATGGTCATGGTCAAACCGGCCGGTCCGTATCTTGATGTGATCCGGCGGGTGCGCGAAGCGGTGCACGTTCCGGTGGTCGCTTACCAGGTCTCCGGCGAGTTCAGCCTGCTCAAGGCCGCCGCCGAGCGTGGTTGGGTCGATGAGCGGGCCGCCGCGCTCGAATCCCTCATCGGTATCAAGCGCGCGGGCGCGGATCTGATCCTGTCCTACTTCGCCCCGCAGCTGTCCAGCTGGTTGGGCAAGTAAATGGCTGCTGCAACCATCGCTCCGGTCCCGCTCGCGGACACTGATTCGGTGTTCGTCAAGGCCTGCCGCCGCCAGGAAGTGCCGCATACCCCGGTATGGGTGATGCGTCAGGCGGGCCGCTACCTGCCCGAATACCGCGAACTGCGTGCGCGCGTCGACTTCGTCACGCTGACCCGCAGCGCGGAGCTGGCCGCCGAAGTCACGCTGCAGCCGGTGCGGCGTTTTCCTCTGGATGCGGCCATCCTGTTCAGCGACATCATGACACCGCTCCAGGGCATGGGCATTCCACTCACCTTCGAGCCGGGCCCGGTGGTCGCGACCCCGATCCGCTCACGCGAGCAGGTGCAGGCACTGCCGAGCCTGTATCCGGAGCGCGATGTGCCCTTCGTCCTGGATGCGGTGAAGCTGGTGCGCGCGAATGCGCCGCGCGGCGTGCCCCTGATCGGTTTCGCGGGCGGGCCATTCACGCTGCTGTGCTATCTGGTCAGCGGCAGGCCCTCGAAGGAGTTCGGCATCGCGCGCAGCTTCCTCTACAACCAGCCCGAAGCGGCCATGCTGCTGATCGACCACCTGGCCGATGCCATGGCCGCGTACCTGTCGGCCCAGGCGCGCGCGGGGGCTCAGGCGCTGATGCTGTTTGAGTCCTGGGCCGGCCTGCTGGCGCCGCCGCAGTTTCGGCAGTTCGCCCTGCGCGGTGCGAGGCGCACGCTCGCAGCGCTGCGAAACCTGGGAGTCCCGTTGATCTACTACGCCAACCAGGGGTCGGCGCTGATGGAAGAAGTACGCGCGCTGGATGTCGATGTGATCGGTGTGGACTGGCGCTCCCCGCTGGGCGCGGTACGCCGCACCTTGGGAGCGGAGAAGGCGGTGCAGGGCAACCTGGACCCCGCGGCCTTGTTCGCAGGCCCCGAGGAGCTCAAGCGCCAGATCGATATCGTGCTCACCGAAGCGGGCCCGGGCCCAGGCCATATCTTCAATCTTGGCCACGGCATCTGGCCGGACACGGACCCGGATGCCGTCGCGCGTCTCATTGATCATGTTCATGCCCGTACCACCCGCCCGGCGCGAGGCGCTGCGTGAACACGGTAGCGACGGGACAGGCCGGCACGGCAGCGGGCGCGGATGGCTTTGCGCCCACGGCCGCCGCATTCTTTCGTGATCTGCAGGCGCGTATCTGCGCGCGCTTCGAATCCTTCGAAGACAGCGCGCGCTTTGCGATCAGGCCCTGGAGCAAGCCGGAAGGCCATCGCCTGCAGGGCGGTGGCGAAAGCCGCCTGATGCGTGGGGAGGTGTTTGAAAAGGTCGGCGTGAACTTCAGTCATGTGTGGGGCTGCTTTCCGCCGCAGTTCCGCCACCAGGTTGCCGGCGCCCAGGAATCGGAAGGGCGCTTCACCGCCACCGGTATTTCCCTGGTGGCACATATGATGAACCCCCATGTGCCCGCCGTGCATATGAACCTGCGATACCTTTGCACCAGCCGCGCCTGGTTTGGTGGCGGCTCGGATCTGACACCGACTTTCCCGTTCGCAGAGGACACCGCGGATTTCCATGCGGCCCTGCGCGGCGCCTGCGACAGCTACGGACCGCAGACCTACGCCGACTACAAAGCCTGGTGCGACCGGTATTTCTTTCTGCCGCATCGTCAGGAGCCGCGTGGGGTGGGCGGGATCTTCTTTGATGAACTGGCCGGTGGCGATGTCGAGCGTGATTTTGGTTTCGTGCGGGCGGTCGGCGAGGCGTTCCTCAACGTCTATCCGACACTGGTGGAACGTCGCTTTCGTACGCCTTACACGCAGAGCGATCGTGAGAAACTGCTGTTGAAGCGCGGTCGCTACGTGGAATTCAATCTCGTGTACGACCGGGGCACCAAGTTTGGCTTCGCGACGGATGCGGATCCGGAGGCCTACCTGATGAGCCTGCCACCCATCGTCAAGTGGTGATCGCCAACTTCGCGCAGGCCCTCATCACCTGGCAGGCCCTCCATGGCCGCCATGGCCTGCCGTGGCAGAAGAACCGCACTGCGTACCGGGTGTGGGTCTCGGAAATCATGTTGCAGCAGACTCAGGTCGCGACCGTCATCGGCTACTTCGAGCGCTTCATGGCCCGCTTCCCGGATCCGGCGCACCTGGCCGCAGCATCCATCGACGAGGTGCTGCATGTGTGGACCGGCCTGGGCTACTACGCGCGCGGCCGCAACCTGCACCGGGCCGCAATACGCATCCGCGATGAGTTCAATGGGGAGTTTCCGATTCGATTCGAAGATGTCGAAAGCCTGCCGGGAATCGGGCGCTCCACCGCCGGCGCCATCCTGGCGCTGAGCCAGGGTCAGCGCTTCGCCATCATGGACGGCAATGCGCGGCGGGTCTTGAGCCGCTGGTTCGGCATCCACGGCGACCCGACCGACCGGGCGACCACCAACCTTCTATGGAGCCGCGCGGAGGAGTGCACCCCGCAGGTGCAGGTTGATGCCTATACCCAGGCCATCATGGATGTGGGTGCAACCCTGTGCACCCGTCGTAACCCGCTGTGCACGCACTGTCCGGTTGCGGAGGGATGTTATGCACGGCAGACGGGCCGACAGCATGAGCTCCCCGCCGCGAAAGCAAAGCGTGCGACCCGGCGAGAGCGGCACACTCATATGGTCTTGGCCCAGCGCCCCGATGGCAGCGTCTTTCTGCGGCAGCGGCCGCCGGCTGGAATCTGGGGCGGACTTTGGGCGGCGCCCGCCTTCGACAGCGCCGATGAGGCACTCGGCTTTGCGGCGCAGAACCTGGGCGGCAAGCCCATCGAGCTACCCGCCATTCAGCACGCCTTCACCCATTTCGACCTCACCATCACCCCTTGGCTGGTACGCTGCAATGGACTGTCCGGCGCTGAGACATCCGCGGTCATGGATGCGCCTGACAGCCTTTGGTATAACGCGCGCCAACCCGCCAGCGTCGGCCTGCCGGCGCCCCTGAAAAGCCTGCTCGAACGCATCGACAAGGAATCCTAGATGGCCCGAATGATCCAGTGCGTGTACCTGAAGCGCGAAGCACCCGGGCTCGACCGCGTCCCGTATCCGGGTCCCTTGGGCCAGCGCATATACGAGGGGGTATCCAAGGAGGCTTGGGCGAAATGGCTGTCTCACCAGACCATGCTGATGAACGAGTACCGCCTGACACCCATCGACCCCAAGGCCCGTAGATTTCTCGAGGCGGAAATGGCGAAGTTCTTCTTCGGTGCCGGTTCCAGCAAGCCCGACGGGTATAAGCCGCCCGAGGCCAGCTGAGCGACGAGCTTGTGTCCCGGCGGCCATCGGAAGGCCGGAACTGGCATCCGTCGGCAAGAATCAATGACTTAGGTCTAGTGGCCGCTTGACGGGCCGGCCGCCGGGCCGGTTTAATACGCGCCCTTCCCCCTGTCGGCCAGGTAGCTCAGTTGGTAGAGCAGCGGATTGAAAATCCGCGTGTCGGTGGTTCGATTCCGCCCCTGGCCACCATAAAATCAAGCACTTATCGTGTGCTCGCGCGATCTTCCGTGCTGTCTATGCGGAACCAAACGCCACAGATTGCGAACCTGATCGTTCTCATGACTGCGGCTGCACCGTGTGGGTGCGCTTCGAATAGATAGCAGCTCAGTACTTCATCTGCGAATAAGGTTTCGGTTCCCTAGGATTACTCCTTCCACCGGGTCGTACTCGATGGTCAGGTAAAGTACTGCTCGGATTCCCCCAAAACCGGATCGCGCCTTGACTCTAACCTGACTTGCGGCACCGCGGACCATCTTGCGCAGGCTGGGCGCGAGCGCGGGCGCACTGCCATGCCCTCGTGTGAATCGCAGGTCCACAATTGGTAGATTCGCGAATTATATGTTGGATAGAACTGGATCGAGTCCAGTGAGCGGAATCTGGCCATCACCGGCTTGATACTGCCCTTGCAGAAAAGTTTTGCGAAACGATTGAAAGCGGTGGGGACCGGCTAACGGATTTGCATCTATTGCGTCTCGGCCTGGGGCACTTGGGCGTCGTTGTCTCCATTGTCACCGGCAAGTCTCGGGACGCAGCTTTCTACCGACCGATGTTGAGCCGTTTCAGGGCTCTTTCTCATGTCAGGCCACAAACGGCATGCGATTCTTAACGAACGATCCCGGCGCGAAGCCAAGCTGGACAGCAGAATTTCAACTGCACGGACACAGTCAGGCGGCGATCAGTAAGGAGGTTCCGGCCGCGCTCGCTGACTGTGAAAACCCAGTCGTGCAACAGGTGGTGCTCTTCGCCATTCAAACCGCCGCTCGGCGCAGCGAACTACTGAAGCTGACCTGGGACAACGTGAATGTGAAGGCGCGTAAGGTCACGTTCCGTGATACAAAAAATGGTGAGACCAGGTAGGTCGGTGATGGGTCTGTCCCGGATCGGACGCACAATCGCGATCGCCTGGTCGCCGAGCCGATTCGGCAGCAGGATGCGCAGTTCGATCTCGCGGCCATAGGCTAGATGCACGCAGATGTCGCGTTGCCGATAGGGCCGAGCGCGCACCGGGTCGGGGAACCGACGCCAGACTTTCGCCAACGCATGGAGGATATGCTTGCAGGTGCCGAGGGTATTCTTGCGGAAATCCGGGCATGAGCAGTACGACTCACCGGGCCGCCATCCCCGCAGCGCTACGCGATAGGACTTCCCGGACGCAGCGTTCGTGACCGTGTAGTCGGCCCAGATCTCCTGCGGGTCGAGGGAACTGAGCCGCATCTTCTCCGTGCGGGCCCGCTCCTCGCGTTCCGCGAGCGCCTGGGCGACCAGTGCCTCTTCGCTCTGGTTTTCGACCGGCTCACGTTCGGGCGGCGCGCCCGCCAGGCCCAGCGCCAGCTTTTCTTCCAGGATCAATGAGAACGCCGCACCGGCATGCTCGCAGGGCACATCGCACGTATCGCAGTGCCATTGGAGGCGGCTACGCGCCGCCGGACTCAAGCCGAGCGTTACGGTGGCGGAGTCAATGGCGAGACGAAACCGATCCTGATCGAATCTCACCTGGGTAGTGATGTCGATGTCGTACTTGCCGCCTGCGGCAATGAGCTGATTGCCAGCGGCGCCGAGGAGTTCTGTGGCCCTGACGAATGTCAGTCGCGACAGCGTGTCAAACAGCGTCAGCTCGGCGCTTGGTTTCGTCAGCATGAGACCTCGAAAAAGCATGCGGTTGTACATTCTATTGAGGGATGAATTCCACCTGGCAGCCGATGGCGTCGACCACACAGATCCGGCTCGGGTCGATCTCCCGATTCGCAGCGGTAAGATCGTCCGGCTCGAACTGCATCGATGTGGGGCTGGTCCTCACAGGAGATCCATTGATAGCTGCCGTGCTGAATCAGCAGGGAGCCCGCCGTATCATAGTTCTTGCGGACATGGTGATAGGCGGCGAGCGGCGCCCTGACTTCGCTATCCGGGAAATGGCCCAGCTCGCAGTACTGCTGCAGCGTTGCTCCGCACCCCTTGCGGGCGTTACCCCAGAAGTCGAAAAGAAATTTCGCGCCGTCCTTGCGGTACCTGCCGAAGTAACGGTGTTCGCGCAGTTTGACTCTCGGGTCGAAGACTCCGGGCAGGATCCAGCTGTATTGGAAGAAGTAGTCTCGCGCCGGCGGATCGAGAGGGCTGTAAGCCGAGGGTCCTCGTGCCGCAAGCCAGGGAACCAGTCCGTTCGAGGCAACGATGGTTGAGGTGGAAAATCGGGAGAGTGTGGCCATCTCAGATGGTTCACTCGGCAGGCGGTGTACGTCGCATTAGGTCCGGGATAACGAAACGTCTCCGGCGACCTCCGGGATGTCCTCGGGTATGGGAAGCGCGCGGCGCGCGGAACGGTAAATCCCCCGGGGGGTAAATGCCTATTCATAAAGCTCATCAAGGGTATGAATCCGCACGTTTTCGGGCCGTTTCTTGCGGCCCCCCTTGAGCGATCGAACGAATAGATGGCGACCGACGGTGGCATCTTCAGCGTTCGGGTAGTGCAGGACCTTCTCTTCCAACTCGGTGGCCGCGGACACCATGGACTTGCCGGTGCCCCATTTGCATTCGCCGATGTCAATCCACCCGTCCTGCCGCCGTCCAACGACATCGATTTGCACCTTTGAATCCCAATAGGAGCCCACTTCATACAGCGCCGAAACATTTTCCCTCTCATAAAGCAGCGGCAGCGCTTCCCGGCACAGCGATTCGTAACACAGCCCAAAATAGGCTTCGAGTTCCGGCGCGATGATTTGCGTGACGGCGCGGTGCGCACCGACTTGAGCG
>DATDIL010000126.1:0-28342 GCA_036521075.1 Steroidobacteraceae bacterium | reverse complement strand
TCGCTCGACGGCGACCATCATTCTCGAGCCGTCCTCGATCCCACAGGATTTCATCCAGACGACGGTCGCCAACTACGCCGATCAGCAGATCGAGATCATCTCCGGTCGCGTCATGACCCCCGAGACATTGACAGAGCTGGTACGACAGTACGATCCGTACCCGCAATTCCGGAATCTTTCGGTGGACCAGAAGGCCCATCTGATCCTGGCCAATGTGAATCTGGAGCGCGTGGACCCGGTGACGCTGGAGCCGTTGGAGAAATCCCCGGCGTTTTCGCTGCATTACCAGAATCCAAACCCGCAGCGCGCCGCCGAGGTCACCCAGCGGCTTGCCGGGCTGTTCCTGACTTACCATCATCGCGAACGCACGATGGCGGCACAGGAGGCGACCAAGCTGATTACGGATCGCGCCGACGAGCTGACCAAGGAGTTGCGGCAACTGGATGACGAATACGCCCAGCTGCGGGCCAAGCACGGCGACGTGCTTCCCGACGCCCGCGATCGAAACGAGATGGACCGCGATCGCGCCGAGCGGGACGTGGAGGATCTGCAGCGGCAGTTGCGAACCGCGCAGGAACGCGAATCGATGCTGACGATTCAGCTCAACGGCATCAGCCCCAACCTGCTGGCAAACAAGGGCGATCTGTCGGATCTCGCCACCGTCAGGGCGCAGCTGGCGGATGCCGAGCAGCGTTACACACCACAGCATCCCGACGTCATACGCCTGCGGCGCGCGTTGGCCACCCTGCTGGCGCAGCAAAACGCCCGGGGCGCCTCGGGTTCGATCGCCGTCAAGGCCGACAATCCCGAGTACCAGCGCGTGGCCGGCGAGCTCGCCTCGGCGCGCAAAGACGTCGCAGCGCTGCAGGCGAGCGCGGACAGGGCCACCGCCGAGCTCAATCGGTACACGGACCTGTTGCACGGTTCACCCGACATCGAACGGCAGTACACCGAGCTGCAGCGCCGTCGTGACAGTTTGCAGACCCAATTTCAGCAGATTCAGGAGAAGTTGAAAGGCGCTCAGATGGGTCAGCAGTTCGAGGCGGATAAGCAGGGCGAGCACTTCTCGATGATCCGTGCGCCTTTTGCGGCATCGAGCCCGTTTTTCCCCAACCGGCTGGGAGTGATCTTGCTCGGTATCGTGCTGGGCTGCGCACTGGCCGCGATTGCCGTGGCGATCGTCGAGAGCTCGGACGCATCCGTGCGCGGCGCGAGTGATCTGGCCGCCACCGACGACCTTCCGTTGCTCGGCGGCATCCCGGAAATTCTACGCCCCGAAGACGACCGACACAGGAAGCTGGTCTGGGGATCGGTCTGCGCGGTGTATCTGGCGGCCGTGGTCCTGGTCGCGGTGACCGTGGTTCAGGCGCAGATCCGCGCCGCCAACGTTCAGACCACGTCGTCTTCCTAGGAGTCGAGATCCTCGTATGACCATCATCGAAGCCGCCATGCAGAGGGCGAAACGCCTGCGTGAAGAGCAGTCCGGTCAGGACCCGGGAGCCAAGGTCACGGCCCGGGCAACGCGCAGGCGCGGCAGTGAGGCCGATCTGCCGCCCGTGCCCACGGTGCGGCTCGTTTTTCCGCGGGTCGAGCCCGATACGCGTGCCTGCATTGCAAACCGCGTTCTGATCACGCCGGAGAGCGATCGCTACTCTCCGGCCTCGGACGCCTATCGGATCATCAGAACCCGGCTTTCGCACCGGATCGATACACGGGGTTGGAACAGTCTGGCGGTGACCAGCGCGGGGCCGGACGAGGGCAAGTCGGTTACGGTGCTCAATCTTGGATTGGCCATTGCGAACGAAAAGAAGGGCAACGTGTTTTTGCTCGACCTCGATCTGCGCAATCCCAGCCTGTGCCAGTATCTGGGCGTGCAACCGCGGACCGGAATCGGCGACTATCTGGCCGGCCTGTGCAGCCTCGAGGACCTGTTTGTTGCGGTCGGCAGTGAGAATCTGCTGCTGGCCGGCGGCCATACCAGCCACGAGAATTCGAGTGAACTGCTCGGCGGCAGACGGCTGAGCGAGCTGCTGGCCTATATCAGGACGCTCGATCCTAATGCCCTGATTATTGCCGATCTGCCACCGTTGCTCAGCGTGGCCGATGCCATGGTCGTAGCGCCCATGCTCTCGGCGACGCTGCTGGTGGTGGCGGAAGGCAAGACACGCCGCGATGGGCTCGCTCGAGCGATGGAAGTGCTCACGGGCGTCACGATGGCGGGGGTCGTGCTCAATCAATCGCGCGAAGCGGTTCAGAACTACTACGGTTGAGGGCCACCCTTAGCCGGCCCAAACCCATGATGCTCTGGAGTTGGAAACGGGCCGCCGACGTCCGTTTTCGTGCGTGGCTCTGGTGACCTTCGACAAGCGCCCAGGCGGCGAGCAGACCATGCCATGACGCTGTACTCCCGCACGCATGCCAGGCGCGCCATATTCCACACGGTCGGCTATCGGGCGATTTCCCAGGTCGCGACGCCACTGAGTTACGTGGTGCTGGTCCGTGGCCTGACGGAACAGGCCCTGGGCGTCTACAGTCTCTTGTACTCCGTCATACCGGTCGTCGCGACGATAGCCTCATTCGGACTCGACCAGGTCCTCAAACGTTATCAACCCGAATTTCTGCAGACCGGCAATCTGAGCGGTTCGAGATGGCTGTTGCAGCGCGTGGCGGTGGCCCGACTGGCCAGCAGTGCGGCACTCATAGCGCTGCTGCTGCTGTGCTGGAATGTCGTAGCGCCGCTGTTTCATCTCACCGCCCATCGGGCCGAATTCCTGCTGTTCAGCCTGGTCGTGCTGCTGTATTTTCAGACGCTGTTGCTGCAGAGCTCGCTGGCATCGCAGATGCTCCAACGCTACAGCGTTGGCTCGGCGGCGCTGCTGGCCCTGACCAAACTGGGCGCGTACACGCTGCTCTGGAAGTCCGGTCAATTCACGCTGCGCAGCGCCATTCTGGCGGACGCACTGGCGTATGGCGCGACCTTCATGTTCCTCGTCGTTGCGTCGCGGGTCGTGCATGCCGCAGCGCCCAAACAGATGCCATATCGTCCGAGCGCCGAGGACAAAGCCCGATTCCGCCGTTATGCGATCATCAATCACTTCAGCGACGTCGGCTCCCTGCTGCTGTACGTGCAGACCGACAACTTCTTCATCGCGGCGCTCATGAATCCGATCGCGGTGGGAGCCTATGCGTTTTATGCGCGGCTCAATGAAATGACGGCGAATCTGATTCCGATCCGCCTGTTCGAAAATGTGGTGCAACCGGTGCTGTTCGCCATCCCGCCACTCGAGGCCAGGGAGCGCTTACCTCGGTACTTCTCGCTTCTGATCAACCTCAACCTGATCTTCCAGTTGCCGCTCATTGCCTACACGGTGGTCTATCATCGCGAGATCGTCCAGTTGATCTTTGCCGGAAAGTTCATCGGCTATTCGGGGTTGTTGCCGCTGATCGTCGCCCTGGCAATCAGCGAGAATGTGGTGTCCATTCCGGTCACCATGATTGCCCAGTATACGGAGAAGGTATCCATCATTCTCAAGAGCCAATTGTTCGGTCTCTACCAGGTGGTCGCAATGCTGCTGTTGATCCCACTGCTCGGTTTGTACGGTGCCGCGATCGCCACTGGCACGCTGCATCTGTTCCGAAATCTGTATGTCTGGTGGCACGTGCGTTCCTATGCGCGATGGCTGAACTACCGGGAAGCCCTGGCATCCGCACTAATGGTCTGGACCGGAGCGATCGCGTTGGGATTTCTTGTGAAGGGGGTACTACATTTGAGCGCGATCTGGGCGCTATCATCCGGAGTCCTGATCTGCTGTGCGGCCTCGCTGCTGTACGTCAGGACCGCGGCCCTTTCGGTCACGGACCGGGATATTCTGGGCCGTGTGATGCATGGACGAGAGAGCGATGTACTACGCTGGCTGGGTGTATTGCGGTGCGCCAGCGGCACGTGAAAGCCGCATTGGGCGGCACGATGAACGCGGGTAAAATCTGCCATTCCTCTCGATTGAGGCAAGAGCTCCGCTTATGCAATCCCTGATCTATGTGATGATCGCCGCCGTCATGCTGGCTCCGCACCTGGCCAGTCCCTTCGGCAATAATATTTTGCCGGTCTATGCCAAGTATCTACCCGACGTGCTTTCGATGGTGGTGGCGATCTACGTCGTGGCGGCGGGCACTCAGCAGCGGTTTCGGTATCTCAACGGCAAGTATCTGGTCGCCTTTGGGGCGTTGACGGTGGTGATAGTGTGCGGCGTGCTCGTCAATGACGACCAGCCCGGCCCCGTGCTGAGCGGCCTGCGATATTACCTGCGTGCCATTCCATTCTTCTTCCTGCCGGTGGTTGTGGACTTCGGTGAGCGTCAGATTGTGAAATACCTCGTCATGATTGCGACCTTGTCCTTGGTCCAGGTTCCGGTCGCCATATACCAACGCTATACGATCTACATCTGGAGCAGGTTTTCGGGTGATGACGTCAGAGGCACTCTGATGCATTCCGGCGTGCTGACCATTTTTCTGATATCGGTGCTTTGCGTGGCTACCGCACTTATGCTTCGCGGGCGACTGGGGAAAATGGCCTATGGCGCGTTGTTGCTGTTGCTCTTGATCCCGATGTCGATCAACGAGACCAAGGTGACGGTTTTCCTGCTGCCCATCGGCCTGTTGATCACGTCCATCATGAGTGCGCCTCCAAAGAAGCGGATTCGCGTCACGATGGCCGGTGTGGCTTTGATTGTGGTGGCTGGTGCAGTATTCATCCCCATATACGATTTCTTTGCTACCGCGCACGTATATGGACGCGCCGAGGGGGCGGAGGAGTCCATCGGCCAGATGTTTACCGACAAGAATTTCTTCGGTAATTATTTGGACGCCAAGACTCAGATTGGGACGGACAAGACGGAGGCTGGGCGTGTCGACGCTCTGACGGCGCCGCTCGCGAGTTTTTCGGACGACCCCGTGCGGCTCGCATTTGGCCTCGGAGTCGGGAATGCCTCCACTTCGCCCCTGGGGGCGCAATTTGTCGGTAGATATCAGCGTAGTTATGGCATCTTTGCCTCGGAGACCACTGCGGCGACGTTTCTTGTGGAAACAGGTGTTCTGGGATTGGCTCTTGTCCTGCTGCTGCACTTTCTGGTGCTCCAGGACACTCTGGTGCTTGCTCGACAGGGTGAGCAACTCCTGGGGGTTATAGCGTGCGGTTGGACCGGTGCCTGGATAGTGATCACAATCGGAAACTTCTACATTCCTTGTCACATCTATGATTCTGTGTCTTTCCTGCCATGGTTCTTCTCAGGACTTATCGCAGCGCGACGGCAACGACTTTTGGCTGAGGCGTCTCACGCAGTGCCGATTCCCCTGGACGTGGGTCGGCATGCCGAGAGACCTGCGGGATTGCGAAGAGCCAGGCAGCGGGCGCGGTAAGTGACTATCGTATTGCGGCTCGACGACTATGATCTGGCTGGCTTCATGTCCGTGGCTGCCGAGTTTGGGCGCGACCGGGCCGGCTACGTGGTGACCCCCAATGTCGACCACCTCATAAGGTATTGCGACGAGCAGATGTTCCGCGATCTGTATCACGAGGCGGCGTTTACGCTGCTCGACAGCAGATTTCTATCACACCTCATCGGTCTTAGATCCGGGCGCCGGCCGCGGGTGTGTCCGGGTAGCGATCTGACCGCGGCGCTGCTGGCAGTGGTAACGGAGCCTGACGATCCTTTGGTGCTGATCGGCGGCAGCAGCACGCAGGCGAGGCAACTTCGCGTGCAGTTCGGTTTGCGCTCACTACATCACTATAGTCCCATAATGGGGTTCATCAGCGATCCGGCTGCTGTCGAGCAGTGCCTGACGTACGTCGAATCCCATAGTCCCTTTCGATTCTGTTTCCTGGCGGTGGGTAGCCCGCAGCAGGAAATTCTGGCGCAGCGGCTCAAAGATCGAGGGATTGCGCGCGGATTGACCCTATGTATTGGTGGTTCGATCAATTTTCTGACCGGTCTGGAGCGCCGCGCACCACGTTGGATGAGGCGGCTCGGGTTCGAATGGTTGTTTCGTCTGTTGCAGAATCCCGGACGAATGGCGCGGCGGTATCTGATTCGTGGCCCCCGCATTTTCGCGTTGTTACCTCGCATGCAGTTTCAACTTCGCGAGGCGCCGGTCGTTACCGTCGATGCACCGTCTGCTGCGCCGCGCGCCGCCGAGTCGTGGCGTGACTTGTTACCGTGAAGTCCCTGATGAATTGAGGAACCAACGGGCGGCCCGCTGCATGCCAACATCCAGCGGAGTCCAATCTACACTCAAGAGCGAACGCGATTTCGCGTCGTTTAGTCTTAGCTCCTGGCGCCACAACCGCAGCAGGGACGGCGTGATCGGGGCGCGCGCGTGGAAGCTCTTTGGACCGATACGCTGCACGATGAGTTCAAAGATTTTCCGAGGGGCGGCGAGAGCTTTCGCCTCGAACGCGAGTCGCCGCGCTGAGATTCTCTTGACGGGAACCGCACCCAATGCGATGGCGTACATTGCAAAGTAGTCATTCCAGCGGGGCGGCGACACCATACCCAGGTTGAATCGCTCACCCTCCATTCCCGGAATTCGTATCGCCTGAAGGATTGCAGTGACCAGGTCATCTATGTAGACGAGATTGCAATAGCCGTCCCCCATTGCTCCGAGATCGCCAACGCGGCGCTCCAGCAGCCATCGGCCAGGGCGGTCGCTCCACTGGGAACTGCCGGGTCCATAGACTATGCCGGGCCGAAAAATCACGACAGTGCGGCATCTCGCAGCCAATTGTTCCGCTTGTATTTTCGCAGTTCCGTATGGGCTAAGATCGGGCAGCAATGGAGCGGATTCGTCGACGTCGCCGACCGCTGATCCATATACCGCGGCGCTGCTCAGATGGATGATTCTTGGCTGGCTGGCTTGCTGCGCGGCTGCATCGAAAAGCGCCCTTGCGCAGGCAATGATCGTTTTGACGCCTCCCGCGACGCAATTGACTACCGCGTTGACGCCTTGAAGGGCGCGCGCGACCTGCGAACTGTCGGTCGCGTCGACCAGCTGCCTTTCGATGGGGGTCGATTCAGTCGGGCCGACGAGGCGTCGACCCGCGGCAATCGGCGTCGCCCAATCAGTGGCCGTCAGGGCTTCAACCACGCGCCTGCCGATGAATCCGTTGGCGCCAAGTACGAGGACCCGATGTTTCATGGACCCAATGCCGTCGCCAAGTGCGCCGCCGCCCGCAAGGCCAGTGCAACCACCGTAAGGGTGGGATTTGCCTGGCTGGACGTTGGAAATACCGCCGATCCGGCGACGTGAAGGTTGTCAATGCCATGCACCATGCAGTTGGCATCAACGACGCTGCAATGCGGATCGGTTCCCATGCGGGCGGTGCCGATGTGGTGTCCGCCATAGGCGCCGTAACGAATCATCTCGAGTTCGATCGAAGCGGGATCGTAGTCGAGTCGCCCGATTCCGGAGCTCCGGACGTCCCGCGCAAGCAATTCCAGGGCGCGGCTGACTGTCGCCACGTCACCCGCACTATAACGCCAGTCGATCAGCAGCTTCGGCATGCCGAGCGAATCCTTCTCATCGGAGAGACTGACGCGACTTTCCTGGTTGGGCCATTGCTCGGCATGGAAATCGATACTGAAGAGATTTGCCCTGGGTTTGACGATTATCGAAGGGAATTTCCGTTCAGCCAAAAGCCGATGGCGCATCAAATGTGCAGCAAATCCCAGGGCATCGAACGGGCGACGCAGCACATTGCGCAGGTGTCGCCACCAGACCCCCGGTCCGGCGCGCTCATCGCCTGTGAGACGTTTGGCGTACTCGTAGGGTATTGCGAACTTCGCCAGATACAACAGCGATAGCATCGCATTTCGATGTTCCGGATTTGTGATCCGCGGATGATGCAGCCGAGCGATGAAATTGCCGACGGCGTGACTGCGCTGAACGTCCGGTCTGAGAGCCAGGCGGCGGCGGCAGTAAATGCCCTCGTTCGACACGTCGTAGCCGTGCCAAACGGCGCCAAGCGGCCGATCGATATTCAGCTCTCCGACCGTACCGGCGATGTGGCACATATAGTAGCGGCCAACGACATCGTGATTATTTCCGATGCCACCGGGATGTACGTCGCGGCTCGACAGCAGCAACCGCGCGACCTCTAGGCCGCCGGCCGCGAGCACAAACTGCTGCGCCCGCACTTTGAATCGCTTGCCGCGCAAGGTTTTGACGAGCAGCTCATCGGTGTGCGTGCCGGCGGAATTGAGCTGCAGCGCCGTCACATTTGCGTGCAGCAGCACGCGGACATTGCTGGCGGCGCGCAGCCTATGCACATACCGTACACCAAAATCAGTGGGACAGCTGAATCGTTCCAGAGTATCGGTGGTAAAGTGGGAACTCTCAAAGCCCTCGATCATCGGTGGCACGGCGGAGTCGAACGATTCCCTCACCGTATAGGCAAATGCTCCCGCCTCACATAATCGGTTCGCCCGGGCGTAGTAAGGCATGAGCAATGCGCGTGCAAGCGGCCAGCCGCTGTGGGGAATATATTCACGAGGCTCAAAATCGATATCGTCAAAGGGTACACAACGGCCTCCCCATATGGTGGTCGTACCGCCAAATCGCCGCTGCCGATAGCGATCTGGCGGGCTGTGCAGTGCTTCATTGGCGACTGTCCCGGCATATAGCGCCTGCGTGTCCTTCTCCGCGGCGAATCCGCCGGACTCCAGCAGCAATACGTCGATGTCGGTGCCCGCGAATTCCAGCGCGATGGTCAACCCAGCCGCTCCGCCTCCCACGATGCAGATATGCGCGGATAGTTGCTGATCATTCGGCAGATCGTTTGCGTCGAGAAACATGCGGTACTTGCGGCCGGCTTCCAGATTGGTGCGTTCAGCGGGATTTCCGCCTCGGCTGCCGTGCGCAAATTTTCGAGCAGTTACGAGGTCGTGGCACAATATACTAGACCTGACAATGAAGTGGCAAAGTCGAGATCGAATCGCCATTGCACATGCCGATCAGACGGTCCCGTGCTGCCGGAATCTATAGCAGGTTCTGCAGGAATATTGACTGCCGTAACAGATCGAACAGCCATGCGGGGCGCTACTGTCTGTAAATGCGAATGGGTTAGGATCAGAATATGTTTGAAAATCGCGAGACATGTCCGGCCTGTGGGTCACCACGTCATTCGGTGCTTCATAAAGTTTCGTACACCGATCCCGCTGTGCTTGGATTCCTGGTTGCCTACTATCGGAAGGTAGATCCGGAGACGATTCGTAACCGTTTGAGGGGAGCGTCCTACTCGGTCGCATGCTGTACAGAGTGCGCCTTGATATACCAGCGCGAGATACCCGATCAGCAACTCCTGACAGAGATATATACGGATTGGGTCCTGCAGGCTGATGAGCTGGCGCCGACAGAGCCGCCGCAACCTATTGCGCACTACGCGTACATCGCGAGCGAGGTCATGCACCTGCTTGCGGAGCAGGCCAAGATCATCGGATTGGATCGGCGAATTCGCGTGCTTGATTTTGGAATGGGATGGTCCACTTGGCTGCAGGTCGCTCGGAGTTTTGGCGCCGAAGTATTCGGAGCTGAGCTGTCGGCGCCCAAGGCTGCGTACGCGCTGTCAATCGGGATCCCGGTTCTTAATATTGAACAGATCGGAGAAATGAAATTCGATCTCCTGTGCACGGAGCAGGTGTTCGAACATGTCTCGCATCCGGCGGAGCTCTTGCGATGCCTTTCGGCATCACTTGCTCCGACCGGATATCTGAAGATCAGTGTGCCCGACGGCGGCGCAATCAAGGCAGTTCTAAAGACGTGGAGTTGGTCCGACCCGCGTCCGCAGGAAGACAGTCTGATGCCAATTCATCCTCTGGAGCATATAAATTGCTTCGACTCGAGATCGCTCGATGCATTCGCGTCGACATGCGGTCTCAAGCGAGCGCCGTTGAATCCGTTCCTGGCGATGGCCTTCACCGCTGGATGGAGCCCTCCGCAGTCGGCTGTCAGGAACGTACTGCGCCCGCTGTTCCGATTTGGTCTGAAGAGGGGGACATATGCCGTCTATCGACATCGCTAGTCTGGTGTCGAAGTGGATCCAGTAGCGATCTCGATGCGACGCACAAGGGCGGGAGTTAGTAATGAAACTGCGTTGCGGCGTCGGCGGCGGCCTGCGCAATGTTGGGCCGGGGACGTCTCTTGAATCACCCCGCTAACGGTGGAGGCGGTGTCGTAATATGCCTAAGTGCTTTTCCACAAGAAAATACATCGCGACAGAATATAGTACTGCCATAGCAAAACCCAGTGACGGAGCGAGGACGGTTTGATGAACGATAGTTGCGGCCTCGCTCAAGGTTGTAAGATGTACGAGATAGAAGGAATAGGAGACGATGCCTAGTCCGCGTATCCAAGCGAAATTTAGCCATGCAAATAACGGCCAGCGACTGTAGCGAATTGCGCAAAAGAATAATGGAAATAATGCAATGCCCTGCAGGCTGTAGCGGACGGTTGCTCGGAACGCGTCGCTCCGGTACCAAAAACAAAACGCCAGCACCGCGCCAGAAATTGTCAATAGTACGAACCAGGTGCGACTGCTGAATGTCAAGGCGCGATCGTCCAGGGCGGGGTTTAGTGCGATACCCATGATGCAGCCGTATAGCAACGAGTCAAAGCGAGTGTCGGTGGCCTCGTATGTATAGTCGCTAGGGACGCTAAGGCCGAATACGAGGTAGCATCGCCAAACCAATACTAATGCACACAGTCCAAGTAGGACGACGGCCGTGTGCTTATAGCTTAGGCGGCCGAGTAGAAATAGCAGCAACATCGGATATAAGAGGTAAAAGTGTTCTTCAACGGCCAGGGACCACATCACTCCAGTGCCGGGGACGATGTGTTTCTCACCGAAAAGCAGCATGTAATAGTTGGAGAGATGCGCAAACTGCGCGGCAACTGCGCCCACTGTAAGGTCGCTGGGTAGCACCCCGATGAGCGCCAATATTAGATTGAGCGTCAGTAGCACGTACATCGGGGGCAGTATTCGATAGGCGCGTCGAAGATAGAATCGACGGAGGCTGATAGTCTTAGTGCGTTCCTTCTCCAGTCTCAAAAGCGTCGTTATAAGGTAGCCACTCAGAAAGAAAAATATGGTTACACCGAATCCGCCGGGCGCGAGATTCCAGCCATACGAGTTTCCGGCGTGAGCTGCAAAGACTAGCATCGCTGCGACTGCGCGAATTCCATCTAGGGATGCTATGTGGAAGTTTTTGTCGGTCGGCATTTAGTGGTAATGAAGAAGTGTGAACATGAAATCGGAGACGTACGTGTGCGGTGGCAATGTTACCTATGCTGGGCCGCTGTCGGATCATTCTTATGGCGATGGGACTATAACCTAAGAAGGCAGGGGCGATTACCACTGGGCTTACCGAATAGCCAATCGATGGCGTCGACGGTGCAAGTACCGGCCCTTTTTGGTCTGTGCGTGCATTACTGGGAGGGCATGTTTCCTTAAATAACGGGCCTCCCTCTAATCTTCTGGCTCGCTCCACGGTGACTGAAGATCGCTCGGGGGCGGTTGATCACATCGGCGATCTCGATCAGGACTAGACATCATCGGGCCAACGTTCTTTCCGTGCTGACCGATTCGGCGGACGCTGACCAGGCCTCGCTATCTCGCCGTATGGTTCCCGTTGGTACCGCCGCCTCCGGCAGCATAGCCGGCGACGCGCAGCGCCGTGACCGGGGCTTGCTGCGCGTCGTCGGTGCGAAGGCGTGGAGTATTGCTCGACCTACAGTCGTGCCTCAGTTGACGTTACAGTTACCGGAGTAGTCGGTAGGGCACGCCAGGCCGCTAGCAGCGATACGGAAGTTGACTGCCTGCAATGCAGGGACGGTCCCTGTCTCCCACCACTGTGAGGCCTTCCCGGCGATGCTGCTATACGCGGCCTCGGGAAATATCATCCATACCATGTGCGACGGATGCAGTGTGTTGTAGGCATAGCTCTCATCTCCGGCGGAGGTCTGACTCGTCCATAAATATACATCGTCCTCGATACCTATAACGCATGGCATTTTTCCTCTGTAGTCGGTTCCGTTGCCTCCAGTGCCGTTATAGAACGCTAACTCTCCCCACGTTTCGTTATTGGGAACCAGCAGATCTGAGCCGCCGGCTGCCCAGCTCTTAGTGCTTGCATAGGCTACTGCGTTATTTAGCCAACTCTGGTCCGTATTATTGGGGCCGAAATTCGGCCCGAATGATTTGATCGTGGTCGGCCACGAGGGACTAATGCCCGAGACCAAGTTTTGTACCTGTGTGTAGAAGGCGGAGCCGGAATAATCTCCTGGTGGCCCGTCATAGGCAATAGAGGTCTCCTCTAGTGCCTGAAACATTTCGACGTACGGACTGGCGTCATAAAGACTTCCGAGATAACTCGCCATTTTAATGTACGCATTCATCACCGGGGCACGCCAGAGCGCTGCTGCGTAGCCGCCGGGCCCAGCGCTACCGGAGGCCGAGACAGCGTCCGATCCTTGGCCGCTTATGCCACTGACGATATAGGAGGGTAGTCCTCCCGTTCCGCCTTGTGATTCGACCCTGATGCGGATCATCAATCTAAAGGGAACTGTCACACCATTGTATTGGTAGTGAGTAGTCAAGCGGCTCAATACCGAGTTAATAGCGGTGATTTGCGCGGAGCTGTACGTTCCCTGTGTCGTCGGCTCAATATCCGCCCAATGGAATTGAATCATGTAGCCTTTGAAACGTGGGTTTCCTTGCCCATCCAATACGGCGGCCATGCGATCGATATCCGCATAGGTCGCATTCAAGTTGCTAGGAGTGAAGTAAAAGTCGCTCTGAGCATAGTGCCCAGGGTGCCACTTCATTGTTCCGGACGAGGCTACAGGTGTCGTGGCGCACTTGCTACCGAGGCAAACCTGTGGCGGCGGATTCGGAACGGCGGCGAACGCAGCCAGTGAGCCAACCGCCAACAACAAAGTCGCTGTGTGCAGAATGTAAGAGCGTCTGTTTGAACTCATCAGGATCTCCTCGGTTCGTCATCGCACGCGCGCGTTCAGGATTCACGGGCCGGCGCGTGCCCAATGCACATTGGGTCCCAGCCTAAGGAGCGTGTCCGTAGTGGTCAAACAGTCGATGTCTGGCGACAGTCGACAACTTGCGACACTGTGATCCCGATCAATATCGGGAAAGTGTGAACTAGTCGGCCTTCCGACCATATGACGTTGCGCGAGGCACGGAAATGCGCCTATGCGCATTCCAAATTTCGCGATTCACTCCAGTTGGGCTGCCATTCGAATATGAGCGCAGATCGAACTGGGCCGGGCCCATGCGCCCCCGCTGGGTGAGGGCGGCACACACGCTCAGGCACCTGATGATTGCCTCGCACAGGGCTTCCACGGTGCCCGTTGATACGTTGGATGGCTATATATGCAAAAATGCCGCAGATCTCCGCTCGCTCACTAATATGGCCTCTTGAATTCATCCATAAACAATGGTGGGAATGGAACGGTTAATACAGCCCAAGGTCCGCGAGACTGTGCGTTTGATCACAAATACGGGCAATTTAGCCCTTATAGCGCGTGAGCCACTCTCAACGAGGGCGGGACCTACAGTTGTGTGGCAACTCAATTGCGCAGATCGACCGGCTACGGGCCCAACACGACAAACTGATCCAGTCCCGTGGCCTCGTCACGGGCGGTCGTGGCCCTAATGTGGGTCCCGTCCTGATACAGGGGGCGGCCGTCGGAATCGACGGTCGGGCACACCGTGGCAGTGCAAAGCCAATCATCCGGATCCAGAATCTCGACGCCGGCTTTCTGTGCAGCGGCGCGGATCCTGCGGTCGATAGGCGATAGGAACGCGACCATGGCCGCACGGTAGACGATCTGTGCCGGCTTCACACGCGGGATCAACCGGCTCCGATCCACCATTCGCCCGGGCTCGAACGCATAGCCTCGCGGCGATGATGACAGCACCACCACTCGCTTGCCCAATTGCCGGAGGTGCGCCAGGGCGTCCGCAAACCCGTCATAGACCCAGTGCGTGTCGGGAGACAGCATGTCCAATGGCGCTGCGTTACGCAGTCCGGGACGATAGTAATCGCCCCGCTCGGCAAAACCCTTCCATGAGGCTGCGATCACGACCACGTCGACGTCGGGCGCCGCGGCGCGCGCGAACCCGGAGTTCACAAAATCCAGGCAGGGCTCGCCGGTGCGCTCGACGAGGGGTATCGGAGCACAGCCACCCAAAGTCCGCAGCTCAACGGTTCGCCTGTTGCCCGGGCGCCGAGTCAACAGTTCAATCCGTGGCCAGTACTGTTGCATGTGGCTATCACCAAAGAAGAGTGTCGTATTCTTCACTGTCCCGGGGATCAAGTCGGTGGCATGAAAATAGCCGTCATGCCTTGCCGTTGATATCTCGACGTCTCTGGGATCGCTCGCGGATATTGGCCGCACTATATCGTACCTGGCCGACGCGCCGATCACTCCCACGACCGCCATCGACCCCAGCAGCTGCAGCGTCACGCGCCGCAATTTCGGTCGCACCTTTCCACGACGCACCGGCAGTTCGATGAAGTGATATGTCAGAGCAGCCAGCGCCACGCTGGCAGCCAGAGCGGCGATGCGGTAACCGATCGACGGCGTGCGGCTGATGATGATACCGAAGGACAGTATCGGCCAATGCCACAGATACAACGGGTAACTGATCAACCCGGTCCACACCATCGGCCGGCTGGACAGAATGCGCCTATTGAACCAAGCCTCGGGGCCCGCACAGATCAGGAGGAATGCCCCGGAGCATGCAAGCAGTGCCCACCAGCCAGGGAACGGCCGCGTTTCGTTGATAAGAATCAGCGACAGGGTGAGGGCGAGCACGCCGGCAATTGACTTGAAGTTCGCGAGCGGGCCACCCGTAATGACACTGGCGGCGGTTGCGTTGCGTGCGGCAAAGGCCAAGGCGCTACCTATCATGAGCTCCCAAAATCGGGTGAACGGCAGATAATAGGCGAGTGAGGGGTCGCGGCTCGTATAGTAGAGATTCAGCGCAAAGGAGACTCCGCCCACCAAGACCAGCAACAGCGCGGTCGCGCGCCGACGGCTTCGACATAGAAAAAGTGCCGCGGGCCAAACCAGATAGTATTGCTCTTCGATGCCCAGCGACCACAGGTGAAGCAGCGGCTTGAGCTTCGCGTCGATATCAAAATACCCGGATTCCCGCAGCAGCACGAAATTGGAGAGAAAGCCGGCGCCCCCGGCGACGTGCGTCCCGAGCTGGCGATATTCGTCTGGCAACAGCGCAAACCAGCCAAAGATCAGGCACGCTGCGCACACGAGCGCAAGGGCGGGAAATATTCTTCGAATGCGCCGGCTATAGAACTCGACGAAGCTGAAGGTTCCTTTTTCCAGTCCATCGAAAATGATACCGGAGATCAGAAATCCAGAGATCACGAAGAAGATGTCGACCCCAACGAAGCCGCCCGGCAGACAAGCGGGGAAGGCGTGATACAGCAATACCGCCAACACGGCTATCGCGCGCAGGCCGTCAATGTCCGGCCGATAGGCGATATGTGGAGGATTAGCCATGGTAGTCACGGACCCGAAACCTAGCGCTGTCCCTGTTGGCGATGATTGGCATACAGCAAATGCAGAACCTTATCGGGGTGGTACGGCGTTGCCGATTGCTCGCATGGCTCCCCGCTGATTGAGGGCAGCGCGCTCAGGCATCTGATCATTGCCTCGGACAGGGATTTCACGGTGCGCGTTGAACAGACTGCGCCGTTGATGCCGTCCCGCACGATGCTCGGAATCTCGCCGACATTCGTGCTCACGACCGGAACGCCCGTGGCAAGTGCTTCAAGCACCGCAATCGGCATGCCTTCATAGGCGGACGAGAGCACAAAGAGATCGCTCGCGCGCAACACATCGGCAATGGTCGTCGACGGTTGTACTCCCAGGAGGCTGACCGCAGCCCGCACTCCGAGTGCGGCACAGGTTTGCTCGACGGCGGTTCTCAGCAGACCGTCGCCGATGAGCACCAGATGCAGCTTGCCGCGGTTGCGTAATACCTCGTTGAAGGCGTTTATCAGGAGCAGCGGATCCTTTTGCTTATCCAGGCGGCCGACGGTGAGCAGCACTTTCGTCTCCGGGTCACTGATGCCCAGTCGGCGCCGCAGATTTTCTCGCAGACGCTCCCGGATTTCCGCCGTGGGCGCTGGCGAGAACACGGTGATGTCCACCCAGGTCGGCATGAACGATACCCAATCCGGGGGCTTCGGGTAGCTGCGGCGATAGCGCGCTACGGCGGACTGTCGCACTGCAAAAATGTGATCGACATGTGAAAGCAATGGTCTTTCCACGAGCTCATACAGCCATGGCGCGTGTCGCCACATGATGTCGCAGTTCTCATCCCGAATCGCCGACATGTCCTGGTGAAGGATGATATTTTTTGGCCTGGCGTCATTCCTGAAAAGCCACAACGGCTCGACGCGGTGAAAATCGAGGATGGCGAAGCGATCGCATTGACCGCCGCGGATGTGGTGTCTCAGCGCCTGCATGTACCTGACGATGGCAGGCACCAGGCCACGCCTGCCTGCGCTGTCGACGGTGGTCACGGGAACGAAGCGGCTCTGGCTCGGAGCGAATGGCAGTGGCTGTTCTCGACCGACGGGCCGGGCGATGGCGTCGCTGGTGGCGCCAAAAAGCGTGTACTGAAGGTCCGGCGGCGACCATTTCAGGATGCCGCGTATGATGCTTTCAATCCCGCCGGGCACGTTGCCCAAGGGATCGGTCGGATGGAAAATGGCGATCCTGCACATTATCTGGCCCCGGCACCTGCTGTCATCATGGCGTCGGCTCCGTAAGCAATTGGAGATAGCTGGATTCGAGGCGATCGGCGATCTTCGAGTAGGTCCGGTGCTGTTCGACCCACGCGCGACCCCTGGCGCCCATCTCGGATCGCTGTGCGGGGCTGCGGTGCATGAGCCAGCGCACCCCCCTGGCAAAATGCCGCGAACCCCAGGGCGCGCAGACTCCGGCCCTGCTGGCCTCGAGGATCCGCCGCTGCTCCGGGTGATCGTTCGCGACCACCGGCAACTCGAGCGCGAGGTACTCGACCAGTTTGGTAGGCGAGGCGACGCGGTACATGGGCGAGGGATAGATCGGCGACAGGGCGATGTCGACCTGCTTCATCCGCCGCAGCGCCTCCAGTCGTGGGAGCAATCCGGTGATTTCCAGGAACGGCAACACTGCACATTCGGCAGCGCGCCGCCGCAGCAGTTCCCGGTCCTCGGGCTTGTACGCATCGCCAATGAGCAGGAGGCGCGCCGGCATGCCGCTTCGGCGCAGATCGGCAAGCATATCCACCAGCATATGCAGCTGGCGATCCGCATCCAGGGCGCCCAGGTATCCCAGCAGGATATCGGATCCGGCCTGGCGTTGAACGGCATCCACCGCAGCGGGAATATCGTCCAGGTCCACGCCCATCGGTACGGCGGTCAATCGCAGCGCATTCAGGCCGCGGGCGACAAAGTCCTGCTTCATGACCTCGCTTTGCACGAACGCGTGGTCCGCACGCGGCAGGATCCAGTGGTACAGCAGCCAGCCGGACAGGGCGCCTCGTAGGCGCGCAAAGGCGGGTTGCCGCGCCAGGCGCTCTCTGGCCCGGATGATGTCGGCTTCGGGAAACGGGAACGACAGCCAGAAAAAAAACCTCAGTCCGCGCAGGCGCGCCACTATCACGGCAATCGAAGCGATGACGAACTTGTCGCGGACCTGCAGGGCGTCATACTGCGATCGGACCGCCAGGCGCAGCGAGGCAAGGTCATGCCAGAGGCCAAGCCAGTGCCTGAGGAATTGCCGCATGGTGCCCCCGGCCGCGGTTGGGCCGACGAATACGCTCCGGCCGTGCCAGTCGTGCCGTCCCGGCCTAATGTCGGGCCTGCTCGCCTGCATCACGAAATCGATCACGTGCCCGCGGCCGACAAGTTCGCGGCAGAAAAGAATCTCGACGTCCACGCGTGAGGTCGGGAATTCCTCGCGCGTCCAAAATAGCAAGCGGATGGTTCTAGAGGCCATGAACTGCCTGCAAGCAACTGCCGGAAGTCATCGCGATGGATGGCCGGATGCGGCGGCGAGCATCAGATCAGCCAGATGTGCGCGCGCGGCCAGGGAGTGGTGCGACTGCGCGTGGGCGAACGCGCGCTCGGCGATCGCCTGCCGAGTTGCCGTGGAGCGGGACAATTCGTCCAGACGACTGTGCAGCCCATAGGGGCTACCCGCGCAATAGCCGATGCCGCGCGCTGCCATGCCGTCTGGATCCACCGCGATGCTCATCACCACGGCACCGCGTGCCCATGCCTGTATGAAGGTGTTCGGGAAGCCTTCAAAGCTGCTGGTGTTCACGTGAAAGGCTGCGGTAGCCATCAGCTCATTGACCCGGTCGATGGGCTGCTCGCCGAGGTAGGTCAGGTTTGCGATCTTGGGAATACGCTGCATCAGTGCAGCGAACCTTCGTAGTGCCGTAGGCCGCCCCACCATGACAAAGTGCAGATCATCGCGGTCGCTGAAGGACTCGGCCAGGTCGACAAACAGCTCCGGGCGCTTCACGTCCTTCAGATTTGCCACCCACAGGATCTGCAGTGGTCCGGCCGGCTTGGTGGGCAAGGACGACGGCAAGGGTTGGAAATTGCGGACCACCGCTGCGGCAACACGACCGGTTTTGCTCTGCAGCGTCTGCGCTTGCCGGTCCGTCTGTACGATGATGTGGCTGGCATGCCGGATTCCCCAATCGCCTGACAGCGACTCGGCGATATCAAACGGCGTGTTGAACGATAGATGCAATGAGATCCAACGATGACCCAGGTCGGCATCACTGGCCACATGAAAGAAGAACGGGACGCCAGAGCGCATGGCGTACCGGGCGCATACCGCGGTATAGCTTTGCTTTGCCTGCTGATAGATGACGTCCGGGCGCAGCTGCGTCAGGGCGCGCTGCAGGTTCAGGGCGTCGAAGAACGCGGCCCGGCGGCGGATGCCGGCGTCGCTGCCGATGCATTGAACCGCATAGGGCAGCAGCGCGGCATCTTTCGGGCCGGGTACGCGCCGTGCCAGATAGGTCACCTGGACGCCGGGTCGCGCGCACAGCTCCTCGGTCAACAGACCGGTCTGGTACTCCGCGCCCCCCATCAAGGCCAAAGGATGATTTTCGGCGACGACGCATACGCGCATGATGTACCCGAGCTCAGCGTGATCCCTGCAGGGCTATGACGTCGACGTAGCCCTGGGCCCAGACGATGTGCGGATTCAAGTCGGCAAGCGATGCCAGCATCTGGATGCTGTCAGGAGCGAACACCACCAGGTAGGTTTCCTGGCTTGACATGATCGTTGCCTTCAGCGCGGGCATCGAGTAGATCAGCGGATAGTTGCCCCAGCGCTCGACGCTGCCCTGCCGGCAGGACCAGCTCGCGAAATTCGGGTCGTGTTGGTCGGCAAAGAAGTAGTCGATATGCGAGTCGTAGTAGTCCAGACCGTGCACGCCGTTGATGACCAGGTCGCGGCCCGGCACGGCGTGTTGTTGCAGCCAGCGTGACAGCTCGCGATAGTCGTCGCGCATCTCCAGGTAGTCTTGCATATCGTGCCGCATGCCCACCCGGAAGAGTTCCGAGGGGCGATCGATGTGCAGCAGATGATGCGGCTGGAAGTCTTCCGACAGGGCGAATCCGCCCAGGCCGAGAATGACGCCGAGGCTCAGCGCCGCGGGACGCCGCTGCAGCACGAATTGAGAGACCCGTACGATGGCGGTCAGCGCGATGACGATGGCAAGGGGATACAGGAAAAAGACGTAACGCGTCTCCTGCCGGGGCGGATTGCTGGCGCTGGCGGCCAACAGCAAAACCAGGAAGACGACCTGCAGCGCTCTCTCCGCCGTCATCGGCTCCTCCGACCGGCATTGACGCCACATGGCGCCGCCGATCAGCAACAGCAGCCCTGATCCCAGCAGCGGCACGGCGCGAGCCCAGGGCCGCAGTACCACGCCGACAACGTCGGGATAGCGCAGGTACGGGTAGGCGAAGGCGGCGATGGCCTTCGCCAGACCGGTGGATGCGGCAGTGTGCCAATCGGTCGTGGTGACTCCGAAGGCCAGCCAGTATGCCGCACACAGCAGCAGGGCCACCAGGAGCGCAGTTGCGGCCTTGCCGAACAGCTCGCGCCAGTGCACCAGGCGCATCATCATCAGCAGCAGTGCGATCGCCAGCACGGCCGCGAATTGTTGCAGTAGTGCCGCCAAGAGCAGCGCGAGCAGGCCCGCGGCCGCGAGCGGCCGCTGGCGCCAGGCCCAGATCCGGCGCAGCGCCAGCAGCGCGCCGATGAGCGGCACGATCGCCAGCGCGGCCCACCAGGGATGGTATGGCAGGCGTAACAATGGCAGTGTCAGTGCCGACATTGGATCATGCGGTAACTCGACCATCGCGCGACTGAAGCTGGCGGGCCAGGACGCGGCGTTGTAGCCTCGGAAATCCGCAGTCACAAACCAGTACGCGGCGGCGAACAGAACCATTGCGCCCCCAAGATAGATCCAGTCGGATCCGGACGGGCGCTTCTCGGGATCTGGCCGCAGGAATATCGGCAGGAAGTTCGCCAGCGCGAGCAGCGCGCCACCTTCCCATACCAATGGGCCGATCAGCGAAAGAGCGAGCATGGGCCATAGCGCCCGCGCCTCGCGATCGACGACATAGCGTACGAAGAAGACCAGATACCATGCGCTCAGGGCTTGGAAGGGCGCATACATGCGGCCAAAGCGCGCCATCTCGATTTCCCATACCGACAGCGCCAGCACGGTGACGGCCAGCAATCCGACGGTCCTGCCATGCACGCGTCGGCCAAGCAAATAGGCGGCCGGCAGCACCAGCAGGCTACACAGCGCCGCGATGAGTCTCGGTGCCAACTCCGGCGCCATACCTTCCAGACGCAGACCGGCAGACAGGTACTGCTGGATCAAGCCCCTGGTATAGAAGCCGCCGCACTTGAAGGCCGGCAGTCCGCTGCGAATGACGTTGTCTATTGAACGAGTCAGGTAGTACTCATCCACGGACAGAGGGGCCGCGCCAAGACCCTTGAAGCGGGCATATACGCCCAAACCCAGCGCTCCCACCGCGACCAGCAGCAGCAGCCACCGCCGCGTTAGGCTAGAGCTGCTGTACATCGCTCGGGAATTCTATGATGCGATCTACCTGGTAGTCCTTGAGGCCGCGTGCGTGGGTGAAGATTATCAATTCTCCGAGTAGTCCGAGCGCGAACAGCTGCAGGCCGAGTACCACCAGCAGGGAGGAGAGCAGGAGGGCCGGCCGGTTGGCCAGACTGTGATCAAACACCAGCCGATCGACCACCAGGTACAGTACCAGGGCGGCGCCTATGCACAGAGTGGAGGCACCAACCATACCGAAGAACCGCAACGGCTTCTTGGTGAATCGCACCAGAAAGAACACCGCGAACAGGTCGAGTATGCGGTGAGCATATTCACGCGTACGGTACTTGCCCTCGAAGCGATCGTGCGGCGACTGACGCACGTCGATTTCACGGACGCGAAATCCCTGCCGGTCGGCCAATGCCGGCAACAGGCGATGCTGGTCGCCGTACAGCACGATCTCCTCCAGCACCTGCCGCTTCATGGCCCGGGCGCTGCATCCCAGGTCGTGCAGCGTCAATCCGGTCATCCAATTCACCAGGCCATGGAAAGCATTACGCCGCACGACTTCGAAGAATCCGCCGGCGCGAGGCACGCGCCGGCAGACGATGATGTCAGCCACATCGAGCGCAGCGAGGAGCTTTGGAATCTCCGCACCTTCGATCTGGTGATATGCCGGCAGTGTCAGAATCAGCTGCCCCGAGGCCTGTTCAAATGCCGCCATCAGCGCCGTGGATTCGCCAAATGCGCGGCTCAGGTAGATCACCGAAATACGTTCGCCCTGCTGTAGCAGCGCATCCAACTCCGCCGCGGCGTCAGGATAACGCCCATCCAGTACATAAATGAATTCACAGACCAGGCCGCTGTCCCGGAGCCCGTCAAGATATTCCGCGTGTAGCGCCGCCAGGCCGGCGTGGCGCGCGCCGACCGGGACGATTACCGACAGCTGGACTTCCGGTCTTTGCCCGATCATTTACGCTGATGCTCCTGCGGCCGCGGTTTTCGATTTCCGAATGCGACTGGTCAGACGAGCGAATTCGCGCTCCCGCATGTCGCCCAGGTTGTAGACTACTTCCGCCAGTGCGCCGCTGAGCATCAGGATCAGTGCCGCGCTGGTACAGATCAGACCGGTGCCGGCAATGGGCAGCGAGATGGCCCTGCCGGTGAGCAACGTCGCGACCAGCGTATAGGCGAATGCGGCCCCGCCTGCCAGCAGCATTGGCAACGACAACATCGCGAACCACATCAGGGGCCGGGTGGTGAATGAGGCCACGGTCTTGATCACCATCAGATCGAGCAGAACACGATAAATACGCGACAGTCCGTATTTTGAACTGCCAAACTGGCGGGCATGATGCTGCACCTTGATCTCGGCGATTCTGGGCCCGGCGATCGAAGCCATGGCTGGGATGAACCGGTGCATTTCGGAATAGAGCGGAATGTTCTTGATGACCGAGGCGCGGTACGCCTTGAGTGAACAGCCGTTGTCCTTGATCGGCACCCCGGTGACCCTGCCGATGAGCCAATTGGCGATACGCGAGGGAATCTTGCGCGACAGCAGTTTGTCCTGCCGGTTGAAGCGCCAGCCGACGACCAGGTCATAGCCCTCGTCGATTTTTGCCAGGAAATGGCGGATGTCGCTGGGGTCGTTCTGCAGGTCGCCATCCATGGTGATCAGTACCTCGCCGCGGGCATGTTCGATGCCGGCTGCCATGGCGGGAGTCTGGCCGAAATTGCGACGGAACTTCACTACCCGGACGCGCGGATCCCGGCGCGCAATTCCGGTCGCAATATCGAGCGTATTGTCCCTGCTGCCATCATCGACGAACACCATTTCGAAAGCGACGTTCAACGGCGCGACGGCAGTGACGATCGCTCCGTACATGCGTTCGATGCTCTCGGCCTCGTTGTAGAACGGAACAATGATGGAAAGCGGCAAATGTTGCGGCACGAATCGGAACTCTGCGAGGTGCATCGCGTCAGGAACGTGAAGAATACCCGATATTCATCCTATCTGGGATGCGACGCACGTCAATAATGCGCAATGGGAAATGCGTAACAATCTGGATTACTGACCACCTGCCGTCGACACGTTGGGCGGCGCCCAACCGCGAGTTGTCCGCAGCATTACGCCATTCTGCGCGGCGCGCCGTATCACGGATTGTCGTGGCTGTCGATGCAGGAATCCCATGAAGTTCGAGACGGCCGCAACAGCCCGAAAATGGATATCCCGGTAGCCATCCAATGGTTCGTTCGCGTCGCCGGCCCGCGCGCAGTCCGCGGCATGGGACAGCACATTACCTACCGGCCGTATATCGACGGACTGCGGGCACTTGCGGTACTGAGCGTGCTCGGATTTCACGCCTTTCCAAGGGAGGTCACCGGCGGCTTCATCGGCGTGGATATTTTCTTCGTGATTTCCGGCTTTCTGATCTCCAGCATCATCTACGGCGCGCTGCGCAAGGACGATTTCAACTACGTGGAGTTTTACGTGCGTCGCATCCGGCGCATTTTCCCGGCGCTGCTGATCGTGCTCGGCACCTGTCTGGTCGCCGGCTGGTTCGTATTGTTGCCGCAGGACTATAAACAGCTTGGCAGGCAGATTGCGGCCGGCGCGGGCTTTTCGTCCAACATTCTGTTGTGGACCCAGGCCGGCTATTTCGACACCGGCGCCGCTGTAAAACCGCTATTGCACCTGTGGTCGCTGGGAATCGAGGAGCAGTTCTATCTGCTTTGGCCGCTGCTGATCGCATTTCTGTTCCGGCGTACGCGTCACCTGGCGCTGATCATCGCTGCCCTGCTGCTGTCGTCATTTGCGTGCAATCTTGCGTTCGTGCACCGCGACCCTTCCGCGACCTTCTATCTCCCGATGACGCGCCTGTGGGAGTTGCTCGGCGGAGCGCTGCTGGCATATCTGACGATGTTCCACGGCGGTGACAGCATCGCGCAGCCGCAGGCAGCCGATGCCAGCCAGTACCACGGCGTAGACTTGCGCGGTGAGGCACTCGCCTGGGCTGGAGTACTGTTGATCGCGGCGGCCTTGCTATTCATCGATAAAAATACCGAGTTTCCTGGTTGGTGGGCGTTGCTGCCGACCGTGGGTACCCTGCTCATCATCGCCGCGCGCCACGCCTGGCTTAATCGGGTGATACTGTCGAACCGCGTGCTGGTGTTCGTCGGCCTGATCAGTTACCCACTTTATCTCTGGCATTGGGTGCTGCTCGCCTTCATGCGCATCCGGCTCTATCACGATGGTGCCGAGGCGCCCAGATCCGAGCGGATAGCGGCGCTGGTGCTGAGCTTCCTGTTGGCATGGCTCACCTATATGTTGATTGAGAACCCCCTGCGCTTTGGGGCGCGCCCGGCGCGCAAGGCTTTGGTGCTGCTGCTGCTCATGGGCGTGATCGGAATATCCGGACTGGCGGTGGATCGCAGCGACGGCGCGGCGTTGCGCTATCCGCCGCAGATTCGTCCCCTGGCCGGATTTGATTACGACAGTGAGCGCGAGCGTTACGACGCCGAATATGCGGGACGAGGATGCTTCATCGACGCGTTGGATCGCAGTTTCGCCGATCTCGGGGCGCAATGCATCGAGCCCCCGGATGGGCGCAGACGATTGCTGGTGCTGTGGGGTGATTCGCACGCGGCGTCGCTGTATTCGGGCCTGAAGGCCATCCAAGGGGAGGGTGCGGATTTCCGGATCGCGCAATTCACCATGGCAGCGTGCCCACCGATCCTGGAGCATACTTTTGCGCGTCGTATCGCCTGCCGGCCGTTCAATGACGCGGCATTCGCCAGGATCAAGGCGCTGAAGCCGGATATCGTGGTGCTGGAGGCCACCTGGTGGTGGTACAGCGACGCTTCGCCGGAGGCCGATAGGCTGAATCTGGCGGCATTGCAGGCGACCGTGCGGCGGTTGTCCTTGGCTGGGGTGAGCCGTGTGGTCGTGTTTGGCGTCCTGCCGCAATGGGAGATTGCTCAACCAAAGGTGGGTATGAAACTGTGGGTGGACACGCGATCGCTGCCGGAGCGGACCAATGCCTATCTGGTCGCGGAATCGGAGCGCATGGACTCCCTGGTACGCGAGGCGGTGTCGACAACGCGCGCAGTGTTCGTGTCTCCCATTGATGCGCTGTGCACGGAGCGCGGCTGCCTCTTGACGACCAATCGCAGCACGTGGACGCCGGTGGCGTGGGACGCTGCGCACCTGACCGACGCGGGGTCGGATTATTTGATCGCTCGTACGGCTTCCTCGATACTGGGCGACCGGTTCAGGGCGAAATTGGCGCGTGGCAGCCGATAAGTGGACATGACTCACGAAAATAAAGCCGTTGTCGCAATGCCCGCGCAGGGCAACGCGAAGCCGGTAGTCGCAGTGCTGATACCATGCCTGAACGAGGGGCGCGCCATAGGCAAGGTGGTCGCGGGATTTCACTCGCAATTGCCCGAATCGACGATTTTTGTCTACGATAACGGCTCCAATGACAATACCGCTCCCGAGGCGCGGGCCGCTGGCGCGGTTGTGCGCATCGAGCCGTTGCGGGGCAAGGGCAACGTAGTGCGCCGGATGTTTGCCGATATCGAGGCCGACGTTTTTGTCCTGGTCGATGGCGATGACACCTATGATGCCGCGGCGGCACCGGCAATGGTGGACCTCCTGCTGAAGAACGCTCTGGACATGGTGACGGGTACCCGTCAAACCCAGATCAAGGCCGCCTACCGGCCCGGTCACCGATTCGGCAACGCCGTGCTGACAAGCCTGGTGGCGGCGTTTTTTGGTAATCGCGTGACGGATTTATTGTCGGGATACCGGGTCTTTTCGAAGCGATTCGTCAAGAGCTTTCCGGCGCTGGCATCGGGTTTTGAGATTGAGACGGAGCTGTCGGTGCATGCCTTGCAGATTCGCATGCCCATCGGCGAGGTTCCGACCGCCTACAAGGACCGGCCGCGAGGCTCCGCCAGCAAGCTCAATACCTACCGTGATGGCCTTCGAATCTTCAACACCATCATCTTTCTGGTCAAGGAGGAGAAGCCGCTGATGTTCTTTTCCGTGCTGGCTGGCCTGCTCGCTGCCATATCGCTGCTGCTCGGCGTGCCGGTGATCATCGAATTCATGCGGACAGGACTGGTCCCGCGTCTGCCCACGGCGCTTCTGTCCGCCGCCGTTGCGATCTCCGGTTTCATCAGTCTTGCGTGCGGACTCATCCTCGACTCCGTGAGCCGCGGCCGGGCGGAGGCAAAGCGAATCGCTTATCTGTCGGTCGCGCTGCGCTTCACGCCCGTCAAGCAGGTGGGATAGCGTGCAAAGGCGGCCACGATTGGACTGGCTGATGCTGTTGGCTACGGCGGTGGCACTGCTGGTCTTCTGGAGCATGCGCATTACCGACGCCGCCATCGTGGACGATCCCGCGCAAAATCTGCTGATGAGCATCAATCTGGAGAGAACCGGCGTCATATCGCTGAGCGAATCGCCGCCCCTGATCCCGTCGATGCAGCGCGAGCCGGTGCCCATCCTGGTCGGCGCGCTGGCGGTGCGCGCGGTGGATGCCGTGCTCGGCTCGGCGCAGAAATCCGAATATTTTCACGGCGAGCGCGCCAGGCTGCTCAAGTTTCAGAACGTCGCGTGGCTCGCGCTTCTGAGCATCACGACCTTCAAGATCGGCCGATGGCTCGGACTGGCGCCGGCGCTCTCGCTGCTTTGCGTGGTGCTCAGCAATCTGCTGCTGCTGCAATTCGATTACGGAAGCTATCTGCTGAACAGCCTGTATACCGAGGCCCCGGCGGCTGCGCTGCTGTCCGCGGGGTCCTTGCTGCTGTCCATGGCGATCAGCCGCAGAAGTCTGAAGTTGATGGCACTGGCCGGCCTGAGCTTCGGACTGCTCAGTCTGGTGAAGGCAGGTTTCCTGTACGTCACCATCGGGTTGGTGGTCGCGGCGCCTTGCCTGGCGCTGCTGGCGCGCGTCCCGGTCCGCGATGCTGCAAAACAGGCCGCCGTATTGGCCGCGCTGGCGGCAATTGTCATATTGCCATGGATGTGCCGGGATTACCTGACGCTCGGATACTTTGCGATCGCGCTGCGGGGCGGCGATGCCGTGTACAACCGAGCCATCATGGATCAGATGACCAGGGATGAATACATCGGGTCGATCTATATGTGGGCACCCTATCCGTTGGGTGGCGTGTTTCGAAGAATCCTGGGTTATTCCCGTAGCGATAAAGAGGAGGGTGGTCGCCTGCAACGCCTCAACGAGTCGAGTACCTCGAGTTTTGCGGCGCGCGATAAGGCCGCGGAGGAAGCCGGGCGCACCCAGGATACGGTGACGTACTATCGCCGAGCGCGGGCCGACGCAATACGGTGGACCCGCCAGCTCATCGCCGATGGCGACCCAAATCCCCTGAAAGCCGCCGACCTTGAGATGAGGCGCCGCGCGCTGGCAATGATCCTGCAGCATCCTTGGCGGCATGCAGCTTTGACGCTGCCGCTGCTGTGGCGGGGGGCGTATTTCAACTTCGTGCCGCTGGCGGCGGCATTCATCTATGCCGTACGGCGCCGGCGCAAGGAGCTGCAACTGCTCGTGCTGCCCTCACTGGCTCTGGTGGTGTTCTATGCCTTGCTCGCGACCTTGGAGTCGCGCTACAGCATGCCGACGTATCCGATCGTTATCTGTCTGCTGGTGGCATTTGCCAGGCATGTCGTGCCTCGGCTGCGAGAGAAAACCCAATGACCGTATCTCACCATTCTTCGTGGCGATTCTGGACCCCATGGATAGCGCTGACGCTGCTGTTGCTCCTGCTCTTCCCGAGCACCCGTTTCGCCATTCCAGTCTGGGAGTTGCCTCAGGAGGAGCTGCAGCTGTTCCTTTTCATGGTGGCGGCTTTCGTGGCCAGCGCGCTGGTTCCGGCATTCAATCTTTGGCGCGATCGGACGATGACGTCGGGCGAGATGCGGCTATGGTCGCTGGCGATCTTCGGCCTGCTGTTTCTTGGCCTGACTTTCGCGGGCATTACCGTCTCACGGCGCATCTTTACCGAGATTCTGGGCCTGGCGGTGGTGCTGTTGCCGATCTCCTTCGCGCAGCGCGAGCGGCATGCACTGATACTGCTCGGACTCTCGGCCGCCATCGTGCTCGCGCTGGCGGCGAGTTTGTACCT
>DATDIL010000125.1:0-30498 GCA_036521075.1 Steroidobacteraceae bacterium | reverse complement strand
AACCCTTGATGATGCACTGCCGCGCATCGCACACTGTGGACATGGCCTGCATCGTTCAAAACCTGCCTCGGGTGTTGTACCCGTCCGGGCGCAAAACCGCGCATCGGGGTGCTCCGGCCCGGTGCCGCATCGCGTCGGGGACAACCCGTCTGCAAGCTGCGAGACCATCAGGGAAAAATACCCGCCGCGCTACGACGGCACGTCAGAGTCCTCTGTTGCCGCAAACAACGAAGCCGCTAAAGACGTCGTGCACGGGTAACAATCCGAGTTCATCTTTCGTGGCGATAGCGAACGGATTGAACACATATTCAAAATATGCGTCTCTGACGGCTCTTGGAAGTCGGCGGGCTAGCATTGGCGACCTCAGAGACCGGAGTTGGCGCTGTGTTTTTTGGTGGTGTTGCCGCTTTTGCGGAGGGCACCTCGCAAATCGCCTCCGCAACCTCTGGCGTATTGAAACTGGTGAACGGAAACTACTCCGGAGCGAGTTCCACCTTCGCGTCTTTGCTTGTCGGGAATCTAGTTCCGGCTGGACTTACTAGCGCGTACAAGCCGGCGAATCAAGGATTCGGACAGCTTGTAGCCGACAGCGAGGGCGAAGTGGCGAGTGGTCTGACAGAGGCGGTCACATGTCCGGACTAGGTTTTTTATGTCGGAGTTGTTTTGGACAGTGGTCGCATTTGGCTGCTACATGATTTTTGACATGCTTGCCATAAAGAGGTCTGGCCTTGCCTACATTGCGCCCGAAGGGGCCCCAGCTATTGAATCGAGATTCTGGGTAGGATGGTCTATGCGACATCCAATCTTGATACCTCTTTCCTTCTGCCTGCAGTATGTGGTACGCCGACAGGTCGCAGTGTCGTCGGCAATGTTGGTGGTAACTGGGTTCTTTGTAATTTGTTACGGCGGATTCTTTATGCGTGATCTATTTAGGCAGATTCGTCCTAAGAAAGCTTGATTGCCGTAAGGAAAGCCGAAGCAGGCCGTCCGCGTTGACCTCTTCCATGGACATGGGCGGTATGCCTGCGGCGGCCACGCGGTCGGCGATGGACAGCAGCGCATCGGCGGCACGTTGGCGCCGCAGTGCGGCGTCCAGGAGCTGAGCCAGGGCCTTTGAGGTCAGAAGCCCGGCCTCGCGCGCCTCCTGCGCATCGATGCGCTGCTTGAACTTCTCGCGTTCGATGAACGTGTCGAGCAGCTGGGTGATCTGGAGCTGGGCCTTCGGGTCGAGGATGCGCGGCGCAGTTCGGCCAGTCTGTCTCCAAAGCCTTGGATCACTTCGGTCTTCCGCTTGGGCATGGGGCATGGGCTCCAGGGTCTATGGAGCCCATGCTAGGATCGATCCGGAGATCGGCTTGTATAAATATACGAAGAACGTATGGAGCACCGTCAGCAAGAATGTCAAGCCATCCTCTTGACAGCTTTACGGAGTCTGACCGATGGCACGGATCCCGGACGGGGAGCTGGAGCGGCTGAAGCATCAGGTGTCGCTGGCGAGGGTCATCGAGGCACAGGGGCATAAGCAAAAATCCTGCTGCCTGACGGTGTCCCCGAATGGATGGCCGACCGCCAGCGATTCTGGAATCAGGTCGAAGCCACCGAGAAGCGCAAGGATGCGCAGCTGGCCACGCGCGAAGTGACCGGTGGAAGGCTTCGCGGACGTCACACCTGCAGCCGGTCATCCGGTCGCGCGACCAGTGCATACAGCGCGGGCATCAGGAAGATGCTGATCACCAACCGTGACAGCATGCCGCTGACAATCACCAGCGCGAACGGCCGTTGCGAATCGGTGCCGACGCCGGTGGCCAGCGCCGCCGGCAGCAATCCGAGCGCGGCCACCAGTGCGGTCATCATGATCGGGCGCAGCCGCAGGATCGCGCCCTCGCGCACGGCCTCATCGATCGGGGTACCGCCGCGGCGCAGTTCGTTGACGTAGGAAATGTAGACGACGCCCGTCAGCACCGAGACGCCGAACAGCACGATGAAGCCGATGCCGGACGATACTGAAAATGGCGTATTGGTGAGCCACAGCGCGAGAAGGGCGCCGACCGGGGCCGACAACAGCACGCCCAATACGGTGATGAAGGGGAATTTGAAATTGCTGTAGAGCACGAACAGCAGCATGAAGATCACCACCAGCGTCAGCGGCAGAATCACGTTCATCTGCGCGCGCGAAGCGGTGTATTCCTTGTACTCGCCGCCCCAGTCCAGGCGATACCCCTGCGGCAGGCCGACCTTGTCGTGGACCTGTTTGATCGCATCCTGCACCGCGCCGGCCAGATCACGCCCGGTCACCGAGAACTGCACCCCGATGTAGCGCGAATTGTCTTCGCGGTAGATGAATGAGGCGCCATCGGTTTCCTCGATGTCGGCCAGTTGCTTGAGCGGGATTTGTGGACCCCCGGGCGTGGCGACCGGAATCTCGGCGATCTGCTGGGGATTGTCGCGGAACTGGCGATCAAGCCGGACGATGAGATCGAACTGCTTTTCCCCCTGTACGACCTGGGTCGCGACGTCACCACCGATCGCGGTTTCGATCAGGCCGTTGATGTCGGAGACATTCAGCCCGTAGCGGGCGATCTTCGCGCGATCGATCTTGATGGTGAGACTGGGCTGCCCCAGCTCGTGCACCAGCGTGACATCACTGATGCCGCGCACGCGCTCCAGCACCTCCTTGATGGCCTTGCCCTTCAGCTGCAGCGTCTGCAGGTCCGCACCGAATATCTTCACGGCCAATGCGCTCTTCAGGCCCGTCTCGGCTTCATCGACCGCATCTTCGGCAGGCTGGGTGTAGTTGAAGTCGATGCCCGGAAATGACTGCAGCTTGCGGTTGATGGCCTCAGTCAGGGCCGCCTTGTCGCGGTAGGCGCCGCGCCACTGCGAATACGGTTTCAGGCCGACGAAAAACTCGACGTTGAAGAAACCGGTCGAGTCGGTGCCATCATCAGGTCGGCCCAGCTCCGAGGTGACGGTGGTCACCATCGGAAAGGAGCTTAGGACCGCGCGGATCTTCGGGGTGATGCTTGCCGCCTCGTCGAACGAGATGGTGTAGGGCATCGTTGCGCGCACCCACAGCGCGCCCTCATCCAGATGCGGCATGAATTCGGCGCCGATGCGCGGCACGAGCAGCAGCGACAGCCCGAGCAGTATGGTGGGCAGAATGAGCGTCAGCCAGGGTCGCTCCAGGCAATAGTGCAGACCGCGGGTGTAGGCGGCCTTGGTTCTATCGAAGAGCGCGTTGCGGCGCTCGCGCACGTTGCGGCGCATGAGCAGGGCGCACAACACCGGCAACAGCGTCAGGGTGACGAGCAGCGAACCGATCAGCGCGAAAATCATGGTGTCGGCCATGGGCTTGAACAGTGTGCCGGAAGGGCCGGTCAGCACGTAGATCGGCAGGAAGCTCGCGACGATCACGGCCACCGCGTAAACCAGCGGACGATCGACCTCGGCGGCCGCGTCGATGATGATTTCCCGGACATTCATCGGTGAGCCGTGCCGCAGGGCAATCTGGCGGAAGATGTTCTCGACCATGAAGATCGCGCCATCGACGAGAATGCCGAAATCGACCGCGCCGATCGAGAGCAGGTTGGCCGAGGCATTCTGCAGGTCGAGGCAGACGAAGGCGAACAGCAGCGCCAGCGGGATGGTGACCGCGACGATCAGACCCGCGCGCAGATCGTAGAGAAAAAACACCAGTACGGCGATCACCAGCACCATGCCCAGCAAGAGGTTGCGCTCGACCACCTGGGTCGTCTCGGCGATCAGCTCCGCCAGATCGTAGAACGGATGGATCTTGACGTCCCGGGGCAGCACCTCGCGGTTGAGTTCCGCGGTCTTCGCTTCGACGCGCTTGAGCACATCCTGGGTCTTCTCCCCGGTGAGCATGAGGATCACGCCCTCGACCGCGTCATCGCGCCGCATGTAGCCGAACTCGCCCAAACGCGGCGCGATGTCGATGGCCACGCGCCCGACATCCTTGACCAGCACCGGGGTGCCGTTGTGCACCGCCAGGACCACCTCCTCGATGTCCTGGGTCGTGCTCAGGCGGCCCAGCCCGCGGATGTAGAAGAACTGACCGCCCTGAGAATAGAACCCGCCCCCGGCGTTGCTGTTGTTCGCGGCCAGCGCCGCCTCGACCTGCGACACCGACAGCCCGACCGCGGCAATCCGCGCGGGATCCAGCAGCACCTGGTACTGCATGTCGCCGCCGCCGAAGGCCGAGTCATCGGCGACTCCCGTCACCGACCGGTACTGAGGTGCCACCACCCAGTCCTCGAAGGTTTTCAATTCCATCGGCGAGCGGTCCGGACTGTCCAATACGTAGCGGTAGATCAATCCCGACGGCGAGGACAGCGGCGATACGGAAGGCGCGACCCCGGTCGGCAAGGTGATGTCGCCCAGCCGATTGAATACCTGCTGGCGGGCGAAGTAATTGTCGACGCGATCGTGGTAGGTGAGGGTGACATCCGACAATCCGTACAACGAAATGGAGCGCTTGGTCGCCAGGTCCGGAATCCCGTTCATGCCCAGTTCGACGGGCACCGTGACCAGCCGCTCCATTTCCTCGGCGGAGTGTCCGGGCCACTGCGTGATGATCTCCACGATGGGCGGAGACAGGTCCGGATACGCATCCATGGGCAGCCGTTGAAGCGCCCACCAGCCGGCGCCGATCAGGCCCACCGCCAGCAGAATGATCAATAAGCGCTGCTCCAGCCCAAAGGCGACAATGCGATTGATTGCCGATCCGGAGCGCGGCACCGGTGGGCCCGACGGCAATTCGGCGCTCATTGGGTCTGGATGAAGCGAACGAAAATGCCACCCTCGACGACGAGCTTCTCACCGGACTTCAGGCCTGTGGGTATCTCGTACCGGTCACCGTCGCGATAACCCAGCGTGACGTGGCGGCGTGCGAAGCTGCCATCGGACTGCTCCAGGTACACGAAGGGCAGATTTTCATCGTCGCGCAGCACCGCCGAGACCGGAATCAGCACGCCACTTTCCGGGTTCTGCGAGTGGATCAGCACCCGCACATACATCTGCTTCTTAAGAAGCAGCGCCGTGTTCGGCACCGTAACGCGCGCGATCACCGAACGCGTATCGGGATTGACCAGCGCCGAGATATTGGTCACCGTTCCCGGCAAATGTGTTGCCGCGGCGTCGGTCTCGATTTCGGCGGCATCACCGATATGCACCGCCGTCACGTCCGAACCGAAGATTTGCGCCTGGACCCACACGCGCGAGAGGTCGGCAACCGTGAAGCACGGCGTCGTGCCGGCCTCCACGAGTTGCCCGGGCGTGATCAGCTTCTCGACCACGATTCCCGCGATCGGCGAACGGATCGTACCTTCCATGCGCGCGACGGGGCGGTTCTCCTGGATATCCTTGATGGTCTGGGCATCGACATTCAACGCGAGCAGTGCCTGCAGGGCGGCAGCGCGATCGGATTCGGCATTGGCAGCATCGGTTTGTGCCTGCTGTTCCTCGCGCTGCGAGACCCCCTGATGCTCGAGCAGATCCTTGTCCAGATCTGCCAGGCGGCGGGTGGTCGCGGCAGTGGCGATCGCTTTGCGGTAAGCGGCAAAGGCCGCGGCGAAATCCGATGAGCTCACCGTCGCCAGCTCCTGTCCTTTCGTGACACGCTCGCCGAGCGTTGCGACCAGCCGCGTCACCGGACCGGAGAAGGGCGCCAGGACACTGGTCGCCTGATCATTGTCGAAATCCACCACTCCGGTGGCATCGATGGACCTGCGGAAAGTGGTCGGCGCGACCGACTCGACCCGCAAATGTTGGCGTTGCGCGGCGGTCAGGGTGACATTGCTCGCGGTCGTGGTCACATCCGATGAGGTGCCGGCAGTGTGGGATGAACAGCCGGCAGCCGACACGATTGCGGCCAGTATGAGGACGGGCGCGAGGCGGCAGCGCGATTCAGTTCCCATGAGTCTGCGTCAGCTCCGCGCGTCGCCACCAGCCACCGCCCAGTGCCTGGAACAGCGCCGCCGTGTCGGCGTAACGGCTGGCCTGAGCCTGGATCAAATTCAGCCGCGCCTGCTGGTATGCCTGTTCGGCGCTCAACAGCGCAAGATCGCCGGCGTAGCCGTCATGCACTTGTCGTTGTGCCAGATCCAGCGTGGTTTTGGCCGCGTGCTCGGCGGCGGCGGTGGCCTTGAGGGCTTCGGCATCCTGCTGCAGTGCCGTCAGGGTATCGGCGACGTTCTGCACTGCGGTCAGAACCGTGCTGCGATATTGCTCGGCAGCTTGCGTGTACGCGGCTTTCGCGGCGCGTTCCTGGTGCAGCAGTTTGCCGCCCTCGAAAATGGGTGCGGACACGTCCCCGGCCAGGCCCCAGAAGCCCGTGCCGGAGCTGAATACCTGGCTGATTGCCAATCCGGTGCTGCCGACGTCAGCGCTCAGCGTGATATTGGGCAGCCGGTTCGCAATCGCAATTCCGATCTGCGCGCTGGCCGCATGCAGATTCTCCTGCGCCTGGCGCACATCCGGGCGCTGCGCGACCAGTTGCGCAGGCATGCTGACGGGCAGATCGGCGGGCAATTGCAGACTCGACAGCTCGAACGGGTCCGCCGGCGCCGCGCTGGGGAAGCGCCCGGTGAGCACCGCCAGCAGATGATGCAGCTGCTGGGATTGCTTGATCAGCGGCGGCAAGGTGGCGGTGACCTGCGCGAGTTGCGATTCCTGCGCGGCCACATCGACACCGCTGGCATAGCCCTTGTGCAGCTGATAATTCAAGATCTCGAGCCCGTGGGAATTGAGCGTGATCAGGTCGCGCGTCGCATCGATCTGCGCGTCCATCGCACTTGCCTGGATTGCCGTGACCACGACGTTGGAAGTCAACGTCGTGTAGGTCGCGAGCATCTGGAAGCGCACGCTCTGCGCCTGCGCCTGCAGGGATTCGACCGTGCGCCGATTCAGGCCGAAGACATCGGGCACATAGGAAATATTGAGCTGCGGTGTGAACAGGTCGTACACCAGCTGGTTGTTGGCGGGCACCGGCGCGAGCGAAGCCGGTTGCCGCTGGCGACTGGCGGAGAAGTCGGCGCCGAGGCTCGGATAATACGCGGCGCGTTGTGCGAGGACATTTTCGTGCGCCGCGGACAGCGCGGCCTGGGCGGCTTTGAGATCGTGATTGTTGGCGAGCGCCCGCTCTATCAGTTCATTGAGCGCTCGGGAGTGGAACAAGGTCCACCAGTCACCCGGAAGATCGGCGCCGGCGGCAAAGCGTTGCGCATCGCCACCGACGACATTGGGGGTGGCGGGGGTACCGGTGAGGCTTTCGGCGGAGTAGCCACTGAGGTTCGGTGCCGCGGGTGGCTTGAAGTCGGGGCCGACCGCGCAACCGGCGATCGACAACACCACAAGGGCAGGGACTAGTGCGGAATCGATTCTCATCCCGTAGGCCGTGTTCTGTTTGCGTAAGGCCGAATCGGGCGACGCTTGCCCGCGATCATATAGCGGATCAGCAGCTGAACAAAGGCCCTTGGCGCACGCCGCGCACTTTGTTGCAAACCTTTACCCTCGGAAGACCCACCCGCATGCCCGGCGCTCACGCACTGCGCGCCGCAAGGGCCGGGGGTACTGCGCTGGCCCGCAATGCGGGCCACAGTACCGCGCTCTGCCCGATCGTCAGCACGACGATCGTGCCCGTGATCAGATAGACCGGCGGCAGCCGCGTCAGCGCGATGCTGCGAACCAGCCATAGATTCGCGCCCAGCCCCAACACGATGCCGAGAGCCGACCCGGCACCCACAATCAACAGGTTCTCCGTCTGAAAATAGCGCAGGATGTTGCCCGCCGTGGCACCGAGCGCCCGCCGGATTCCGATCTGCCGTCGGCGCTGCGCTACCCAGTAGCTCGTCAGGCCGAGGATGCCAAAGGCCGTAACGCCGAGCAGGATCGCGCTGATGACGGCCATGAGCAGAGCTTCTCCGCGGGCTCCGCGATAGAAGTCCAGCCGCGCATCGGCAAGCGACTGCATGCTCACGATGGTGCGCGCACGGCTGATCTTGTACAGCCCGGAGCGCGCAGCCAGCATGGCCGCCGCGAGCTGTCCGGGCTTGGCCCGCACGATGTAGAAAAAATTCGCGTCGGCCCACAGCAGTGGCTCGAGGATCGCATTCCCTGTCCCCAGCCGGTCAACGACACCAATGATCGTCGCCGTCGTGACGCCCGGACGCAGCGCGGCCGTGCGTCCGAGGACATCGCCACTGGGATCAAGTTCGCGCGCCAGTGCGCGCGTGACGATCACACCCCCCAAGCTCGGGTAATTATCGCCGACACCATGCGCAATCAGAATGTCTTCGGGCCGGAAATTGCGCCCCGCGATCAATCTCAACCCCAGCGTATTCAACGCGTGGTCATCGACCGGAAACTCCGCCGTCAGGCTCCCCGCTCGCGGCCGCTCCGGGTGTATCGTGATGTCCTCCCCCATGCCGCGCCCACCGAACGGCTGAACGGGGGATAGGGTGGCGTCTGCAACCTGCGGTAAAGCCCGCAGGCTGGCCAGGTCGGTCTGCTCGCGCGCGGCCATATCCGCGGCCCCTCCGACCCATTGATTCGAGATCATGAATACGCTGGATTCATCTGCGACGCCGCTCGGCGCGCGGCTCACAGCCGTCTGCTGCTCGATGATGAACAGCGCATTGCACAGCACGCCAAGCGTCAGGGCAATCTGCAGTGCGATCAGCGTCGCGCCGACCTTGTTGCGGCGCAGGGAGGACAGAATCGGCCCGAGTTCCAGCATGCGCGTGCCGTCCTATAGAGTCTTGAGCTGTAGTGCCGGTTGAACCTGCAGCGCACGCCAGCTCGGATACAACCCGGCGAGGAGCGTCGCCGCAAGTGCCACCGCTAAAGCTATCAGCACATCGCTGCCGTGGAGCTGCGTCAACACGGATAAATCCCGCTGCAGCACCACGCGGCAACTCACCAGCCCCAATTGCGTCAATCCGATTCCGACGAGCCCACCGACCAGCCCGATGACACCAGCCTCGATCATGAATTGGGCAAAAATTGCCGGACGCGTTGCTCCGAGTGCACGGCGCACGCCCACCGACCCGGAACGCGCCATGAAATTCGCGAGCATCAAGCCGACCGCATTCAGTACGCATACCAGCAGGAGCGCGAACGAGACGCTGGTGAGCGTATCGACCGCGGGCGGCACCACATCATTGTAGCTCAGCCACTGCGTGACGTTTCGCAGTGCGACGTGCGGCGGCCAGTTGAACCGGCCCGTGTGGCGCTGCTCGGCGGCGTAGTTGTGCAGAAAGGTGGTGTAGCTCGCCGCGTCACGGGCGGTAGGCAGCTCCACCCAGAAGCGCACCCAAATGCAATTGGAATGCAGGAGGCCATCCCAGCCCTTGCCACGCGCCCGGTCACAATTGAGGTTCGCGTCCGTCGGCATCTGCGCATCGATCGCGCGCGTGAACGGCAAGAACAGCTGATCCTCCCCGGAGAAGGTCTGCCCGCCCACGTCGTAAAAGCGCGGGCTCGGGTGCCACTTATCCAGCACGCCGATGATGCGGTAGACCTCAGCGCCGATCCTCAGCGTCTTGCCGACACTGTTCGACCCGCCTAGCAGCAGATCGTTGAGCGCACGCGTGAGCACGACGACCGTTGCATGGCTGTCGTCCTGCGCCCGCGACCATGGTCCCCCGTACTGAAACGGAACATCGAACATCGGAAAGAAGTCACTGTCGGTGGCGCGCGCGTCGACCTGAATCGGGTTCCGGGCTGGGTCCGGCGGGGTAATCGAGAGCAAGGTCGGATACATCGCCGCCTGACGGACCGCAGCATGCGCCCGCATCAGGCCGGTGGCATCGAAATAAGTCAGATCGGGCGGCAGCAAGTCCCGGTATCGAACCGCCGCATCAAACCGCGGGCCGAAATTGTCGATCTGCGGCACGAACAGCTGGGCGGACTTGCGCGGAACCGGATCACCCGATGCTGCGCGGAAGATCGTGAGCATGGTCATCGAGGCACCGATACCGACGCCGATCGCGATGATCATGAGCGCTGTGAATACAATGTTGCGCTGCAAGTTGCGCAGCGCCAAATTGAAGTAGTAACCGAACATGACGCCCCCGCGCGCTCTATGATCGAGCCGCCCACCGGTAATGTACACCTGTCGTAAATGAGAGGAAGTCCGCATGCAAACGCAGATCGATGAGATCGCTGCTGGCGTCTATCGCTTATCAACCCGTGTCCCCGAGGCAGCACCGGGTGGCTTCACCTTCAATCAGTTCCTGGTCAACGGTGATGATCCCTTGCTGTTCCATACGGGGCCGCGCGGCATGTTCCCGCTGGTGTCCCAGGCGATCACCCGCATAATTGCGCTGGAGCGCATCCGCTGGATAACTTTCGGACACGTGGAGTCCGACGAGTGCGGCGCGATGAATCAGTTTCTTGCGGTCGCGCCGCGTGCTCAAGTCGCCCATGGCGCGCTCGGGTGCACGGTCTCGCTCGAGGACCTGTGTGATCGACCGCCGCGCCAGCTCCGCGACGGCGAGGTCATCGATCTGGGTGGCAAGCGCGTGCGCCACATCGATACGCCGCATGTCCCGCACAACTGGGAGGCGCGCGTGCTGTTCGAGGAAACGACCGGGACCCTGCTGTGTGGAGATCTCTTTACCCACACCGGCGACGGTCCAGCGCTGACCGACAACGACATCGTCGGTCCGGCCCTCGCCGCCGAGAAGCTTTTTCACGCCACGGCGCTTACGGTCGTTACCGCGGCGACGATTCGCCGCCTGGCGACATTGCAGCCTCAGGTGCTGGCCTTGATGCATGGGTCATCGACGCGGACGCGCTGCAGTGAGGCCTTGCTCAGTCTCGCCGATGCGTACGAGCGGCTGGTAAACCAGGGCCAATGAAAAAGGACCGATGGGCGCACTCGCCGCATCGGTCCTTGGAGCACCTGATTTGCGCGGTGGTTGTCTGGGCTACTGGTTACTGACCAGCAGGCCGGACGTATCGACGGTCTTCACGCCGGGAACCTGCAGGGCCGCCTGCTTGGCCTGATCGACGGCCGCCTGACTGGGCACCGAGCCGGCGAGCGCCACAGTGCCGTTCGTGGTCGTCACGTTCACGTTGCTGTTCGGAGCGGCCGTCGCAATCACGGTCTTCACATCGGCCGAGATCTTGCTGTCCGAAGCGGCCGGTTCTGGGCTCGCGGGGGGATTGGCCGCCGTGGCGGCATCCGGCGCAGCCTGCGGTGCGGCCGGGGCGGGCGTGGCCGGCGCCTCGCTCGTCGGGGCAGCCGGCGGGTTCGCACTGTTGCTCGCTACGCTGCTGGGATTGTCCGATTTGGCGGAATTGTCACCGGCAGGCTTGGCGCTGGTATTGGCCGCTGAGTCACCGCTGGTATCGGTGGCGCTGGAGCGGTTGCGCGCGGCACGGCGTTGCGACGCGGTCTTCTTCTTGGCCGGCTTGGCCTGCTCGGAAGCAGGGCTCGCCGTATCGTTCTGCGCCACGCTGGGAGCCGGGGCAGCCGCGGGCGGCGTGGCGAGTGCTGCAGCTCGAGCGTTGGCGGCCGCATCGGCAGGTGCCGGAACCGGTGACGAAGCCGTTGCAGCCGATGAGGAGGCACTTGAATCCGGAGGAGGTAGGGCGGCGGCTGCCGAGACCGGAGGCGGTGTCGTGCGCGCGACCTGCATCGCGTGTTCACTGTGCGCTACGTATAAGTACAACCCTCCGGCGAATACCGCGGCGAGCGCAATCCCGACCACGATTTTGCCGGAAGAAGATGAAATTGATGTTGAGTTCATAGTAAGCACTCGTTCGTTACAGGTGACACTCATGTTGTACATCCGGCGCTTCGTGACACCTGTCAGCGCAATGGAGCTGACGGCTTCCCCAAACCCTACATCCGCCGCTTCGTGAAGGTCTATCTCATTGATTTTATAGTAATTGCATCTGCGGTGACGGCCGATGCCTACACCGTGTGAAACGGCGCTTCCCCAACTGGCACGTGATGCTGGGGGAAATGCACCCGAAAACAGCTGCCATGCTCGAGGCGGCTCTCGACCGCAATCTCGGCACCGTGGCCGACGCAGATTGCGCGCACGATGGACAGTCCCAGCCCGGCACCCCCGTCCTCGCGAGAGCGGCCTTCATTGACTCTGTAGAAACGGTCGAACACCCGCGGCAGGGCGGCCGCCGGTATGCCGACGCCCGTGTCGCGGACTTCCAGCACGCTGCCGTCATCGACACTCAGGACGCGCAAGGACACGGTGCCGCCGGGTGGCGTGAAGCGGATGGCATTGCCCAGGAGATTGACAATGACCTGCTTGATGCGCGCGGCCTCCCCGCACACCGTCGCCGGTGTCGTAACAATCTCCAGCGTGAGGCCGCGATCCTCCGCCATCAGGCGCATCTGCTCCGCCGTCGTGCGCGCCAGTGGGGCCAAGTCAAATACGCGCCATTCACGGCGGGCCTCGCCGGCATCCAGGCGCGACAGCGCCAGCAGCCCGGAAACGAGGTGCTCCAGCCGGTCTACTTCCTCCAGCACGCTGCCGACCCGTTCGCGCATCTCACTGCTCGTGAGCGTCGTGGTTCGGGAGACCTCCTGCAGCTCGCCCTTGATGATGGTCAACGGCGTGCGCAATTCGTGCGAGGCATCCGCCAGAAACCGGCGCGAAGTCAGCACCGAATCCCGTAACCGGGCCAGCATGTTGTTCAGCGCGAGGGACAGTCTTTCCAGCGCATCGCCGCTTTGCAGTACCGGCAGCCGCAGCGTGAGATTCTGCAGGCTCAGCTGCTCGGCCGTCCGTGACAGCCGATCGACCGGGCGCAGCGCCCGGTTGACCAGGAAATAGCCGCCGGCGGCCGCGCACACGATCAGCGCGGGGATGAGCAGGATCAGCAATATCAGCAGGTGCTCCAGAGCGTCCAGCATGGCGGCAGTCGGGACGCCGACCTCGATGAGGTAATTGCCGGAAGGAGCATGGAAATCCGTTGCGCGCACCAGCAGGTGTCCCGCCTGCAGCAAAGTGTCCGCGGCACCGGGCGGGACCGCCTGCGGCTCAAAGCTGTCATCGGCAGGAGCGCCGGATGCATACCACACGCCGCCGGGACTGCGACTCACGCGCACGAAGCGATTATTGATCTCGGGCGCAATTCGCGCCTCGATGGCGGCGGACAGGGACTGCCGAGTGACCCCGGGCGGCTGCTCCATCAGGACTTGCTCGACCGGCATGACGCGGCGCTTGAGCGTGTTGAGCAGATTGCCACGCAGGTAATGCTGCAGCCCGTAGAAGGCGGCCGCCCCGACGCAGATGAAGGTGACGCTTATCAGCAGCGCGTACCAGGCACCCAGCCGAAACTCCAGGGAGCGAGTATTCATTCGGCTGCCGAATGCGCGTCCGATTCGGGTTCGCGCACGCAGTAGCCGACTCCGCGAATGGTGTGAATGATCTTCACGGGAAATGGCTCGTCCACTTTCTTGCGCAAATAGCGCACGTAGACGTCAACGATATTGGTCACTCCCTCAAAGCTCTGGTCCCAGACATGATTGAGAATCATGGTGCGGGAGAAGACCCGACCCGGAGAACAAAGCAGGTACTCGAGTAATGCGTACTCCTTGGCGGTGAGATCGATGCGCAGCCCGCCACGCCGCACCTGTTGCGTGAGCCGGTTAAGCTCCAGGTCGGCAATGCGCAGAATGTCCGCACGCTCCGCCGGTGCCCGGCGCAGCAGCGCCTTGATCCGCACCAGCAGCTCGGCGAAGTCGAACGGCTTGGTGAGATAATCGTCCGCGCCCGCCTCGAAATGCACCACCTTGTCCTCGAGCGCATCGCGTGCGGTCAGTACGAGAATAGGCAGCGCCGGGTGCGCCAGTCGCACCCGCCTGAGCAGTTCCGTGCCGCTTAGCTGGGGCAGGAGCAGGTCCAGTACCAGCAAATCGTACTCGTAGGTCTGCGTATACCGCTCACCCTCGACTCCGTTGCCTGCGACATCCACGGCAAACCGCTCCCCCCGCAGTCCGCGCGCGACGAACTCCGCCAGCTTGGGGTCATCTTCGACGATCAGGATTCGCATGGGTAATCCACTCAGATTGAAGGACTTCCACATTAGAGGCGCATTAAGACGGCATTAGAACCAGCGGCGCCTGGGGGGCATCGGGATTCTAAGGACGACGGCCCACAATCGAGCCTACAGAAACGATGGAGACCTGTCATGGCAACCGGGAAATTGAGTCGGCTTCTAATTGGTGCATTGGCGGCACTCGCCGTAGCTGGCGCCGGTCCGGCACTTGCCCAGCATGGGGGTGGCCGTGGTGGCGGGTTTCACGGCGGCGGGGCCTCCCACACTGGCGGATTCCATGGCGGCGGTGCCTTTCATGGGGGCGGTGCCTTTCATGGCGGCGGTTTCCGTGGCGGCGGCGCCGTGCACGGTGGCGGTGCCTTTCACGGGGGTGGCTTTCACAGCGGGGGCACCCTTCATGGCGGTGCCACTGGTTTCCATGGCGCGAGCGGCTTTCGCGGTGGTGGCTGGCATGGCGGCCACGGTTACGGCTGGAACGGTCATGGCTGGGGCGGATACGGCGGCGCCGGATGGTTGGGCTACGGGCTGCTGTTTTCGGCCTTGCCTCTTGCCTACGCCACTTACTACTGGGACGGCGTGCCGTACTACTATTGCGATGACAACTACTACCAATGGGATGATGCCGCCAGCGAATACGAGACGGTCGAGCCTCCCGCGGGGCTCGTGAATCAGGTGGCGGCGGCAGCGCCGGCGGACTCGGCGCCTACCGAACTGTATGCCTATCCAAAGAACGGGCAGTCCGATGCACAACAGGCCAAGGATCGCAGCGACTGCCAGCAGTGGGCCGGCGCGCAAGCGGGGACGGATCCTGCCGCGACGGATCCGGCAAAGCACGCCAACTATCTGCAGGCGGAGGCGGCTTGCCTGACCGGCAAGGGTTACAGCGTTCAATAAGATGGATGGAAATCATGTCGGTCAATGCAGATTTCGACGAGTCGATGCAGTACGGTCCGGTGGGCTCGCATACGCTGCTGCTGCAGACGCGGTACCCGGTGATTGCGACTTCGCGCCTGCGCTTGCGCCCGTTTACGCTGGTCGACATATCGGCGCTGATCAGGGTGGTCACTGCGCACCGGATCGCGGATGCGGCCTTGGCGGTCCCGCGGCCGTTCGATGCACGTCAGGCGCGCCGCTGGATCGAGAGTCATTCGGTGCAGTGGCGCAGACGCTGTGCGTTGCATTGGGCGGTGAGCGGCCTTGATCATGATCGCCTGACGGGGTACGTGGGCCTGCACGATATCCAACTGCAACTGGGGCGCGCGAATCTCAGTTTCTGGATCGCGGATCGCCTCGCGCGCAAGGACCTGGCGATCGAGGCGGCGCAGGCGGCATTGGCGTTCGCCTTTACGTCACTGCAGCTCGACACTGTCCACGCTCATTTAATGGGCGGCAATCCACTGATCGATCGAGTACTAAGTCGACTCGGCATGAAATCTGATACCGCGACGCCCCGGAGTTTGTCGAAAGCCACGTGGCTGGAGTTGCTCCGGGATCCGACCGCGCATTGAACCTGAATCGGTCACCCGGGTACCCACTGCCGGGGAAGTTATGACCGATGCCTTCATCAACCGAATCGTGACCGCGCTGCCGCCCCATGACGTGCATGAGGGCTTCATCGACTTCGCGCGCAGGATGCTGAAGGACGACCATCGCCGCCTTGCCTTGTTCAACCGTATGGCGGAGCGCTCAGGGATAGCGCACCGCCATTCCATTTTCGAGCCGGAGGGCGAGGGCGACGCCGCGCATTTCTACCGCCCGGGCGCATTTCCGGGCACCGGCGCGCGCATGAAGCTGTTCGAGAAATTCGCGCCACATCTTGCCACCGAGGCGGCGGAACGGCTGCTGCGGGGCGAGGAGCGCAGCCGCATCACCCATCTGATCATTACCTGCTGCACGGGATTCTTCGCGCCGGGCATTGACCTGCAGCTGGTGGAGCGCTGCGGACTCAAACCGGACATCGAGCGCACGTTCGTGGGCTTCATGGGCTGCTATGCCGCGATCAATGCGTTGAAGCTGGCGCGCCACATCGTGCGCTCGGAACCCGGTGCGCGAGTGCTGACGATGAACCTGGAACTGTGCACGCTGCATTTGCACGAGACCACGGACCTGGAGGAAATTCTCTCCTTCCTGCTGTTCGGAGACGGCTGCGCGGCGGCGCTCATTTCCGCCGATCCGGTGGGTGTGCGGATGGATTCGTTCAAGGCGGCACTTCTGCCCGACACCACCGATCTGATCCGCTGGAACATCCGCGAGCAGGGTTTCGACATGGTGCTGTCGGGCGGGGTACCCGGCGCCATCCGCAGCGGTCTTGCCCAGGCGCGCGCCATGTTTGCGAACGAGGCGGCGCCGATTGATCTGTGGGCGGTGCATCCGGGTGGACGCACGGTCCTGGATGCGGTGGAAGCCGGCCTGGAGTTGCCGCCGAGCGCGCTGGCGGTGTCGCGCGGCGTACTCAGCGATTTCGGCAATATGTCCTCTGCCACCGTGATGTTCGTGCTCGACCGGATGATGCGCGATGCCGCCCCCGGCAGCAGCGGCTGCGCGATGGCCTTCGGGCCGGGCCTGGTGGCGGAGACGATGCGCTTTCGCCTGGCGGCGTAAGTGGGTTTTTCGCGCATCCTGGAGCCCGAAATCCTGGATCTGCTGGCGGGGGACGATCCGCGCGCGTGCGCCTCGCGAGGCGACCTGGCGCGGATCAACTTCGTGATGCGCCAGCAGCGCATCATGGCGAATTTGCTGCAGCCGCTCGCGCCGCCGCGGCGGCTGGCGGATCTGGGCTCCGGAGATGGGCGTTTCCTGTTGGGCGTCGCGCGGCGCATGGCGCCGCACTGGCCGCAGGTGACGGCGCTGATCGTGGACCGACAGAATATCGTGAGCGCGCAGACGCGCGCGGGCTTCGCCGCCCTGGGCTGGAGTTGCGAGAGCATCACCGGGGACATATTCGCAGCGCTGCCGGGCCTGGATGCCGAAATAATCATGGCGAACCTCTTCCTGCATCACCTGCGGGAGCCGGCCCTGCGGCAGCTGCTGCGCCTGGTTGCCCAACAGGCGCGCGGCTTCGTCGCCTGCGAGCCGCGTCGTTCGCAGGCAGCCCTGCTGGCCAGTCGCATGGTATTCGCGCTCGCCTGCAATGAGGTGACTCGGCATGATGCCGTCGCCAGCGTGCGCGCCGGTTTTTGCGGGCATGAGCTGTCGCGCCTGTGGCCGCACGCCGGCTGGCAGGGGCGCGAAGGATTGGCGCTGCCCTTTACCCATTTCTTTGCGGCCCGGCGCGATGCGGTTTGACGCGGCCGTGATCGGCAGTGGCCCGGCGGGTGCCACGGTGGCGCGGCTGCTGGCGCAGGCGGGCTGGTCGGTGGCGTTGATCGAGCGCGCCGCATTTCCGCGCCGCAAGGTGTGTGGCGAATTCATCTCGGCGGCCAGCCTGCCGGTGCTGGAGGCGTGCGGCGTGGCCGCCGACTTTCACGCGCGGGCTGGCCCGCCGGTGCACACGATTGCGGCCTATGCGGGTGCGACGATGGTGCGGGCCGCGCAGCCCCGTTCGATAGCGCAATGTGCGCAAGTGGGCTGGGGCCGAGCGCTGGGTCGCGAGCATCTGGATGTATTGCTGCGCGATGCCGCGCTCGCCTCCGGAGCGCTGCTGTTTCAGCCCGCCGAAGTGACGGCCATCGCGCGGGGGGCGGACCGACTCACACTCGCGCTGCGCCGCGCGGATGGCATCGATGAGATCTGCGCGCGGGTAGTGATCGCGGCCTGCGGTTCCTGGAACACCAAGGGCCCGTTCGCCACTGCCGCGAAGGCGCGAGCATCCGACTTGTTCGCGTTCAAGGCCCACTTGCGCGACGCGGCGCTCCCGGATGGCGTGATGCCACTGTTGGCCTTTCCCGGCGGCTATGGCGGCATGGTGCACAGTGATGCCGGTCGCATCAGCCTCTCCTGCTGCATCCGCCGTGATGCGCTCGCGCGCGCCCGCGAGACTCATGGTGGCAAGGCGGGCGAGGCTGTCATACGCCACGTTCTGGCGAGCACCGAAGGCGCGCGGCGCGCCCTGCAGGGCGCAGCGCTCGTGGATCCCATCCTCGCGACGGGCCCGATCCGGCCCGGTATGCGCACCCGTTATCGCGACGGCATATTCTTCGCGGGCAATGTAGCAGGTGAGGCCCATCCGATCATCGCCGAAGGCATCAGCATGGCGATCCAGTCTTCCTGGCTGCTGGCGCAATGCCTGCTCGCCGGCGGGCCTGCCGCCGGGCCCGACTATGCGCGTGCCTGGAAACGGCAATTCGCCGTCCGCCTGTATGCCGCCTCCGTGTTCGCGTCGCTGGCGATGAATAACCACGGGCGTGCCGCCGGCGCGCAGCTGTTGCGCGCCTGTCCCGCGATTCTCACGTGGGGCGCGGCATTGAGCGGCAAGGCTGCGGACATTGGCTTCCGGCGTGACGCCGCCTGATCTCGTGCCAGCCGATGCGCGCCGCCTCTGGTTGGGCTTTGGCGCGATGTGCGTCGGAATGTTCATGGCCATCCTCGATATACAGGTCGTGGCCAGTGCGTTGACCACCATCGGGGATGCGCTCGGCCTTGCAAAATCACAGCTGGGTTGGATCCAGACCAGCTACCTGATGGCCGAGGTGATTGCGATTCCGCTCACCGCGCTGCTGACCCGCGCGTTTTCGCTGCGCTGGATGTTCGCCGGCGCCACGTTCGCCTTCACCCTGGCGAGTATCGGCTGCGCGTCGAGTGGCTCGATTGGGGCGCTGGTCGCGTTTCGGGTCGCGCAGGGTTTTTTTGGCGGCATGCTGATTCCGGCGGTGTTCACCGCCGTCTTTACGCTGCTGCCCGAACGGCAGCGCCTGCGCGCCACCACGGTCGCGGGCGTGTTCGCCCTGCTGGCACCCACCCTCGGGCCGGTCGTGGGCGGCTATCTGACGCAGAGTCAATCATGGCACTGGATTTTTCTTATCAACATCGCACCCGGGCTGGCGGTGACCGGGCTGGTCGTGACGTATGTGCGCGCCGGCACGGCTGACTGTTCGGCGTTGCGCCGCCTGGACCTATTCGGCGTGGCCTCTTTCGCCACTGCGCTGGCGTTGCTGGAGCTGGTGCTCAACGAAGGCCCGAGTCGTCATTGGCGCGGCGATTTCATCGCCGTGACCACCACGGCCTGCATCCTCGGCAGCGCGTTGGGCATCTGGCGGTGCCTGACGGCAAGCCGTCCGTTTGTCGATCTGAAGCGGTTCGGCAACATCGCCTTTGCCGCAGGATGCATCTTCAGTTTCGTGCTCGGGCTGGGGCTGTTTGGCTCAATATTCATCATGTCGCTATTCCTCGGCTTGGTGCGCGAGCATTCACCGCTCATCATCGGGGCAATCCTGATGGTCACGGGCAGCGCCCAACTGCTTACCGCGCCGGTGTCGGCGTGGGCGGAGACCCGTGCGGCACCCAGGCTCCTGACGCTGCTCGGCTTTGGCCTGTTCGGCGCCGGGCTTTTGGCCAACGGCTTCGTGACGCCGCAAAGCGATTTCGCCGCGTTGTTCTGGCCGCAGGTGCTGCGCGGAGGCGCGTTGATGCTGTGCCTGCTGCCGACCACGCGGCTGGCGCTGGACATGTGGCCGGGCGCACAGGTGCCGGAGGCCAGTGCCCTGTTCAATCTGGTCCGCAATCTGGGTGGCGCCATTGGGATTGCGCTGATCGACACGATGGTGGAAGAGCGCACCAGCGGCCATATGGCCCATCTGGTGGCAGCGCTGCAGGCGGGGGACCCGATCACGGCGCGCTTTGTTGGCTTGCCGGTCGCACTGTTCCACAACCGGCCGATGGCGCCGGTGGATGAGCTGACCCGGGTAATGATCACGCCATTGATCGAGCGCGCCGCGCTGACCCAGGTGCTGAATGAAGCCTGGATTGCGCTCGCCATCCTGTTCGCGTTCTCGTTGCTGGCACTGCCGTTGATGGGCCGGCCTGTGCGGTCGCTACCGTAAAACCGGTGTCATCTGCGAAGCCGCGATGAGCCAGGATGAGCCGGCTCGGACCCAGAAGTGAGAATAGCGGTACGCACCGGAAAACCGCTTGTCTCCCAGGTTTCCGGCTAACTTCATTTCCCCGAATTCCCACGCCGAGTCTTGATGCGCCCGTACCGCAACGTCCCGCAACGTCAGCTCATTTAGATTAAATCCGCCGGATCGGTAGCGACCAACGAGCACCGCCTTGTCGATGAGATTTCCAGACGGATCAATACCGACGTAGTCGTCGGCGAGATACGCCGCGACGGTCTCGGCATCTTTGCGTTTTTCGGCTTCCGCCACGAAGCCGCTAAGGCGAATGATCTCCTCTTCCACGCTTCTCATATCAACCTACGGTTTGGGCGGTCGCCCGGTAGCCTCGTAGAGCCAATTTAGCAATAGTGGTTGCTCGGGGCTATTTGCGATCGAGGACCAGGGGGCTCGATTGAGCGGCTGCTACTGGTCCTGCTGGTCCTGCGGGTCGTGGCCGGCCAGGCATGGATTGACCGGTTCAGGACGAGCGCGTCGGACCACTCACGGCCAAGGAAGTCGGCTTGCCCTGCCGGATGATCATCCGCTGCTGCACACGGTCTACGACCTGTCGACCCACGAGCAGGTCCCGAACTGGAATGCGCTGCAGCGTGGCGTACCCTATCGCGCCGACGGTGTCGTGCCGCACTGGCGCGCGATCCTCGATGACCATGGTCGCGCCATGGTCGTGATTGCATTCAACAACGATCTGGGAGACTCGTGGCAGTGGGCCGATGACCCGGGTTACCCGGAAGAATCGGCCAGCCTGGGCATCAAGATGAGCGTCAATTTCGCGATTTACGCGCTGACGCACTAACAGGTCGGCATAGTCGGGTCAGCGGTCGCACAGCTGAATCGATCCACTTTGGGTGCGCAGGCGAACGCGGGCATTCCCGCTCCCCTGCCGGAAAGTCAGATGCAGTCCGGGACCATAGCCCGAGCGCTGCGCCTTCGGCCCGAAGCAGTTGTCGATCGGGCCGCTGAAGGATTGGAGGTCGTAATCGGCGCTCCCCTTGAGCGTGAATTCCAACCGGCCGCTGACCGATTCGGCCTCCAGTTCAGCGCCGCTGGCCAATGAGCCGCTGGCGCTAACAGCTCCGGAGACGGTGTGAAAGTGTGCCCGGGTAACCGCCCCCAGCTCCAGGTCGGCACGACCGCTCACCGTGCCAACCCGTAAATCCCCCGTGGCCCCCTTGATCATGATCTTGCCGCTGACGGAGTTCACCTCCAGCGGTCCCGCGCCGGCAGCAAGCTTCACGGTGCCGCTGACGGTATTGATTCCTGCTTCGTGCGCGATATCCCCGTCGATATCTCCGCTGACGGTCCGAAGTTGCTGCTCGCCCTGCAATTCGCGTGTCGTGATGCCGGCACTCACAAGAGTGGCAGTAAGCAAGCTCTTGCGGGGTATGTGCACCACCAGGTCCGCTTCCAAACCGCCCCCTCCTGTCCAATGCTCCTGCGGCAGAACCACTCGCACTGTCGTGTGACCCGCCGCGGTGTCGACATCAACGCGTTTCACGCGCTCGCCGATGGTTCCGGTCACGTCGACCTCGGCGCGATCCCAACCGGTCACCGCCACGTGTCCGGCCACGTTTTCGATCTCCACCGCTCCATTCAGGTCGGCGGCTTTGCGGATGTCCACGGTTCGTGCATCCGCCGCGAAGGCAATGCAGCACTGCAGACCCGACGCGAGGACAATGGCCGCACGTATTCCGGTATTCCAATTCATAGCTTTCTCCGGGTCGCGAGCGTGGAATTGGCACCCACGTCGCGGTACAGATCGATCTCCTGTTGCCAGGTCGTTGCCATCAACTCGTTCAACAGCGCACTGCCTGGATCGGAAGTGAGCGCACGCCGGATGTCCGCGCGCGCCTTGTGGATGACATCCAGATCGTGCGCAACCTGCAGGCGCGTGTCAGGCGCCAGTTGCTCCAGTTGCGCGCGATAGGTTTGCTCCAGTTGTGCATCCGCACGCAGGTAGGGCTCATCCTCTAGGGCCGGGCGAGCGACTAGCGGGGCACGGCGGTCCCAGACGTGCCAGGCAAGGGTTGCAACCAGAGTCGCTGCGGCGATTCCGGCCGTAAGCTGCCAGCGCCGGCGCTGCTGGAACTGTTGCACGGATGCCCGGGCCTCGATGCCCGGCCACAGGTCCTTCGTCGGCGCTATGTCGCGCCTAAGCCGAGCGAGCAGCGCGTCCAGCTGCGAGTCGGATGTATCGCTCATGGATTCTCCGTCAGGCCGAGGTACTTCTTGAGCAATTGGCGCCCGCGGTGCAGATGTGCCCGGCAGGTCCCAGCCATCAAACCCAACAACTGGGCGGCCTCCTCATGGTTGTATCCGTAAATCCCGACCAGAACCAGCACGTGTCGGGCGCCCTCCGGCAGCCCCGCAATGGCGCGTTCCAGGTCCAGCGGCGGCGCGGTATCGCTGCCGCCGTGTCGATCCAGGGAGTCCTCATCAGCCGTGTTGGCCACCGCGAGGCGCGCCGCGAGGCCCCGCCGTCGGGCGAGGACGGTGTTGACCGCAATTCGATGCAGCCATGTCGCAACGGCGCTGCGTGCCTGGAATTTCGGCAAGGCGCGCCATGCCGCCAGAAATGTCTCCTGAGTGCAATCCTCGGCCAGCTCACGGCTGCCGGTGAGTCGCAGGCACAGCCCGTACACCCCGCCGACATGCTCGCGGTACAGCGCCTCAAAGCTTCCGATTGCACCGAGGGCGGCACTCCTCTTCATTCGTGGGAGCGACGGCACCGGCAAGCTCCCATTAGTCATCGCGGCTTGAGAAATGTCCCAGAATTCAGTCATTACCGACCTTAGATGGAGCGTTGCGTCGAATCGTTTAGGGTGCCGGCAATTTTATCGTTCCCTCGGCGACGATGACGCTGTTGCCGCGCATACGCCTCCAACAGGCTGGGACGGCCCATGGCAACCCCCTGCGGTGAGGCAATTTCAAACTCAGCGAACACGATTCGGCCACGGGCGGGCTGCGCCCCCGCCGCTTCGGGAGGCAGTACGAAGGTGGTCTCGGAGAAATTGAATTCGCGTGCGATTTTCTGCATCTGCTCGGACGACAGCCCGCGCGCGTCCGTGATCACAGCCAGCGGATTGCCGCCGAAGATCGTAGCGGTGAAGACATCGGCGAGCACATATTGGTAACTAGACGGCGGCACGCAGGGACAGATCCGGCGCTTGGTTCAATACACGCTGTATGGCGCCGACGGCTCGCTCAAAGTCCGTCTCGCGGCGTGGAGTGCCTACGCAAAACCGCAAGCCCGATGCGCGCGCGGCATCCAATAACGGATCGGAGCGGCCGGTCACGCGGACGTTTTGCGCCAGCAGCAGCGCCTCGAGCCGGACGGCTTCGCTCTCGCTGGCCGGCAACCACAAATGCGGGGACATGGATGCCAGATGCGCGGGTGGTAGATTCAACGCCGTCCGCATGGCGCTGCCACGCGTGCGCAACAGCCTGCGGTTTTCCTTGAGGATCTGTTCCGCGGACCCGTCTTCGATCGCCTGCTGTGCAATGAGCAGGCCCATCGATTGCGTGGAATGCGAAGCGACACGCAGGCCCACGGCGACCCGCGCGGCCAACTGCGCGGTGGGCGCGACCACAAATCCGGTGCGCAGGCCCGGAGCGAGCGACTTCGAAAGGCCGGAGACGTAGTAGATGATATCGGGTGCGAGATTGACGAGCGGTGGGGGAGCCTCCCGACGCTCGACATAGGCCGCATACACGTCATCTTCGACAAAAATCAGGTCCAGACGGCGCGCGACATCGATTAATTCCTGGCGACGTGCGAGCGAGAGGGTGCGGGCGGTGGGGTTCTGCAGGGTGGGCATCGTATAGAGCACTCGTGCCCCGGTTGATTTCGCCGCCGCGCCGAGCGCATCGGGAAGGATGCCTTCCTCATCCATGGCCACGGGGGCGAGGTCATAGCCCCGATACGCGGCAATGGCTTTCATGCCATTGAACGTCAGCTGCTCGGCCAGGATGACGTCGCCCGGTTTGCACAGCGTGCTGAAGACCACATCCATGGCACCCTGTGCGCCATTGGTGATGACGATGCGTGAAGGGTCGATCGTGTCGACACCGGCAGTGTGGGTCAGCCAGCCCGACATGAGTTGGCGCTGCTCCGGCAGGCCCTCCACGGGGCCGTAATTCAGCGCGTTGGCAAACCCGGGACGCCGCCGGACTTTTCCCCAGGCCTCCATGAGCAGGCGTTCCGCGGCCACCATGGGCGGTACGTTCATTGACAGGTCCACCAGGGGTCCGGCGAAGCGCGCGCCCTCGGCATCCCGGGATGGTGCAACGTAGGTTCCCCGCCCGACATGTCCGAGGGTCAGGCCGCGCCGGTCGGCCTCCTCGTACGCCCGGGTAACGGTGCCGACACTGACGCCCAATGTGCGGGCCAATGCCCGCTGCGGTGGCAGCCGTTCGCCGGCCTTGAACCCACCGTCCCGGATGGCGCGTTCCAGGGCCGCCAGGATTTGGTGGAAAAGAGGGGTTCCGTCGGTCGGGAGGTCGGGAATCCACATGGCAGCCGTGTATGGGGCAATGGAGAGTCAATAAGTATTGTACTAGTACATTAGCGCCAACATCGGCCTAAATGGCCTGGACGCGAAAGACCAGATTGATGCCGACGACCAGCATTACCGCGAGCGCCGCGAGCACGGTCCATACGATAGGATAACGCTTTTCCGGCTGTTTAACCATGGAAGTGCAGCGGCATATCGGTCGATGAAGTGGCCGCCAGAATGGCAAAAGCCCGCGCCGGGATCAATGTAGAATTGTGCTAGTACAATATGGCACGCACCGCTGACAGGTGTTTCGCGACGCGCGGCCGACGCACGTGCGCGGGAATGCTCACAAGGGTGTAAAATCACCCGTGATGGATCGGATCGACAGCCACTGAATTTCTTTTGCAATCAGTGCCTTAATATTTCCTCGGGGCCCAGGTACCTCGTCATGGGATCCCAAATGCCTCCCCAGCAGGTCCCAGCAGTCGCATTGTTCGACTGCTCAATATAATAATGAGGCCGAAAATGTCGGGAGGGGGCATGCGCAAGCGCGGAGCAGTGTTGAAAAAGGTCCTGGGACAGGTCGCTTTTGGGGTGCCCGTGGCCTGTCTCGCCCTTGCGGCAGTAGGGGCGCGTGCCCAGCCGGCCGTGACCAGTCCCGGGGGCAAGACGTTCACCGACATGGTCAACACGCGCTGCGTGAAATGCCACAACGCCGATGATTGGGCGGGTGGGCTGGCCATGGATACCATGGATTTGAGTCAGGCTGGCCAGAACCCGGAAGTGTGGGAAAAGGCCATCGCGAAGTTGAGCAGCCGGCTCATGCCGCCCGCGGGTGCGCCCCAGCCGGCCCAGCCGGATGTCGATGCGGTAGTCAACTACCTTGAGGCGACCGTGGATGCGGCTGCCAACGACAAGCGTGTCGGGCATGTCCCGATTCAGCGCTTGAGCCGCGCGGAATTCGCAGCTTCCGTCAAAGACCTGGTCGGGGTAGAGGTCGATCCGAAGCAGATTCTGCCCACCGAAATCGAAGTCGACGGCTTCAGCAATATCGCCGGTGCCCTCGTCATCTCCCCGTCCTTCATGGAGCAGTACCTCTCGGCGGCACGCAAGGTCGCACAGATTGCAATCGGCGAACCGGTGCCGAAAATGGAGAGCGTCTTCTATCGCGGGGGCGGCGGTGGCGGCGGGCAGGCGGGGCCGGGCTCTCCGACTCAGCTGCAGCATAAGGACGGCTACCCGCTGGGCACCCGCGGCGGTGTGAGCTTTACGCACGTCTTTCCGCGCGACGGCGAGTATCACTTCAATTTCCTTGAGGGCGACAGCATCGATGCGGGCCTGTATCCGCGCGGCATGGAAACGCGGGCCACGATGGTCGTACTCGTTGACGGCGCGGAAGTGGCGCGCAGGGAGATTGGCGGACCCCAGGACCTCAGCCTCGCGGACCGTGACGGCCCCAAGGGCAGATCGGCCGTCGTCGCCGAAGTATCGGGCATCCCGGCGCACGTGACCGAGGGCGAACACACGGTGACGGTCACCTTCATCGAGCGCTCATCCCTGGCGGAAAGCAATGACCCGACCGGGGCCGGCAAGGTCTCGGGTATGCCCATCATCCGCGATGGCGTGCAGGTCGTCGGTCCGTTCGCGCCGCAAGGGCTGTCCTTGAGTGCCAGCCGCGCCAAGATTTTCATCTGCGAACCGAAGCAGCAAGCCGAGGAGACCCCCTGTGCGCAGCGCATCGCGCGGCATCTGGCGACGCAGGCCTTCCGTCGTCCCGTGACCGACGCGGACGTGCAATTGCTGATGAAGTTCTATGCGACCGGCCGGGCGGAACCGGGTGGCTTTGATAACGGCGTGACGGAGCTGGTGACGGCAATCCTCTCGAGCCCCGACTTCCTCTATCGCGCCATCGCATCCTCCCCGAATCCGGGCCAATCGCGGGTGCTGAACGATCGGGAACTCGCCGCGCGCCTGTCCTTCTTCCTGTGGAACGAAGGTCCGGATGACCAGTTGGCGGGGCTTGCCGCCAAGAACCAACTCTCGGATCCGGCGGTCATGAAGGCCCAGGTGGAGCGCATGCTCAAGGACCCGCGCGCCCAGTCGCTGGTCGAGAACTTCGCGTTCTCCTGGCTGAACATGGGCACGCTCGCCCAGGTCGAGCCCCTGGATCCGCGCTTCAATGCGAATATGCGCAGCAATTTCGAAACCGAAATCCGCATGTTCCTGACCAGCGTGCTGCTGGGCAACCGCAACGTCACGGAGCTGCTGACCGCTGATTACACCTTCGTCAACGAATCGCTCGCCCAGCAATACGGCATCCCCGGAGTACTGGGTCCGCAATTCCGCAAGGTGACGCTCAAGGACGAAAACCGCTGGGGGTTGCTGGGCAAGGGCGCCGTGGAGCTGCGCACGTCGTACGGGGATCGCACCTCACCGGTGCTGCGCGGAGAGTACGTCCTGGACCGGATCCTGGGCACCCCGCCCACTCCGCCGCCGCCAGGCGTCAACACCGATCTGTCGGTCCACGAGGGACAGCCACCGGCCACGGTGCGCGCCCGCCTCGAGGCGCATCGCGCGAACCCGACCTGCAAGGGCTGCCATGGCGTGATGGATCCGTACGGCCTGGCGTTGGAGAATTTCGATGTCACCGGGCGCTGGCGCGAGGTGGACGCTCAGGCGAAGAATGCGCCCATCGATGCGACCACGGAGCTGTCGGGCGGGGCCATTCTGCACGGCCCGGCGGACCTGCGCCGCTACCTGACGCGGCGGCCGGAACAGTTCCCGACGACGGTGACCAAGCGTTTGATGATGTACGCGCTCAATCGTGAAATCGAATATTACGATATGCCCCAGATCCGCAAGATCGTGCACGAGGCCGCCACGCAGAACTACACCCTGGGCGCGCTCGTCACGGGGATCGTGAACAGCGATTCGTTCCGCCGCCAGGGGCCCGAGAGCCCGACGAAGAAGCTGCCGGCGACCAAGGTGGCCTCCATCGTGCACCTCAGATCCGACGCAACGCAGCAGTGACAGGAGACAGTCGATGGCAATTTTCCTCACCAAGAAGTATCTGTCGCGACGCACCTTCCTGCGTGGCAGCGGCGTGGCCCTGGGCCTGCCGTTTCTGGAGGCGATGGTTCCGGCAGCAACCGCATTGGCCGACACCGCGGCCGCCCCGAAAACGCGCGCCGGTTTTTTCTATCTTCCGCATGGCGCGATCGGGAACAACACGCCCTTCGGCAAGGAAGTCGACGCGTGGACCTCCAGCGGCGCGGGACCGGACTTCAAGCTCGGCCACACCGTCGCGCCTCTGGAACCGGTCAAGAAGTACGTGACGACCTTTGAGAATATCGAGAACCTCGCGGCAGGCGGTTCCGTACACACGCTCAATCCGGCGACGTGGCTGTCGTGCGTGCGTCCGGACACGGCCGCCAAGGGCGCGAGCATGTCCATCACGCTCGACCAGGTGATCGCCCAGCATCTGGGGCAAAAGACCGCGCTGCCCTCGCTGGAAGTTGCCTCGGAGACCACCATCCAGGTGGCCGCCTGCGGCGGAGCCGGCTGTTACTACGCTTCCACGACCGCCTATGCCGGACCGCATTCACCCCTGCCGATGGAGTACAACCCGCGCAAAGTGTTCATCCAGCTGATGGGCGAGGGTGACACGGCGGCGGAACGTGAAGCACTGCTGCGCAAGAACGCCAGCATTCTGGACATGGTCTCGGACCGCGCGAAGAGCTTGAGCCAGGACCTCGGCCCGGGCGACAAGGCGCGGCTGGCCGACTATCTGGACTCCGTGCGCGAGGTCGAACGCCGGGTCAACATGGCAGGCTCCCGGGATTTTTCGGGCATCAACGTGCCGGTCGCACCGGTCGGTGAACTCGACAATTTCGACAAGCAGGTTCGGCTGATGTTTGACCTGATTGCACTGGCCTACCAGGCGGATCTGACCCGCGTGGCCTCCTACGTGATGGTCGCGGAAGGTACGAACCGCACCTACAACCACGTCGGCGTGCCGGATTCGTTCCACCCGGTCAGCCATCACTCCAATGACCGTGAGCGCATCCGCCGCCTGACCGTGATCCAGCGTTATCACATGGAGCGCTTCGCGGACTTCGTGACGAAGCTCGCGAGCATCAAAGAGGGCGATGGCAGCATCCTCGACCATTCGCTGCTGCTGTTTGGCTCGAACATGAGCAACAGCAACCAGCACGACAATTATCCCCTCCCCGAAGTGCTGGTCGGCGGCGCCAACGGTAAGCATGTCGGTGGCAAGAACCTCACCCTGCCCGCGCGCACGCCGCTGGCCAATCTGCACCTGACGATACTGGACAAGGTCGGCATCAAGCAGCCTAGTTTCGGCAACAGCACCGGCCTCATCGCCGAAGTTTGAACACGGGCAGGCCATGAAGACGACAGATCGCAGAAGCTTCCTGCACACCTCCCTGACCGGGCTCGCCGGACTTGCGGCCGTGCCGCTGCTGGGCGGCCTTGCGGGCTGCCAGCAGGTTCCGACCCGCGCTGCACAGGCCGGGGGTGAGCCGGTCGCGCGCACGACGGGCAAGGCCACGGCGTTGCCGACACAGAAACTGAGCGACCGGGTCATGCTCATCGGCGGGGCACCGGGCAATGTACTCGCGCTGTCATCCAGCGATGGACTGCTGCTGGTCGACAGCGGTTCGGCAGCGCTGGCGAACGCGGTGCGCGCAAGCCTTGCCGGAGCCGGTGTCCACACCCTCTTCAACACCCACTACCACCCGGATCAGACCGGCGGGAATGTCCTGTTCGGCACGGCGGGTGCGGGCATCCATGCCCATGTGATCACCCGCGAATGGCTGGCGGCGGACTATTACGTGCCGGCGGACGATCGCTGGGTGAAGGCGCTCCCGGCGAAGGGCGTGCCCACGGTGACGTTCCGTGAAAAGGGCCAGATGAAGGTGGGCGTGGAGAGCGTCGAGTTCGGCTATCTGCTCGAGGCGCATACGCGCGGCGACATCTATGTGTTCTTCAGGGACTCCAATGTACTGGCGGTCGGTGATGTCGCCTCACCGTTGCGCGATCCGGCGCTGGACTGGTATGCGGGCGGCTGGCTCGGCGGCCGGGTCGATGCGATGAGCGACCTGCTGAAACTCGCGCAGGATGACACCAAGATCGTGCCCGCCTACGGGCCGGTGATGACGCGCGCGCAACTTCAGGCCGAGCGCGACATGATGCAGCATCTGTATGAGCGCACGACGCTGCTCACCACGCAGGGGCGCAGCGCGCAGGACATGCTCGAGGCGGGCGTCATGAAAGAGCTGAACCGCCAGTTCCAGGATCCCTATCGCTTCCTCTACGACGACGCCAAGGGCCTGTGGGCCCATTACACGAATTTTGGGGGCAACATTGTTTAAGGGCACGAGCCGGGCAGGGGGTTTGGCCGCTGCCATCGGTTTACTCATTCTCGGCGCAGGCTCGGTGGCCGGTGCGCAGGGCGGTCCACAGACGCTGGTGGATCTGATTCGTGACGGCAATCGCGAAGCGGTGCTGGCCGCGATCACTTCCCCGGCGGTCGATGTGAATGCGACCGAGCCGGATGGTGCCACGGCGCTGATGTGGGCGACCTACAAGGTCGATCACGAGATGGTGCGCGCGCTGCTGAAGGCCGGCGCGAAGGCCAACGTCACCAACAACTACGGTTCATCGCCGCTGGCCGAAGCGGTCAAGCTGGGCGATGTGGATCTGGTGCGCATGCTGCTGGATGCGCACGCGGATGCGAATTCACCCAATGTGGATGGCGAGACGGCACTGATGGTGGCCTCCAGCATCGGTTCGCTGCCGATTGCGCAGCTGCTGATCAGCCGCGGCGCGACGGCGAATGCGGTGGAGAACTTCCGCGGCCAGACCGCGCTGATGTGGGC
>DATDIL010000124.1:0-23896 GCA_036521075.1 Steroidobacteraceae bacterium | reverse complement strand
CCCGAACCTACGGCCGCATCCTGCTGCAGTGGATATCGGTCATCGCCGTGCTGTTGTTTGCTGCATTTGCATTCAAGGTCAGCGCCGAGCTATCCCGCAAGGTCGTACTGACTTGGTTCATCGTTACACCCGTGGCACTGTCGGTCCGTCATGCCTTGAGCCTGCGCCTCGGCTGGTTCGCCGCAAACGGCGCGAAGGCGCCACGACACATCATCATTGGAGTCAACGATGTGGGCTTTGAGTTGGCCCGTCGGCTGCCGCCAAACGGATTCCTTGGCTATTTCGATTTCCGCAGCATTGAGAGGCTGGCAGGGGTTCTGCAGCCGGACAAGCTGACCGGACACTGCAAGGATGTGGCTGACTATGTACGCTCGCGCGGGGTGAGCGTGGTGTATATCGCGCTACCGCTGTGCAACGTGCCGCGCATGAGTCAACTCGTGAATGCACTGCGGGACACTACCGCGTCGGTGTACTTCGTTCCGGATGCCTTTGCATTCGACCTCATCCAAGGGCGGATGGTGGAAATAAATGGCATGCCGGCGCTGTCGGTTTGCGATACCCCGTTTCACGGCGGGGATGCGGTGCTCAAGCGCACGACCGATCTGGTGTTCGCGATCTTCGGTTTGGTTCTCGTCAGCCCCGTCATGCTGGCAATCGCGGCCGCAATTAAGCTCACTTCGAAGGGTCCGGTTCTGTTCCGACAGCGTCGCTATGGGCTCAACGGTGAGGAGATCCTGGTCTACAAATTCCGCTCGATGACAACCATTGAAGATGGCGCCGTGGTCAGACAGGTCACCAAGTTCGACTCTCGCGTCACGCCCGTCGGCGGGATCATCCGCAAGACCTCGCTTGACGAGCTCCCGCAACTATTTAACGTATTGCAGGGGAAGATGAGCCTCGTAGGTCCGCGGCCCCACGCCGTGGCGCACAACGAGATGTACCGCAAACTCATCAGCGGCTACATGATCCGCCACAAGGTGCGACCCGGCATCACCGGGCTGGCCCAGATCAATGGCATGCGCGGGGAGACCGCGACACTCGACAAGATGTGCGAACGCGTGCGCTACGACCTCGAGTACCTGCGCCATTGGTCCCCGTGGCTGGACATCAAGATCATCTTCAAGACCATCGGCATCATTGTGTGCGGCAGCAAGAACGCCTATTGAGAGCGCCTAGGCACGCTGTGCCGGAGTGGATATTGTCAAAATGGCGCCCCGTCGGTGTTTGAAAGCGGATCTACGCGCCATGCAGGACCGCTCAGAACACGAACCGCGAAATATGCCCTCATCAAAATTGAATCATTCGCACGTCACATTTCATGGTAACAATGTTAGGCTCCTGAAAGCGAACCCTGTTCTCGGAAAACTCCCCCTATGTTGTGCAAGAGTGCTCGTGTGCAATGGGCGATGGCAGCATAAATCGGGCTGAGGACGGAATGGCCAGCGAGTCGACAATTCGGAGCGCGGAGTGCATTTGGCCGGAGGCGGACAGCGTTGCGGTAACGAAAACCGATGCGGCCCCGAGTCTCGTCACGATCAAGCAGACAATCGATTTGGGCGGAGATCTCAAGGACGCAATCGTAGTCGACAACTTTGATCTTGAGGCCTTCACGGCCGTTGCGGCACGCCATGGGCAGAATCGCTATTCCTTTGCGGTCACTCCCAACGTCGATCACCTGATCCGATACCACGAGGATCCTTCCTATCGGGCGCACTACCATGCTGCAGGCTATGTCCTGATGGACAGTCGCGTCGTACGCCTGCTGGTGCGGCTTCTGAAGGACATCCGATTGCCGATCTGCACCGGCTCGGATCTGACCGTCACCCTTCTTTCACGGGTTGCCGGCCCGACGGATCGCATTGTGATGCTCGGCGGTACCGCTCGGCAGGCGCAGCACCTGACAGCGCTTTACGGTCTGAAGAATGTGCAGCACCACAACCCGCCGATGGGATTCGTCAACGATCCGGATGCCGTGGAGGATTGCCTGCAGTTCATCGAGCGCGCGAGTCCATTCCGGTTTTGTTTCCTGGCGGTGGGTTCGCCCCAACAGGAATTGATCGCGCACCAGCTGAAGACTCGGGGAGTCGCGCGCGGTTTCGCAATTTGCGTCGGGGCCTCGATCAACTACATCACCGGATCGGAGAGGCGGGCGCCGGCCTGGATCCAGCGGCTGGCGCTCGAATGGCTATACCGGCTGGTCCAGAACCCGCAGCGTCTCGCCCGACGCTATCTGCTGCGCGGTCCGCGTATCTTCCGTTACTTATTGCGGGCGCGAATCGTGCTGCGCGAGCCTAGGTCGGATCTGCCCTGACGGCTGGATTGGCGGAGAGGGTGGGATTCGAACCCACGTGCCGGAATTACCCGACCATCCGATTTCGAGTCGGCGCCGTTGTGACCGCTTCGGTACCTCTCCGGACTGCTTAATCCCTGCACGGAATTTTTCTTTCAAAAACAACCACTTGTGCCAGGAAACAGCGGCTAGACATAATCCGTCTGCGTTCTGTAGCACCGTGGGCCTGTGCAGGGCCGCGGTACGGTATTCTAGCCGAACCTGAAGGTTTGAAGTGAGGTCCCGATGCGTCGATTGGCGACCATGGACTCGTTCTATCGGTTCTATAAGGGCAGAGAGGTGAGCCGCTGCGTCATGGCCGCGGTAGCGCTGATGGCTCTGGTGGCGGCCAGCTATTCGCCGGCGCCGCGCTCGGTCAATCCGGTCCAGCGCCGCGGCGAGCTGCGGGTGGTCACCGTGGAGGGTCCGGCCACCTATACCAAGGGCACCCGCGGCACCGAGGGACCGGAGTTTCGCCTGGCGCAGGAGTTCGCCCGCCAGCGCGGCCTTGACCTCTATATGTACCCGGTTGCGAGCCCCGCGTTGATGCGTGCCGAACTCGCAGCCGGTCGCGCGGACATTGCCGCGGGCCAGCTGACGGCTGATCCTGCGTGGCGGAAGGTGGGCGATCCGGCGGCTGTCTACGATCGCGTGCCGCAGCTGGTCGTGTACCGTCGCGGCAAGGATCAGCCCGCCGCCTCGCAGCTGGCATCCTTGCACCTGCTGGTCAGGGCGGATAGCCCGCAGGAGCAGATGCTGCGGCGACTGAAGATCCGGCTCTACCCGAATCTGGGATGGAAGGCCGTTTCCCCGCACTCCGTGGACCCGCTGCAGAATATCCAGAATGGGATCGGCGACTACGCCGTGGTCGATGCCAACGAATACGCCTATGCCCGGCACTTGTACCCGGACGTGGTGCCCGCCTTTGCCTTGCCGGAGACCCGGCCGGTGCAGTGGGTGGTGCGACATACCGATCCGGACCTGTACGCTGCCGTGAACCAGTTCATCGACGCCTCGCGGACCTCCGGACTGCTCAGTTCGCTGCTCGCGCCGCCGGAGCAGGATCGACGCGTGCTGGCCTATGTGGACACCCTCCAGTTCCACGAGGACCTTGCCGCGCGCCTGCCGCAGTACCGGGCATGGTTCGAGGAAGCTTCGGAACAAACCGGAATCGACTGGCGCCTGCTGGCCGCCATCGGCTACCAGGAATCCAAGTGGGACCCCGAAGCGCAGTCCGCCGCCGGTGCCTCAGGCGTGATGATGCTGACCTCCGACACGGCCGATTCCCTCGGTGTTGAGGACCGTTCGGATGCCCACGCGAGCATTCTGGCCGGTGCGCGCTACTTCCAGGAAGTGCGGGCAAAAGTACCCGCGCGCATTCAGGAGCCGGATCGGACCTGGCTGGCGATCGCGGCCTACAACGTGGGCTATGGGCATGTCGAGGACGCGCGCCGGCTCGCGCAGATGCGCGGCAAGAATCCGGATTCCTGGCAGGACGTGCGCGAGCAGCTACCGCTGCTGTCGGATGAGGCCTGGTACGACCGCCTGCAGCATGGCTTTGCGCGCGGTGCCGAACCTGCGCAATTTGTGGATCGCATCCAGCGGTTCCTGAAACTGCTGGAATGGCAGCCCCAGGACGCAGGCAAGTTTCAGCCGGCCGACGCGAATGCGGATGCCACCTGGGTGGGGCGACCCGCGGCTTAGCAGTCTCCGCGAAGCTGCGCGAAAAACTCCTGCAGCAGTGCCCCGCACTCCTCGCTCAATACACCGCCGAACACATCGACGCGGTGATTCAGTCCAGGCAGCCGGAAGATATCGACCATGCTGCCCACCGCGCCGGCTCGGGGATCCCATGCGCCAAACACCACCCGGCGCACGCGCGCGTGCACGATCGCCGCCGCGCACATCGCGCACGGCTCAAGCGTCACGTACAGCGTGGTGTCCATGAGCCGATAGCTGCCCAGCGCCTTTCCGCCCGCGCGCAGCGCTTCGATTTCGGCGTGCGCCGTCGGATCGTGGCTGGCGATCGGGCCGTTGCGGCCCTCGGAAATCACTCGCCCCCCCCGCACCAGCACGGCGCCCACGGGCACCTCACCACGCTGCCGCGCCTGCGCGGCAAGCGCCAGGCACAGGCGCATGTAATCGGCATCGGAAAGCGGCATGGCCGCACCATAGCCCAAGCGCCGCTCAGGCACTTGACGCCCAAGCCTCGGGCAGTTAAGATATATCTTAGATAGATCTAACAATTAGATTTAAGATAGACTCAAGGGGTCACCATGCGCTTCTTCCATCATCGAGACCACGGCCATCATCACGCCATCCGCCATGGCGGTCATCCCGGCGGCTTCTTCGGCTTCGGCCATCATTTCGGCGAGGGGTTTGGACCGGGCGGCGCCGGCCGGGGCGGATTCGGACCCGGACGTAAACTCGGCTCAGCCGACCTGCAACTGCTGCTGCTGGCGCTGCTGGCCGAGAAACCCAGCCACGGCTACGAACTCATCAAGGCCGTGGAGGAACGTTCGAGTAGCTACTACTCACCCAGCCCCGGCATGGTCTATCCCGCCCTCACTTACCTTGAGGAAATCGGCTACGCCAGCGTGGCGCCCGAGGGCACGCGCAAGCTCTACAGCGTCACCGAGACGGGTCGCAAACATCTGGCAGACAATCGTGCCGCCCTCGAAACGCTGCTGGCGCAGCTGCAACAGATCGGGCAACGCATGCGCAGGTTCCGTCGCGCGCAGCAACCCGAGGTTGGCGCCCGCCAAGAGCATGACGACGATCCAAGCCACGCTGCCGCCGCACCTGAATTGCAGCTGGCCCAGTTTGATTTGAGGCTGGCACTGGCGGCAAAGGCCGACGCGCCGCGCGAGGAGCAGCTGCGTATCGCCGCTATTCTGCGCCAGGCAGCCGCCGACATCCGCGGACGGTAAACTAGCGGGCCTCGTAGAACTGCCGTGGCGGAATCGGCACGAGCATCGCGCGACTGCGAATAAACTGCGAGACGATCCATTTCACCCCCCGGGTCGGCGGCCGACCGGCGTGCAGCATGCGCAAGTCCGGTTGCATATCGGCGTGCGCGTTGACGAAAAAAAGCCCCTGGCCACGCCGACCCTTGTGACTGAATCCCAGGGTCGGAAAGCTGGTCTCCCCGCCTTCATATTCATCATTGAGATAGACCAGGAACGTCACGACCCGTTGTCCGTTGCGGGCAATTTCCCCGGCATAGTCGGGTATGGCGGGGTTGACGAAATCGTAGTGGTCTGAGGCCTCCTCCCCTGGCTCGTAGCACAGCACGGCCGGCGCTTCCATGTGGTTCATCGGCACTTCGCAGGCGCGCGACATTTTCGCCTGCAGCAGTACATCCAGCACTTCGACGTCAGCGAGGCCGAAATTCGCGACGGAATTCGTGCGCGTTTGACCAATGACATCCTGGCGATTCACCGGATCGTAAACGCGGGCACGGGTCAGTCGGCCGCGCGCCCGCGTAATGATCCAGTCGCAGACCGCGGGAGTAATGAAAGAGTCCAATGCGCAAATACGCGGGTCGGCGCTCAGATCGCGACGGGACAGACTCGTCCACTCGCTGGCGATGTCGCCAAGCGCGATCAGCTGCTCCTGCGCCGGCTGCCAGTGACGCTCGGCGGCAACGGTCAGCCAGCGCAGGGCCTCCTGCCAGCTTTGCTTGCAGTACAGGCCGAGCGCCGTAAGCGCCGCGATCCGGGCAGCAGCCTCCGGCTCGCCCTGCAGCGCAGCCTCCTGCAAGAAGCGCGCACCCTCCGGGGGCAGCGCGGGTGCCCGGTCGCCCGCCAGCAGCCGCTTGCCGAGCTGCGTCTTGCAGGTCAGATCGCCTGCCCCCGTGCCACGCGCCAGAGCGTTGATGGCCTCGTCATACCGCCCCGCAGCGTCATGCTGCGCAGCCAGCGTGAGTTCCGCGTGCGAGTTCCCGTGCGGCATCATGCGCCCTTGCGTTCAAGCGAGAATCCGCTGTGAGCTCGTTATAACGTGGCCTTGACGCCCAGATAGAATTGTATGCCCAGCGGATCGTAGAGGCCGGGGTCGGTAATGTTGGAAGCGGTGGTAACACCGGGATCGGCGCCGACAATCAGCGGTTGCTTGTTCAACAGGTTGTTGATCCCGAACCGTACGGTGACCTTGCCGAAGTTATAACTGCTGTACAGGTTGAACAGATTGTACGCCGGTACGCCCTCGACTTTTGTCGCCGGATCAGTCGATGCCGAAGCGTCCTTTATTTCGGACAGGAATTCCCAACCCAGGCCCACCGTGAGTGCCTGCCACGCATATTGCACGTGACTGTTGGCGCGGTAGTCGAACAGACCACCCTGACCTGCCATACTGGTCACCGGATCAAGTGTCCCTTTCGCGTTCACGAAGGGAGAGCCGGGCTGGGTCTGGTACTCGAACTCGTTTATGTAGTTCATCGAGGTACCGATTGACAGCGTGCCCGGCCCCAGATCATGTGCCCAGTTTACGGCCAGATCCACGCCCTGTGTCTTCAGGATGCCCAGATTGGAATACAACGCCGTGACGGAAGCACGGTCACCTGTGATCGGATCGCGCTGAATCAACTGGCAGGCTGGGTTGGTGACCGAATACGTCGGATTGCTCGTCCCGTTGTAGTTGAAGCAATCGTTGTACGTCGTGATTGAGGACTGCGGCGCTATCGTGTCAGTAATCCTGATGCGATAGAAATCCACAGTGGACGTGAGTCCGCTCAGCCCGAAGGGCTCGCTGATCACCGCACCGAAGGTGATGGTTCTGCCCGTCTCCGGCTTGACGTTCGGATTGCCCGTTGTGCTCTCGATTTCCAACGGGAAGAATGTGGGGCTCTGACGCGTCCAGCCGTTAGGACCCGACCCAAGCGTGGCCGCGTTGTAGGTCTGGGTGTTGAACTGCGAGGTCGTATTGCCGATGAGCGCCTCGCACAAGGACTGAACCTTGCTGCGATTCGGATTGCTGGCCACATTGCCCCAGGACGACAGGGTGGTAGCAGAACAGGGGTCCTCCATCGGGAATGCCACCACGTTCTGGGTCGCACCCGTATACAGCTCCGCCACATTGGGCGCGCGCGTTGCCACCTGGAAGCCGCCGCGGAAGGTCAGCTGATCCAGGGCCTTCCACGTGAACATCGCCTTGCTGGTACTCCTCGAACCGGCCGTATTGAAGTCCGACTCACGAAAGCCGAGTTCCAATTCCAGCCGCTTGAAGATCGGCACCAGCAGCTCGGTGTAGCCCTCCTTCACGCTGATATCGCCCCCGGTATAGTTCGAGGGGAAGACGCCCACCGGGTTATCAGTGATTTGGCCGACCGGATTTCCCGGGCTGAAGTTGTACTCATCGCCGCGATAGGTGGCGCCCAGATCGAAGCGTGCATCACCGCCCGGGAGCGGCCATAGCAAGCCCTGTATATAGCCCTCAACGATGGTCTGTTTCAGGTTGGACTCGTTTTTCAGCGGGTCCGTAATGCTCTGCACGCAGTTTGTGGACGGCGTGAAGTCCTGGAAGACCGGCAGCCCGCTGGTGCAGCTTTCGCCGTACCCAAAGGGAGCTCCGGCCGGCTCGGAGATGCTCGCGCCCTTGCCAAAATCGGGTAGCGCATCGAGGTACGTAAGGCGCTGCAGCGAAGGCAGTCCGGTGTAATCGGCCTCATCGTGGGTTTGACCCTGCGACCCGTAGATATCCCAGGTCCAGTCGCGGAAGGGCAGCTTGCCCTTCAGGCCCACGGTCCCCTGCCATACATCCGTGCTGTTCGCAACGAATTCTCCACCCAGGTAGTCCGTCGACTGGTACAAAGTCCAGTTCGCGTTCGGATTGGGACGGGAATTCAGCAAAGTCAGCAAGGACGCCGGCAGCCAGGTGGAGTCCTGATTAGCAGCCCCCGGCGTGTTGTAACGCGGAATCGATGTCGCCCAAATGGTGATGGCGGGCGAAGGTCCCGCACCTTGTGTCTCCACCTGGATGTTGCTGTAGTTGATCTGCGCGTACGCACTCACATCGTCGTTGAAATTGAACGTTCCGTGTCCGAAGAATGAGTGCCGCTCCAGAGGCACGGAGACGTAACCTCCGGTGTAGGACTGACTCAGGTTGTTGGGAGAAGAGGTCTGGCTGTTGAGCAGCGTGATTGCCGAGTACCGGCCGGGGGCCAGAGAGTTGAGTGGTCCGTTATAGCCCAGGCCGCCAGCGATTGACACGAAGGGCGTGCCGTTGGCGTTGAAGTAGACCTGGGTACCGGGCGTGACAGTGCCCGGGGCTGCCTGCGGAAACAGCGAGTTGAGGGCACCCTGTGTCGGCAGGGAAGTATCACTCGCCGGTGCGTATGACGGGGCGTAGATGAAGCCGCCGCTTGGGTTGCCCGGGTCAGTCCAGCCGTTGGAATAGAAGCTGCGATTATCCTGGTAGACCGGATCGCGCTTGGTCCAGTCCACACCGAGCATGATATTGCCCCGGCCGTCCATGCCGTTCATGCCCATCAGTACGCTCACACGCGTGTCGCCACCATCTCCCTTGGCGGTCTCGCCGCGCTGGATGTCCACATTCAGGCCCTGGAAGTCCTTTTTCAGGACGAAGTTCACCACGCCGGCCATGGCGTCCGGACCGTACACCGCCGAGGCACCGCCGGTGATGGTCTCCACACTCTCCACGGCCGCCATCGGAATCGTGTTGACATCCACCGCCAGCGTTGCGTTGGTGGGCTGCCAACGCTGCCCGTCAACCAGCACCAGGTTTCGGTTTGAGCCCAACCCGCGCAGGTTAAGCGTGGCCGCGCCCGGAGTCTGCGTCGGCGAGGATTGAACACCGGAGGTGAACTGAGTGTTCTGCGGCACGAACTGCGGCTGCTGGTTCAGCACCGCCTCGATGCCGGTGGAGGCCGAACTCTGGAGCACGTCATTGCTGATGGTAGAGATCGGGCTGGGCGCATCCAGGTCGCGAGAACGCACAATGCGCGAGCCGGTAACGGTGACTTCTTCGAGCGGCTCCGGGGCGGCCACCGGCGCAGCCGGCCCGTCGCCCGCGGCCACGGCCACGGCATCGGCAGCCAGCGCATGTTGCGGCAATGCTGCGCCGCCGATGGCAGCAGCGACTGCGAGCGAGACCAAGTATCGCGCAGCGCTGGCGGACATCGACCGCCGCAACCGCGCCACATCATTTCGTGTGGTCATAGACACCCCTGGACAACCTTTGTAGAAAATCAGTTTGCTCGGACTGCGCGGCGCGTCAGGGTTGCTCCTCAAGAACCCGCCCAATGGCACAGTCAACTCCCAGATTGACTGCGTGAACAGGTTCACAACCGGGTGCACTATCCCCCGATGCAAAGCATGCTCCCGACTTGCAAAGCATGGTTTGTATTATTGCGGCGACTATGCGCGCGCCTGTTTGGACTTGTCAACACTCGGTAACGATTGTGGCGCCGGTTGTCGCGGCATCGCCACAGGGGGTGTGCAGGCGCACGTGCAGCGCAAACTGCGGCGGCAAAAAATCAGCCGCGCTTTGCCGAGCGCCGGTCCGTGTTTTCGAGAATCCTGGCAAATACGGCCAGACAGGCGGCAAGCTGCGCCGGATCAATACCCATCAACAAATCGGCGCGCACCGTGTTCTGGATCCGATTGATCTTCTGCATCAGTGGCTTTGAGGCGGGCGTGAGACCGATGACCCGCGCCCGGCGGTCGCCCTTGGGCGCACGGCGCCATATCAGTCCATCCGCCTCCAATTCGCGCAATACGCGGCCCAAAGTGGGCTGTTCGACACCCATGCGCTCCGCAAGCTGGGTCTGATTGACCCGATCACCGAATACTGCGATCCAATAGAGCGTGCCCCAGCGCGCGTGGCTCTGCCCGACCGCCTGGAGCTCCTCGTTCATGACGTTGCGCCAGCGGCGCGCGACGAACGTCAGGCCCTGGGCGAATGAATACTTGATATGACCGTCGGCTTCGGCATTGTCGTCCTCCCGCCTGCGCAGCAGCAGCTCCCCATCCGCGGAAACACCCGCAATCCAACGCTGTGCCTTGGGTTTTCGGGATGTTGCGCGTTGGCTCGATCGTGATTTGGCTTGTTGTTTTTGTTGCAATGACAACGCGTGCTCCCCAGCGGTCTGCGCCGCCGCGGCGCCGGCGCAATTGAAACGTTAATCCAGTCTGGCCTAGAATGAAAGCATGCTTTCCAATCTGGCGCGTACATGACCCTCACCGTGAACGCGCTCGGCAACGACTTCGTGGCGGAAGTGCACGGTGTCGATTTCAAGGGGCCGGTTGCAGCGGCGACCATCGCCGAAATCACCGGTGTACTGGATCGCTACGGGGTCGCCGTTTTTCGCGCAACCGGCCTCGATGATCACCGGCATGTCGCCTTCAGTCGCCAGTTCGGCGAGCTGGAGTTGGCCCCGAAGCTGTTCGGCGCGCAACGGGCCCGCTTCGCACATCCGGAACTGTTCGATGCGGGCAACGTCGACCGTGACGGGCGGATCCTGCTGGACGAGCGGCGGCGCCTGTACAACAAGGGCAACGCGCTGTGGCACACGGACTCCTCGTTCAATCCGCGGCGCGCCGCCTATTCGCTGCTGCTCGCGCACCACGTGCCCCCGGTGGGCGGGGATACCGAGTTCGCCAATATGCGTGCTGCCTACGCGCAACTGCCGGGCACCACCCAAATCGCCATCGAGGACCTCATCGCCGAGCATTGGCTGTGGCACTCGCGGTTGCTGGCGGGCTATCCGCCCCCGACCGCGCAGGAGCGTGAAGCCAAGCCGCCCTCGCGGCACAAACTCGTGCAGTACCACACCGGCGCGGCCGCCAAGACACTGTATCTGGCCGCACACGCCTCGCACATCGTCGGCTGGCCGGAGGCGAAGGGGCGCGATTTGCTGCGTGAACTGATGGAGTTTGCCACTCAGCCGAAGTTCACATGCGCCGTGCGCTGGAAGGAGCCGGGAGACATGGTGATCTGGGACAACCGCAGCACCATGCACCGGGCAACCGCATTTGAGGACCAGCGCTACCCGCGCGATATGCGACGCACGACGGTGTATGACCGCGGCCGCTGACATCGCGGCCGCGGCACTGCCCGGGTTCGCGCGACCCTTGAGCTCCGATCCGCCGGTGGTCGACGTCTGCCAGATCATCGAGTCGCAGAAACTGAATTCCTTTGTGATTCGGCTGGTCGCCCTGTCCTGGTTGGTGACTTTCTTCGATGGTTTCGATCTGAACGTCATTGCGTTCGCAGCGCCCTATCTGCAGTCGCAGTACTCACTGGATCGGACTGCCTTGGGAGCGGTGTTCGCGGCCGGCAGCGCCGGGGCCATGCTCGGCGGCCTGCTGTTCGGCTTCATCGGCGACCGGCTCGGTCGTCGGCGCGCGATTGTCGTCGCCGTCGGGTTGTTTGGCGTGTTCACGCTGCTGCTGGCGGCCGCCGATCGGACCTCGGAATTGGTGCTGGCCCGCTTCGTTGGCGGGGTCGCGCTGGGCGGCGCGCTGCCCCTGATCTGGGCCCTGAGTATCGAGTACGTGCCAACGCGGTATCGCGCCACAGTGGTTACGCTGATCATGCTGGGGTACGGCCTGGGCGTTTGCGCCGCTGGTCCTTTGTCGATCGCGCTGATACCACGCCACGGCTGGCAGTCGGTGTTCATTCTGGGCGGCATCGCCTCGCTGGGGGCTGCGGGGCTCGTGTGGTACAAACTGCCTGAGTCGCTGCGCTTCCTGGCGCAGCGCGGGGGTGACCCGGAACGCATCGCCCGCATCATCAGGCGACTCATTCCGGATCGCCGGCTGGAGCCCTCGCAGCTGGTATTCGCTCCCGCGCCACCGGTGCGACGTGCGCGCGGCCCAGCCATTCTCTTCGACGGACCACTGCGCTTCATCACGCCGCTGTTGTGGTTGGCGTTTGCCGCCAGCTCCATCACCATGTATTTCTTCGTCACCTGGGGCCCGATCGTGTTTGAGCAGATGGGCTTAAGCCGCACCAGCGCCGCCTGGTCGAGCTCCTTCAATGCGCTTGTGGGGGCAATCGGCGCGGTGACCCTCATGCGATTTACGGATCGGTTGGGCCCGGCAAGTCTTGCGGTCATGCCGATCATCGCCGTGCCGCTGCTGCTGATGATCGGGCTCCTGCACCTCACGCCGGCGCTTTTCATGGCGATGACGGCGGTGATGTACCTGCTGCTCGGCGGCACTCACTATGGCATCCAGAGCATTCTCGCGGTCTATTACCCGACCGCAGAACGCGCCCGCGGCGCGGGCTGGGGCGCCAGCATCGGCAAGGTGGGCTCGGTTGCCGCGCCGCTGTTGGGTACCTGGCTGCTCACGTACCATGTCAGCCACAGCCCTTTCGTGGTGCTCGCGGCATTTCCTGCGCTGTTCGCCGTAACGGTGTTCGCCATCGCGGTTATCGCGCGCCGCAGTGGTCTGCAGGCAACCCGCTAAGCGCAGCGCTGGCGGGCCAGCGCAACTCCCGCTTGTCGGCATCCGGTTGCAGTGCTACCGTTTTCGGTTCAATCATCTGCAGGGGGAACGCACATGCTCGGATACGTCACGCTTGGCACCAATGACCTGGCCAAGGCCGCCGCCTTTTACGACGCGCTGGCCAAGGAAATGGGCGCCACCCGTACCATGGAAGCAGAAAAGTTCATCGCCTGGGGCGCGCCGAACTCGGCGATGGTGTTCCTGATCAAGCCCGCGGACGGCCAGCCGGCGACCGTCGGCAATGGTGTGATGGCAGCCCTGCACGCCAAGGATGCCGCGCAGGTGGATCGGATCCATAAACTTGCGATGAGCCATGGTTGCAAGGACGAAGGAGCTCCCGGAGATCGTGGCGGGGGTTTCTATGCGGCCTATTTCCGCGACCTTGACGGCAACAAGCTCAACGCTTTCCATCACGGTTGATCTCACCAGGGGCCGTGCCCGTGCATGGCCCTTTTTCTCGCCTTGACAGGCAACCATTTGGTTGCATAATATCCTCATGAAGGACGATGAGGTTTTTCACGCCCTGGCCGATGCCAGCCGGCGCACGCTGCTGGACCGTCTGCACCATCGTAACGGGCAAACTCTCAATGAATTGTGCGCAGGACTGGATATGACCCGTCAGGCCGTCACCAAGCATCTGTCGATATTGCAGAGCGCCAACCTGATCGCCGTGCAGTGGCAGGGGCGCGAGAAACTGCACTTCATCAACCCCGTGCCCATCAATGACATTGCGGAGCGCTGGATCGGCAAATTCCAGCGCCCGCATCTACGTGCGCTGTCAGCGCTGAAGAAAGCCCTGGAGGAAGATGACCATGAGTGAAGCGGCCCAAAGCACATTCGTCTACGTGACCTATATCCGCACCAGCGCCGAGACGCTCTGGTCGGCGCTGCTGAAGCCGGAATTCACGAAGCAGTACTGGTACGGCATGCAGATGATTTCGGACTGGAAGCCCGGGGCTTCCTGGAAGCTGGTATTTGCGGATGGGCGCGTCGCAGATACCGGGGAAGTGCTCGAAATCGAGCCGCCACGCCGACTGGTGATCCGTTGGCACAATGAATTGCGGCCCGAGCTGAAGGCCGAGGGGCCGGCGAAGTGCACGTTCGACCTGGAACCGGCCGGCGATATCGTCAAGCTCACCATTACCCACAGCAGCGTGAAGGCCGACTCAAAGCTCATTGTCGCCGTCTCCGGCGGCTGGCCCAAGATCCTCTCGAATCTCAAGACGCTGTTGGAGACCGGCAAACCCATGGCCACCGAGACGCTGTGAGGGTCAGCGGCTCGCCTCATCCAATTGCCGCAGCTGGGCTGCGTCAAGCCTCAAGCGTGTCGCGCCCACCAGGGCCTTGAGCTGCTCGGAACCGGTGGCGCTGGCAATCGGTGCGGTGACGCCAGGACGGCCCATCAGCCAGGCCAGCGCGACGCTGGCCGGCGTACTGACGTGTGCCGCGGCCACCTCATCCAGGGCGGCCAGTATCGCGGCGCCGCGGGGATTGAGATATTTTTCCACGCGTGGCCCGCGGGCACTCCCGACCAGATCGCGCTGCGATCGGTACTTGCCCGTCAGGAAACCGCTGGCCAGCGAAAAGTAGCTGATCGCTCCCACGCCACGCTTCACGCACAGGGGTGCCAGATCGTCCTCGAATACCGCGCGGTCGTACAGGTTGTACAACGGCTGCAGGCTTTCATAACGCGGCAGGCCTTGGCTGTCCGCAAGATCCAATGCCTCAGACAGGCGCGCGGCACTGTAGTTTGAGGCGCCGATCACCCGTATCTTGCCCTCACGGATCAGATCGCCGAAGGCACCCAGTGTCTCCTCCAACGCCGTATCCGTATCGTCCACGTGCGCCTGATACAGATCAATGTAATCGGTCTGCAGGCGCCGCAGCGAATTATCCACCGCGCCTGCGATATTGACGCGGGACAGTCCTTTGCGATCAGGCGGCATCAACCAGCCCACCTTCGTGGCGAGGATGATCTTGGAGCGATTACCGCGCTGATGAAGCCACTTGCCGATAATGGTCTCGGACTCGCCACCGACATGCCCCGGCACCCAGCTCGAATACACATCGGCCGTATCGATGAAATCAAATCCGGCCGCCACAAACTCATCGAGAATGCGAAACGAAGCCGCCTCATCGAGCGTCCAGCCGAATACATTTCCGCCCAGACACAGCGGTGCCGTACGGATAGCCGAGCGACCCAGTGCGCGTTTTTCCATGACAACCCCTGCCGCCGCGGCAATGATCTACGCGCCCGGAACCGGGACGGGCGCAAGAGCAATGACATATCCGAGCCCGGCCAATATCGCCAGATAGTACGCCGTCGTGGCGTGACTGGGCAGCGACGGCAGATCCTTGGTGAAGGCGCGATAGAGGGCGCCGGCGGCGACCAGCAGAAACAATGGCTGCGCGAAATAAGCGGCCAGAATCACGGCAACTGCAGCCAGCATGAAGCGCTCATTCTTATCGAGCGCGGCAATGGCCTGACCGCCGTCCAATACCCAAACGGGAATCAGGTTCAATATGTTGAGCATCGCCGACAGGCTGGCGAGACCGATCCAGAATGGCTCGCGGTTTCTCAACCACAGCAACGCGCACACCGCCGCGCCGAGCAGCCCCGCCATCGGACCCGCGAGACTGATCAGCGACCGCGTCTGCACGGACACTCCGAGCGCGGCCCAGCGAACGTAGGCGCCAAGGCCCGGTAGAAATACCGGCATCTCGGCGGGCAGTCCGCGACGCCTGATCTCGATGAAGTGGCCCATTTCGTGCACCAGGATCAGGATCGCGAACCCCACGCCGAACCGTATGCCGTAGAGGCCCCAGTAGACGGCGATGAACGCTCCGAGACTGAGGATGAATTTCAGCTTGAAGAGCGCGAGCAGGATTTTGCCCTTGCCCAGGAGCAGCACCAGGGGCGCAAGCGGGCCAAGCCTGCCGATCCACGCCTTGCGCGCAGGTAGCTCCGGCGCATTGGCCGAGACGGCTGCAAGACGTTGAACATTGCCACGGACCCATTCGGCCTGTGACGAGTCCGGCGGCAGCAACGCAAGGGCTTTCAGCCATACATCACGCGCAGCCGTGAATTCGCGACGCTCTTCGTGCATGCGGGCCGCTGCAGCCAGTTGCTCCAGACTCATTGAGTGCACGAGAGCGTGGCAGTTGCTGCATACCAATGCTCCCGGTGCGAGCACGGCGTGGCAACGGATGCATTCCCGGTTCAGGCGTTCACCCGGACGCAACCGCAGCCGGGTCAGTGAGAGGGCCGACGATATTCACAGGTTTGCCGGCGGTCATCCGCCAGGCGATACGGATACCGACAAAGAGGATGATCAGACCGATTACCCCGTGTGTCAGATCCGACAGGTCGAGAAAGGGCGAAGCAAGACCCAGCAGCACAAGTTCACCGAATCTGGCCATATTCAAGCTTGGCAAGCCGCTCTGAGCAGCGTGCTGATAGAGGGCCATGGGGATCGCGGACAAGGACACGGCCACATACGTCAACAACACCGCCGCGAGCTGGTACCGGCGACCGCCCTGCCCTTTCGATCCGATTACGATCGCCTTGCCGACGATATAGCCCACGGCAAGCGCAACGAATCCGATCACCAGGCCGGTGCCGAGCGCAAACGCCACGTAAAGAATGAGCCCCACAATGCCACCGGCCACCCCGAAAGCGATGCCGCGCAGGAACGCTGCAGGGGAGTCTTCGGGCAACCTCTGCCTGATGCGTTCGGCGCACTGCGAGCAGGTCACCACGCCGTTCACCCGGTAATGGCTGCTGCCCAGCGCCCTTCCGCACGTCTTGCAGGTCGCGCTACCCGCCTGGCTGACGTATTCGGCAGTCGCAAACTGCGGCACGGGGCTGTTGGCATTGTCTGGCATGAACGGCAAATCGGCAGCAACTGCGCGGAGCGCTATTTTCGATCGATCTGGATGTTCTCTTTGGCGCCGCTGTTGGCAACGGCGATCATGATGCCAAGTCCCAGGACGATCGCCAGCCCAATCAGGGTCCAGGTCGTGCCGATGCGGGCCAGGATCCCGAGTTTCCACAGCGCGGCCAGGACACCGCCGATCAGGATCGCGAATCCGAAAAAATACATGCCCGCAAACTTCATGCTCTCGCTCCCGGTGGCCCCGCTTCCTCGAAGCTGCACTGCACAGACGAAGAATACTCGCGACGCCGTCTTTGTGCTCGCGGAAAATGCTGCAACGACTATGTCAGCATCCCGGCGACATTTATCATCGGCGTATTCTGACATTTGGCGACCCATACGAAATGCATTCTCAAAGTTGCAGCGCAGCGCCCAACAAGCGCTAAGGAGAACGGCGATGTCCAAGATCACTCCCTGTCTGTGGTTCGACGGCAATGCCGAAGCGGCGGCCAGGTTCTATGTCACGGTATTCCCCCAGTCGCGCATCGACGCCGTTCACCACGCCCCGCGGGACTACCCGTCAGGCAAGGCAGGCGACGTCCTCACCGTCGAGTTCTCAGTGATGGGTCAGCCTTTCGTCGGCTTGAACGGTGGCCCGCAGTTCCGGTTCACCGAGGCCATTTCATTTCAGATACCCGTTGAAACGCAGGCACAGGTTGATCGTTACAGCGACGCGCTCTCCGCCATCCCCGAGGCCGAGCAGTGCGGGTGGGTGAAGGACCGGTTCGGCGTTTCCTGGCAGATCGTGCCGCGCCAGCTCACCAAATTGATCAGCGATGGCGATCCTCACCGTGCGCAGCGCGCGTTCGCGGCCATGATGAAAATGAAGCGCATCGACATCGCCGCACTCGAACGTGCCGCTGACGGGGGCGCCTGAGGATCGCCTCCCACCTCGTATGAGCAGCCATTCCCGGCAGTTGCTCTGCCGCAGGGCGCCGATGCGCCCAGCGGCGCTCACTTCACCTTCGAAACCGTCCGCAGGTAAGGCTTGTAAGTCTTGAAACCCTGCGGGTATTTCTGCTTCGCCGCCTCGTCCGATAGTGAAGCCGGAATGATGACATCCTCACCCGGCTTCCAGTTGGCAGGGGTGGAGACATTCTCGCGTGCCGTCAATTGCATTGAATCCAGTGCGCGCAGGATTTCGTCGAAGTTCCGGCCCGTGCTCATCGGATAGGTCAGCATCAGTTTGACCTTCTTGTCAGGCCCGATGACGAAAACTGACCGCACCGTCGCATTGGTCGCAGCCGTGCGTCCCTCGGACGTGCCGCCCTCCTCGGCCGGAAGCATGTTGTAGAGTTTTGCCACGTGCAGATCCGTATCCCCGATCATCGGATACTTGACCTTGGCACCCTGCGTCTCCTCGATGTCGACCACCCATTTGCCATGGCTCTCGATAGGGTCCACCGACAACCCGATCAGCTTCGTGTTGCGCTTGGTAAACTCTGGCTCGATCTTCGCCATGTAGCCCAGCTCAGTGGTGCACACCGGCGTGAAATCCTTCGGATGCGAAAAAAGGATCGCCCAGCTGTTACCGATCCATTCGTGGAAATCGATAGGACCCTGAGTCGTCTTGGCCTTGAAGTTCGGCGCAGTATCATTTATGCGAATCGACATGGGATGCTCTCCACAGCAATGAGATCGGAGAGCGCTACCTTACGCGGCTCGGGCGCTCAGCAGAAGCCCCTAAGCGCGCCCGCTGGCTGATTCTCATACCCCGGCCCCGAGTAGCGCATCGTGCCGGGCGCACACCGCTGGCCACAGGGTTGCGGCCTCTGGAACGTCGAGGTCGAATCGATCCCGTAAAGCCGCGACGAGCTCAGCGGCGGAATTCAACACTTGCTTCTCGACCCCACTCGCATCAATGCAGCTAAGGACTCGGCCGCGCAGGGACAGATGTCTGTCAAATTCGCGACGTTGGACGACAAGATTCTGAGTGAAGGGGGAAGCCGGATCCGTTTGCAGGAGGTGGCACTTGCGCTCGAGCAGCGCCTCATCGGCGGCAGTGCTATGAAAGTCGAAGCTGAAAGGCTCGCCCGCACCGTGGGCAGTTTCGGTGAATCGCCAGTAGCCATCACCCAGCTCGTTCAACCCGAGGCGGTAAGGGGGATTCTCGCGTTCCAATGCCCGCAGTGGCAGCGGCTCTGCCAGACTTCCACCAAATCCGACGTCAACGAGATAAGGCGCATCGAGGTACACCAACAAGCACAGATGATTGCCCAGCTGCGCATCGCCGGCCTGCGCGCGCATTACACCGGCGCCCACACGCATCACATTGAAGCCGACCTCTTGCAGCGCCCATTGCATCACGCCATTCATTTCATAGCACCAGCCGCCACGGCGCTGGTCGACGATTTTTGCGTAGTTCGCCCTCAGGTCCATGGCCACCGGACGACGCAGCAACACATCGAGATTTTCGAACGGGACCGCGTATTGATGCGATCGATGCATGGCAGTGAGCGTCGCGAGATCGGGCCGCAAGCTGCCGTCAAATCGTATGCGCTGCAAATAGGCAGACAGTTCCAAGGATGTGAGGTCCGATCTTTTTCCCGCCGAATATCATTCTATCTGAAGTGCGCAATCACCAGCACACGCTCATAGTAGCGTGCGTCGCCAAGATTTTGCCAAACTCGGGCGGGTCCTATGACAAACCGGAGAATATGATGAGCGCGATCACGAAGGGACACATTGAGGCGGGCGGCGTCCGCTACGGCTACGAGATCCATGGGGAGGGCGCGCCGCTGCTGCTTCTGCACGGCGGATTCGGGACGATCGAGATGTTTGGGCCGGTCCTCTCCCGCCTGGCCGAGCGACGGGGCGGGGATGGCCCGCCATCGGTTAGCGATCCTGCCAGGCGTCACGCATTACACCATGTCCAGCGCACCGGGTTTGGCCAAGGCGGCGCTGCAGTTCCTTGAAAACGGAGACGACTGAGGGATTGCACGACCTGCGCGGTCATGTTGGCTACCGGCGCAGAACGATGTGAGTGGCATGCTCCGTCGCCTGATGTTCGGTGACGTGGTAACCGAGCGCCGGCAGGTCGATGCCGGCGAACATCGCTTCGCCTTGCCCGAGCACGACCGGTGCTAACGCGAAATGCAGCTCGTCGATCAGCCCGGCGCGCAGATATTGACGCACCGTATCGACGCCACCGCCAATCTTCACGTCGCGACCATTGGCAGCCTGCTTGGCTTGGTCCAATGCGGCCTCGATACCGTTGGTCACGAAGACGAAGGTCGTACCGCCTTCCATCTCGATCGGAGCGCGCGGATGCTGCGTCAACACGAAGGTTGGCGCGTGATAGGGCGGATTGTCGCCCCACCAGCCCTTCCAGCGCTCATCCGGCCATGGACCGCGGATCGGCCCAAACATGTTGCGGCCGAGTATGAAGGCGCCGAACCCGTCCATCGAACGATGTGCGTAACCCTGATCGACGCCGTCCGACCCGCCGTCCTTGCCGGTCATCGCCCGGAACATGCGCGTGCCGAATAACCATTGATGCAGTTCGTGCCCGCGCCTGCCGAGGGGATTTTCAAGACTTTGTTGCGGCCCCGCTCCGAAACCGTCGAGCGAGATCGAAAAGCCTGCGACACGCACTTTCGCCATAAGACACTTCCTTTCATGAATAGATCCCGACGGGTCACAACTGGAAAACGCGAATCTAGGCGCTCTCATCGCCTATGGCCGTAACAGCGCGCCTTGGAGGTTGCCGACCCCGGGACTGACAAGGCCGACCTGTTTCGGGAGGCCATAAAGGCATTTGTTCGCGTCGAGGCGCCGCGCTTTGGACCCTTGACAAGAATCTCCGAGCTCGCGCTGCGCGCTTCGATATTTCATTCGGCTGAATCCGCTCGCGTGCCGGAGCTGTGATGTCTTTGCTGAAACTGCACCACATTTCCTTCCGGATCGTGGCCGTCGCATACACGATACCCCTGAAAGATCCACTCATTTTCCGTCGGATCTATTCCGCCTCTTAGGTTAAGCACGGCGTCCCTCGCAGCGGAAATGCTTTCCACGTCAAACACCAGTTTTACCGGTGTTTGGGACCTGCGAACTGGCGGATCGGCTAGATGAATCGTGGACGCGATGGACGCCGGCACTTGGACGATTACCAGCTGCGATGTGGATGAACCGAGCACCACGTGATCCAGCTCCGATTGCTCGACCTCCAGCCGAAAAACTCCGTGATAGAACTCTTGCATAATCGCAAGGTCCTTGGCGTATAGAACCGTCCGCGCGCGCCTCCCAAAGGCGCGGATCAGATCAGTGACCAATGCGCCGTTGATAGACATGCCCGTCAGGTTGGCGTCTTGAATCGTTGCGCCCGCCAAATTGACATCTCGGAATCGGGCGCCTGCCAGATTCGCATTCGTAAACGCCGACCCTTGCAAGTTCACGTCGTCGAACTTGGCGTTCCTCAGCTTGACGCCCGAGAAGTGAGAATCACTCAGGTCCGCGTCGCGTACGTGAAGGATTTCGCGGGTATTGGTTAATTCCATTTGGATATTCTCAATATTTCCGTCGTTATTTCCTAGTCTGCCCCATTCGGGTCACTCCCACTCAATTGTCTCCGGCAGATATAAGCACCTGCAAATACGAGATTTCTTCTCAGCGTGGGCCAAATTTACCGTACGCGACATAAAATGTCGGCTCGTCATATGGACGCGCGCCAGGAGCCCCCTCATCACTGCCGCCGTTCTCCAGTGCCGCGGCGTGGAAGGCCTGCACCTGGACCTCATCCTTGGCGCGGAACGCGATCATCGTGCCGTTCCCCCCGGCAGGCGCCTGGCCATCGAACGGACTGCACACGCGCTGCATGTCCGAAGTGCCAACCGTCGAATAGAGGATCATTTTTTCAACCCTTCACAATCGCGAACGATCTGGTCGCCACGCCAATCTTGGCACAGCCAAAAGGTGTGAACTTTCAATGCAGCGGCCTGATGACATTCAATACGTCGCGAAATGCAACCGCCTGAACGTGCTTGGCAAGAGGAAATGTCTGGTCTCCAGCATGGACAACGGTCAGCGACTTGAGGTTCAGATCATGCATCGCCGAGCGCATCGAGGGTGTCAGCGTCGGAGCGACCGTACGCTTGACCTCGAAACCCAGCCTTAGTCCTCCACGCACGACCAGTAGATCCAGTTCGGCACCCTGATGGGTTCGCCAGTGATAGGTCTCCTCCGGAGAAACGCCCAACTGTTGCACCAGCTGATCGACGATGAAACCCTCCCAGGATGCGCCGAGCTTGGGATGCCCCTCGATGTCCCGCTTGGTGGGAAGATTCAGTAGTGCGTGAAGTAACCCGGAATCCCGAATGAATATCTTGGGCGACTTTACCTGTCGCTTTCCAAGGTTCTCGTGCCAGGGCCTCAGCTGCCTCACGACCAGTGCGTCGGTCAGTTTGTCGAGATAGTTGCGCACGGTGGTATCCGCCACGCCGAAGGAACGACCGATCTCGGATGCGTTCCATAGTTGGGCGTGATGATGCGCAATCATTGACCAGAAGCGACGCATGGTGTCCGCGGCGACATTTACTCCAAGCGCCGGCAAATCGCGCTCTAGAAAAGTCCGGATGAAGGATTGCCGCCATTCCATGCTTTCGCGGTCAGAGCGCGAGAGGAAGGACTTAGGAAATCCGCCGCGCACCCACAGGCGATCTGCATGCTCGAAACTCACTTCGCGTACCGCCAACCCCGGAAGCTCGTAGTAAGCAATTCGCCCTGCAAGGGATTCGGAACTCTGCCTGAGCAGATCAGGTGCTGCACTCCCCAAAACAAGAAACCTCGTGCGGACCGGTTTGCGATCCGCCAAGACACGCAATACCGGAAACAGCTGCGGGCGACGCTGCACCTCGTCCAGGACGACCAAGCCCTTGGGTTCCTGAAGCGCAAGCATCGGATCGGCCAGCCGAGCGAGATCCGAAGGATTCTCCAGATCAAAGCTACTGATTTGATTGCTCAGGGTCGGCGCTATCGAAGCTGCAAGTGTCGTCTTCCCGACCTGTCGCGCCCCAAGAATCGCGACCACGGGAAATCGCTTCAATAGGCCGGTGATCTGCCGCGCATGCAATTCGCGATCTATCATGGTCGAAATTTTACCATGAAAATTCGGTTTTTAATACCGAATATTCATGGTAGTATTTTTATTGATATTATAATATTCAATAACTTGCGATTCGTCACTCCTACTCAATTGTCTCGCGCAACAGAATAGCGGCGCAAGCCTGCGATTGTCCTAGGACCTTGCTCTGCTTAGTCCTCGATAAGCGACGGGCCGCGGCGTCTCAAGCCTTCAATAGAATCCAACATTGCCTGAAGCACATCGGCGGGATGTCCGACCCAGTCATCAACCACGCCGATGACTTTGAGTGGCTCTCGTGTGCGATAGGACTTGGTCAGATTGCCTGGGAAGCGCTTGTTCGTGAGATTGGGATCATCCTCGAACGTCCCCGTCGGCTCGACAATGTAGACTCGGCCGCGATCGCCCAGGCCCGAACGCGGCATTGCCAGTTCCGCACCCCAGACGGCGGCTTCCAACACCGCAGAGAAGTAGACGTTGTTGGATTTTCTCCCGTCCTCGAAATTGGAAGAGTAGCCGGCAATCAGCAAGTCGCCTATGGCCAAGTCGGCCTTTGTGCCGTGGTAGAAGGGACCCCCGACGCCCTTGCAGTTCTCGTATGTGACCGGCACCCATTCAGCGTTACTCCTGGGCAAATCAGCCATCGCGTCGCTCCAGATTTATTTCATTTCGACAGTGTGGCGATGCTGCACTACGCACAGGTTCTTGCCGCAAGTCCCCCTCTGTTGGGCGGCCCCCTCACTCCCACTCTATGGTTGCCGGCGGCTTGCCCGAAATGTCGTACATCACGCGCGAGATGCCCGGCACTTCATTGACAATGCGTCGCGACACCTCATCCAGGAAATCGTATGGCAGCCGCGCCCAATGCGCCGTCATGAAATCGATGGTCTCGACGGCGCGCAGCGCGACGACGTAGTCGTAGCGGCGAGCATCGCCCATGACGCCCACCGAGCGCACCGGCAGGAACACGGCGAACGCCTGGCTGGTGCGATCGTACAGATCATGCCGTCGCAGCTCTTCGATGAAGATGGCATCCGCGCGCCGCAGCAGGTCCGCGAATTCCTTGCGCACCTCGCCCAGGATT